>NZ_CP104558.1:4211238-4519151 GCF_025398035.1 Rossellomorea vietnamensis
CGAGGGAGTTGCAAGAGGGATCGTTGCCCAAAACCTTCAAACAATGGAAATCAAATCATTTGCAGCGGATGCCGTTATTATGGCTTCAGGTGGACCGGGGATCATCTTCGGTAAATCTACAAACTCTGTCATCAATACAGGTTCAGCCGCTTCGATCGTGTATCAACAAGGTGCGTACTATGCAAATGGTGAGTTCATCCAGATTCACCCGACAGCGATTCCAGGGGATGATAAGCTTCGCCTCATGAGTGAATCTGCACGTGGTGAAGGTGGACGTGTCTGGACGTATAAAGACGGTAAACCGTGGTACTTCCTTGAAGAGAAGTACCCTGCATACGGAAACCTTGTACCGCGTGATATTGCCACACGTGAAATCTTTGACGTGTGCGTAAACCAGAAGCTTGGTATCAATGGCGAGAACATGGTTTACCTGGATCTATCTCATAAGGATTCAAAAGAGCTTGATATCAAGCTTGGCGGTATCATCGAAATCTATGAGAAGTTCATGGGTGATGACCCGCGTAAAGTACCAATGAAAATCTTCCCTGCCGTTCACTATTCGATGGGTGGACTATGGGTCGATTATGATCAAATGACGAATATTCCTGGATTATTCGCAGCAGGGGAATGCGATTATTCTCAGCACGGTGGTAACCGCTTAGGGGCTAACTCATTGCTATCCGCTATCTATGGCGGTATGGTGGCAGGTCCAAATGCGATTAAGTATATTGAAGGACTTGAGAAAACAGTTGAATCCGTTCCATCTTCCCTATTCGACCGCTATGTGAAACAGGAAGAAGAAAAATGGAACAACATCATGTCCCTGAATGGCACTGAAAATGCGTATGTCATCCATAAAGAGCTTGGGGAATGGATGACGGATAACGTAACGGTTGTACGTCATAACGATAAGCTGAAACAAACGGATGAAAAGATCCAGGAACTGATGGAACGTTACCAAAATATCAATATCAATGATACGGCTAAATGGAGCAACCAAGGGGCGACATTCACCCGTCAATTGTGGAACATGCTTCAGCTTGCCCGTGTTATTACAATCGGTGCATTAAATCGTAATGAGAGCCGTGGAGCCCATTACAAACCTGATTTCCCTGAACGTAATGACGAAGAATTCCTGAAAACGACGATGGCGAAATACAATGCCGCGACGAACACTCCGGAATTCCATTACGAGGAAGTTGATACTTCATTGATCGCACCACGTAAGCGTGACTATTCTAAGAGCAAAGGGGGAAGTAAATGATGAGTGAAAATAAAAAAGTCCGTTTTATCATTACTCGTCAAGAAAGCCCGGAAACTGCTCCTTTCCAAGAAGAGTTCGAACTTGATTATCGTCCGAATATGAACGTGATTTCCGCCTTGATGGAAATCCGTCGTAATCCGGTCAATGCAAAAGGGGAGCACACCACTCCGATCAACTGGGATATGAACTGTCTGGAAGAGGTATGTGGAGCTTGTTCAATGGTGATCAATGGAAAGCCGAGACAATCTTGTACGGCATTGGTCGATCAATTAGAACAGCCGATCCGTCTTGAGCCAATGCGCACTTTCCCTGTCGTCCGCGACCTGCAGGTAGACCGCAGCCGCATGTTCGACAGTCTGAAGAAAGTGAAAGCATGGATCCCGATCGATGGAACATATGATCTTGGTCCTGGACCGCGTATGCCTGAGAAAAAGCGTCAGTGGGCATATGAATTATCAAAATGTATGACATGTGGTGTATGTCTGGAAGCATGTCCGAACGTGAACAGTAAGTCCGATTTCATCGGGCCTGCTCCGCTATCTCAAGTACGCTTGTTCAATGCGCACCCAACTGGTGCCATGAATCAGGATGAGCGCCTTGAGTCCATCATGGGCGACGGTGGACTTGCCAACTGCGGTAACTCACAAAACTGTGTTCAATCTTGTCCAAAAGGAATTCCTTTGACGACTTCGATTGCGGCACTTAACCGTGAAACCACTTTCCAAATGTTCAAAAACTTCTTCGGAAGCGACCATATGGTTGATTAATATTTTCTGATGAAAAGCACTTTCCTTCGGGGGAGTGCTTTTTGTTTTGCCTCATAAAATGCAGGCAATTGTCGCATAGTAGACTACAAATGAGCCTATGGAGTGATGAGTATGAAGCGAATCGGATTGATATTCATAATCTTGTTTTCCAATATTTCAACTTTTGTCTTGGATGAAGTGAAGGGAAAGGAAATGGAAGATGGGGAGCCTTTCCGTTTGACGATTCTGCATACGAATGATGTTCATTCCCATTTGGAAAACGTTCCGTATTTGCACACGGCGATTAAAGAAGAGCGGAAAAAGGATGGGGATGCCCTTCTTTTGGACGCGGGGGATGTGTTTTCGGGGACGTTGTTTTTTAATGAATATCTGGGACAGGCAGATGCTGCATTCATGAATGAAATTGGCTATGACGCCATGACGCTTGGAAATCATGAATTCGATAAGGGAAGTGAGGTGCTGGCGAACTTTATTAAGGAACTTTCCTTTCCCGTGGTGAGCAGCAATGTGGATGTCCGGCTTGATCCTATCCTAGCTCCTTTCATGGAAAGTGGAATTCCGGAACAGGCTGAAAGTGGGAAGATCTATCCTTCTATCATTCAAACAGTAAAGGGGATCAAGATCGGCATCATCGGAATCACAACCGAAGATACGGCTTTCCTTTCTGCTCCAGATAAGAAGATAGTCTTTCAGGATGCCGAAAGGAAAGTACTTGAAGAAATGAAAAAGCTACAGGTAAAGGGAGTGAATCATATTATCCTGCTGTCGCATCTGGGATTACGGCAGGACAAAATGCTGGCTCAAAAGGTGAAAGGAATCGATATCATCGTCGGCGGCCATTCCCATACACGATTGGAAACCCCGCTTGTGTACAACTTGAAATCGAAACCGACCCTGATCGTTCAGGGTGATGAGTATGGGAAGTCACTTGGTAAATTAACGGCTTTATTTTCCGAAGGAGGGGTACTGACCGGGTGGAATGGTGAGCTGCTGGATGTGTTGACCAAAGATCAAATAGGAAATGATGTGTATCCACCTGATCCATGGGCAGTTAAGAGATTTGAGCAATTACGGAGGCCCATCGAAAAGGTAAAGAGCATGGATATTGGTACAACCAACACTGCATTAAATGGAAATCGTCGGGACGTTCGGACCAAAGAGACCAATTTAGGCAACCTCATTACAGATGCCATGCTGGAGAAAGCGAATCATTATGGCCCGACTCAAATCGCCTTTCAGAATGGTGGCGGGATCAGGAATTCCATCGATGCGGGAACCATTACCCTGGGAGATGTGTTGGAGGTGCTGCCGTTTGGGAATACCCTTGTCATATTGAACCTGACGGGGGAGGAGATCATTCTTGCATTGGAGCATAGTGTGGCGAATGTGGAAGGGGAAACAGGTCAATTCCTGCAGGTATCGGGCATGACATTTGTCTTTGATCCCTCAAAGCCCATTGGTAATAGAGTAACGGAAGTGAAAATACAAGGAGCTCCCCTTGACCGTTCCAAGACGTATGGAGTGGCCGTCAACGCATTCCTTGCAGGCGGAGGGGATGGTTTTACCGTATTGAAAAGTGCAAAAGAAAACGGCAGGATTTCAGAGCTGCACCTCAATCTGTATGAGGTGATAAGTGAGTATCTCACCACCCATTCCCCCGTTTCCCCGCAAGAGGAAGAGAGGATTATGGAACGAATAGAATAAGAAGGAATGAGCCGGTTTTTTCCTGCCGGCTCCATTTCATACATATAGGTTTCATATTTTTCTGAAAAAGGGTATAATAAAATGAATCATCATTCATTTTTCAATTTCATTTTCGTTTACTAAAAGGAGGAGCCAATTTGAAACATTTTACATACATTGAAGATATAGAAACATGGCAACAAGAATTTTCATTTTCAATCCATATAAAGGTCCGGTTTTCTGAGACTGATATGTTTGGACATATGAATAACACTGTTCCATTCACGTATTTTGAAGAAGCGAGGATCGAATATTTAAAACACATTGGATTTATGCAAGACTGGGTGAAACCCGAGCATGATACGATCCCTGTCGTTGCAGATTTACAATGTGATTTTGTGAAGCAAGTATTCTTCGACGAGACGTTGAAGGTATATGTGAAGGCAGATCGCGTTGGTCGTTCTTCAGTGGATTTACATTACATGGGTCTGAATGAAGAAGAACAGGTTTGCTTTACTGGTAGAGGAACCATGGTGCAAATATCGAAGGAAACTGGAAAAGGTGTCCCTTGGACGGAAGAAATGAAGTCGAAGCTTCATAGCGAAAAGGTGGTCTCGAGCCCGGTTTAAGACGTGAAAGAAACCGCTGCCTATTTTTCATTTAACTTCCTTCTCTATGTCACTCTAAACCCTACCTTCACATATGATATTCTGACGACCAACAATACCCATCCCCGCGGTTTAAAGCTGGCGAAGGCAAGGAGGGTTACCATAATTGAAGGACAATGATTTTACACACAAACCGTTGCTCACCAAAAGAGAAAAAGAAGTATTCGAACTGTTGGTTCAAGACAAAACAACTAAAGAAATTGCTAGTGATCTATTTATTAGCGAGAAAACAGTTCGAAATCATATTTCCAACGCCATGCAAAAGCTTGGAGTGAAGGGGCGATCTCAAGCTGTTGTAGAGCTTCTTCGCATGGGGGAACTCAAGCTTTAAATGTAAGGGACTGATTCTGATGCCGAACAATTAACGGGTTTCTCAACATGATACCTATTAATGTTTGAATGAGAGTCAGTCTCTTTTAGTTCTGGTCGTTCTGATAACTTGTGTTGAATTTTTCTGAGAAAAAGGTGAAAATGCTAGTAAGGGGAATACACGCTTGACCAATAATAGATATAGAAGCTAAAACGGGAAGGCTTGAGCGTTCCGGTTTATCATAAGGAGTAAATGTCCGGTTTCTGAATGTAAAAGGAGAGAAATAATGACGAATTCTAAAGAGCAATCCATTGAAGATATACAAGTTGTGGCAGATATCGAGAAAGACCTTCGATACATATCATCGATCATTAAGCAAAAAGGAAGAGAGATATTAAGTCAGTACACCATCACGCCACCACAGTTCATCGCGTTGCAATGGTTATTCGAGTATGGGGATATGACAATCGGAGATCTTTCGAATAAAATGTACCTTGCCTGCAGTACGACAACGGATCTTGTTGATAGAATGGAAAAAAACCAGTTAGTCGAGCGGGTCAAGGATGAGAATGATCGTCGCGTCGTACGCATTCATATGTTAAAAGAGGGCGAAAGAATTATTGAAGAAGTGATCAAGAAAAGGCAGAATTACTTACAGAGTGCCTTAACGGATTTCTCTGCCCAGGAAGTGCTATTATTAAAAGATCATTTAGCAAAACTCCATCAGGAAATTAAACCAGAATGAGGGAATAATGTGATTCAACCAATCGGCATCATTGATTCTGGGGTAGGGGGGCTCACCGTCGCGAGAGAAGTGATGCGTCAGCTGCCGAAAGAGACCATCTATTACTTAGGTGATACAGCCCGCTGCCCCTACGGACCCAGATCAGCTCAAGAAGTAAAAGCGTTCACGTGGGAAATGACTCAATATCTCATGCAATATGATATCAAAATGCTGATCATTGCCTGCAATACCGCCACTGCGGTGGTACTGGATGAAATACAGACCCATTTGGATATACCGGTGATTGGCGTCATCCATCCAGGAGCCCGGGCTGCGATCAAGCATACTCATAATAAGAGGATCGGTGTCCTTGGAACCGTGGGGACAATCAATAGCGGTGCCTATGTGGATGCCCTTCACTCCCTTCACGGAAGTCTGGACGTCACGTCCCTCGCCTGCCCGAAGTTTGTTCCGCTTGTAGAAAGTGGAGAGTATGACAGCTCCATGGCGACTGATATAGTAGGGGAGACGCTCCATCCTCTTAAAGAGTCCGGGATCGATACGTTGATCCTCGGGTGTACCCATTATCCGTTGCTGCAGCCGAAGATACAGGCTTATATGGGCCCTGAGATCAGTGTGATAAGTTCCGGTGACGAAACCGCCCGGGAAGTCAGTACGATCCTTGATTATTATAATCTCCTGTACAGGGGAGTCCTCAAGCCGGAACACCGTTTTTTCAACACGGGGTCTTCGGCGATCTTTTCCCGGATCGCCTCCGATTGGCTGACAGTCGGGGAAGTAACGGCAGAAACCATCCGATTACAAGAGTAGAATCTTGTGGTCGGGTGGTTTTTTTATTTTGTTGATTTTATTGTGAAAAGTTTCGGTCTATTTTTTGGAGGGGGCTCGTATATATGTTAGTACAAACTGTCTTTTAGGAGGTTTCCCAATGGCAAAAAAAGCAAAGGTGTCAATTGCTGTAACGGTTTTAGCTTCTTCTGTATATCTTTCCGGTTGTGGATTACTCAGTTTCGGTGATGACAAGGAGAAGATCGATCCTCCTCAAGACTTATCCTACTTGAAAGAAGGGGAGAAAGTCGATACCGCCAAGAAAGAGGATTCAGATAAAAAGGTGAGCAAAGAAGAAGCGGGTGCTGAGACCGTCATGACGGAATTGTATTTAATCGATAAAAACGGCTATGTCGTTTCCCAGTCGATCCCTCTTCCAAATCAGGAAAGCGTGGCCAAACAGGCCGTGGAATACTTAGTGAAGAATGGTCCTGTCGAAAACATCCTGCCAAACGGATTCAGGGCCGTATTACCGGCAGATACGCAAGTGACGGTTGATATTAAAGACGGAAAGGCGATTGCCGATTTTTCTCCGGAATTCAATAATTATCAGCCTGAAGATGAACAGAAAATCCTTCAGTCCGTAACATGGACATTGACTCAGTTCGATTCGGTTGAGAAAGTTGAACTGCGGGTGAACGGGTATCCATTAACGGAGATGCCGGTGAATGGTACGCCGATCGACGAAAATGGATTAACGAGAAAAGTCGGGATCAATGTGGATACGTCAGGCGTGGTGGATCCGACGAGCACCAAACCGCTTACAGTGTATTATGTATCGCAATCCGATGATAAGACCTATTATGTTCCTGTGACGAAACGCGTCAGTTCCAAATCCGCAGATGAAGTCAAGGCAGTGGTGAATGAACTGATCGAAGGGCCGGGTTATTCTTCTTCCCTGGCAAGTGACTTTACTGGGGCAAAGCTGTTGGATGATCCGAAGCTTGAGGATGGAACCGTGACGCTGAACTTTAATGAAGCGGTGTATGGCAGCCTGGAAGAAAAGATGGTTTCTGAGCATATGCTGAATTCCCTCGTCCTCTCCCTGACCGAGCAAAAGGGCATCAAAGGGGTATCGGTACTCGTGAATGGTGAAGCGACCACCGTCTCTAAAGACGGGGAAACGGTGACTGAACCGGTGACAAGACCAGAAAATGTGAACGCAATTAGTTTTTAAATCACGTTTTTTTGATATACTATGAATAGAAACACTTGAAAAGAGGTTGGCAGATTGCCGCCTCTTCTATTTTTGATTAGGCCATTTTTTACATAACGAACGAACAAACAGGAGGGAATTATATGAGAACAGACGGCAGAGAAAAGGATCAATTGCGACATATCGAAATCGAGACAGGATACGTCAAGCATCCGGAAGGTTCTGTATTGATAACGGTTGGTGAAACGAAGGTCATTTGTAACGCCAGTATCGAAGAGCGTGTGCCTCCGTTTATGAGGAACAGTGGAAAAGGGTGGATCACGGCGGAATATTCCATGCTTCCGAGAGCGACGGAAACGAGAAATATCCGTGAATCGTCCAAAGGGAAAATCTCGGGTAGGACGATGGAAATTCAACGCTTGATTGGACGTGCCCTGAGAGCGGTCGTTGACTTGGATGCGTTGGGAGAACGCACGATCTGGATCGATTGTGATGTCATTCAAGCAGATGGCGGGACAAGAACGGCTTCCATTACCGGGGCATTCGTTGCCATGGCAATCGCCCTTGCCAAGCTTCAGGACAGTAAAAAGATTTCTTCATTCCCACTCAAGAGCTTCCTTGCAGCGACAAGTGTCGGGATTGTGGAAGAACACGGAGCAGTCCTTGATTTGAATTATATTGAAGATAGCAGCGCATTGGTGGATATGAACATCATCATGACGGGTGAGGGTGAATTTGTGGAGCTTCAGGGAACCGGTGAAGAAGCCACCTTTACAATGGATCAACTGCATCAATTACTGAAGCTTGGACAAGTTGGGATACACGAATTATTCCAAATCCAGCAGCAATCATTAGGTGATATCGTAAAGAGATTTCA
Source organism: Rossellomorea vietnamensis (assembly GCF_025398035.1). NCBI lineage: Bacteria > Bacillati > Bacillota > Bacilli > Caryophanales > Bacillaceae > Rossellomorea > Rossellomorea vietnamensis. The sequence goes on from NZ_CP104558.1 coordinate 4,219,537, forward strand.
ATAAAGGGATGAGAGAACCGATGACAAAACGAGTGATCATAGCCACAAAGAACAGGGGAAAAGCAAAAGAATTCCAACATATGTTTGCGCCTTACGGGTATGAGGTACAAACATTACTAGACCTTCCTCATATTGAGGATGTGGAAGAAACAGGCGTAACCTTTGAAGAGAATGCGATTTTAAAAGCGGAAACTGTAGCCCGTGAATTAGGGGAACTTGTGATTGCCGATGATTCCGGGTTGGCCATCGATGCCCTTGAAGGTCGTCCGGGCGTGTATTCCGCGCGCTATGCCGGGGAAGAAAAAAGCGACGAAGCGAATATGACGAAAGTATTAGAGGAGCTTGAGTCAGTGGAAGAATCCGACCGAACGGCCCGTTTTCACTGTGTGTTGGCCATTGCCGGCCCTGACATGGAAACGAAGACGGTGACAGGAAGTTGTGAAGGGATGATCCTGCGTGAGAAGAGAGGGACGAACGGGTTTGGCTACGATCCAATCTTCTTCGTGCCTTCCCTTGGAAAGACCATGGCTGAATTGACACAAGATGAAAAGAGTCAGATCAGTCATCGAGGTCACGCACTAGAAAAGCTCGGAAATATGATTTCAGACTTAGTTTAAAGGGTGAATCTGAATGAGATTATTAGTTGTAAGTGACAGTCATGGATCCAAAGATGAATTGTTGGATCTCTCAGAGATGTACAAGTCCAGTGTAGACGCCATGATTCACTGTGGTGACTCGGAGTTGAGTGCGGATGATCCTGCATTATCATCTTATCTCATTGTCCGGGGGAACTGTGACATGGATGCACGACTGCCTGACGACCTGGTAGAGAAGGTAGACGACCACACCATCATGGTGACGCACGGACATCACTATGGAATCAAGATGTCATTGATGAAACTCCGATACAGAGCGGAAGAGGTCGGGGCACAGTTTGTGTTCTTTGGTCACTCCCACTCACTGGGGGCAGAATGGATTAACGGCACATTATTCCTGAACCCTGGAAGCATCCTGCTGCCACGGGGAAGAAGTGAGCGTACCTACGCATTGGTAGATACGGAAGATCAAGAAATCAACGTCACATTCCTGACCCACGATCATGTGGTGCTGGATGAATTGACGCAAACATTCAGCTAGTGAAATATAGTGTGGGAACCCGTCTCGTACGGGTTCCCATTATGTTTTGAATTATAAAAAGCAAAGCTGAAAAATAAAATAAAACTTTTTTTGAAAATCTGTTGACTTATTTATGCTATGTGAATATAATAAATATTGTCCTTGAAAAACAAATAACAAAAACACACACGTCCCAGTAGCTCAGCTGGATAGAGCAACGCCCTTCTAAGGCGTCGGTCGGGAGTTCGAATCTCTCCTGGGACGCCATAATCATTACATACGAACCTTGAGATCAGGGTTTTGACTAACAAGGGGTACTGACACAGTAACTGTGAGGTATCTCTTTTTTTATCCGATACATAGTGCGATGTTTTTTTGAATCATTTTGCTAACATTTCAATGTGTCCCAGTAGCTCAGCAGGATAGAGCAACAGTTTCCTAAACTGTAGGTCGGGAGTTCGAATCTCTTCTGGGACGCCATAAACCCTACATACGTAAAGCTTACCCCAATGAGGTAGGCTTTTTTTGTTATCCAAATGATATCGTGCTAAACTAATACAAACTAAACAGTATAGGCGGGTACGTTTTATGAATAAGGGAAACCAAGAAGGAAAAGGGAAGATTGTACAGTTCCCAGGATTGAAGGACCGGCTGCTGGAAAAAGGGGTGCAGGCCCTGGAAAAAGGGGAAGTCCATGAATCCTCCCAGCTCCTCGCACAAGCCTATGAATTGGAACCGGATAACCCGGACATCAATACGGCACTCGTATTATCGCTCTATGAAAGCAAACAATACGATCAGGCTGGATCCATATGTAAAGAGATGCTCCTCGAAGGAATCGGTGACTATTTCGAGGTCGTGGATATGTACTTAATGATTCTGATACAGCTTCACAAGCACAGTGAAGTGATCGATACAATCAATGCCCTTTTTGATGAAAGGGAAGTACCCTTTGAAAAGGAAGAACACTTCAGGAAGCTTCTCCATTTCAGTGAAAAGGTAGTGAACGGGAAAGCGGCTGTTCCTGAGAAGGAAGTAGAGAATGAAGATCAATCGTCAATCTTGACAGGAAAAAGCCTCGAGGAACAGACGTTGATTGTGGCACAGCTCGTTCATCGTAATATTCACCCGTTCATCGGGGAATTGCAGGGGGTTTTACAGGATCCCGATGCCCATCCGTTTTTACAAACGATGATATTAAATGTTTTAAAAGAGCATGGAATGGATAAAGAAGTAGTTGTGGTGAAGTTAGGGATGGAAGAGCGGGTTCATCCCGCAGCGTTGGAAGACGTTTTCGAGTCGGATTTCTTCACCGGGGTCACGCATGCCCTGGATGAGCTTCTGGCACAAACGAATCCCACTCTATTTCAGCACGCAGAAGAATTACTGAAACGTCACGCCTTTCTGCTCTATCCATTTACACTTAAAGAAGAACCGGACGAAATCGCTGCGGTATATGCCTATTACACCGCCGGGATGTTTGCCGATGCGATCCTTGAAGAAGAGTTAAAAGAGCAGGTTGAAAGCAGTCAGGCTAAAGGGATTTTATCAAGGCTTACGGAACTAGAGGAAATTTCCTCTCCGAATATTTAAACCCCCTCTGTTGAAAGACAGTGGCTGTATGTTATAATGTAATGGTTGTAATGTAAAAGTTTTTCATATATTTACGATGATAGTGCTAGATTCACACGGGACTATCTACTACTATGCGTAAAAAAATTAAGATCAACTATAGATTTGTTGGAGGGAACAGTATGTCTGCAAAATGGGAAAAGCAAGAAGGAAACCAAGGAGTACTTACAATTGAAGTAGAAGCTGCAAAAGTAAACGAAGGTTTGGACGCAGCATTCAAAAAAGTTGTGAAACAAGTGAACGTACCAGGATTCCGTAAAGGGAAAATGCCTCGCGGAATGTTCGAAAAACGTTTTGGTGTGGAATCACTTTACCAAGATGCATTAGATTTCATCTTACCTGAGGCATATGCGAAAGCAATCGAAGAAACAGGAATCGATCCAATCGACCGTCCTGAAATCGATGTCGAGCAAATGGAAAAAGGAAAAGACCTGATCTTCACTGCTAAAGTACAAGTGAAACCAGAAGTGAAACTTGGCGAATACAAAGGTCTTGAAGTTGAAAAAATGGAAACAGAAGTAACAGCTGAGGACGTTGAAGCAGAACTTACTTCACTTCAAGAAAAACAAGCTGAGCTTGCTGTCAAAGAAGATGGAAAAGCTGAAGAAGGCGACACAGTGACAATGGATTTCGAAGGATTCGTTGACGGTGAAGCATTCGAAGGCGGCCAAGCTGAGAACTATTCACTTGAATTAGGTTCTGGTCAGTTCATCCCAGGATTCGAAGAGCAACTGGTTGGTGTTGCAGCAGGAGAAGAGAAAGAAGTAGAAGTAAACTTCCCTGAGGAATACCATGCAGCTGAGCTTGCTGGCAAGCCTGCTACATTCAAAGTAAAAGTTCACGAAATCAAAGCGAAAGAACTTCCGGCACTTGATGATGAGTTCGCAAAAGACGCTGACGAAGAAGTTGAAACGCTTGCTGAACTAAAAGAAAAAATCGAAAAACGCCTTCAAGAGTCTAAAAAGAACGAAGCTGAAACAGCGGTTCGTGAAACACTTGTAAATAAAGCTTCTGACAACGCTGAAGTTGAAATCCCAGAAGTAATGGTTAAAGCTGAAGTGGACCGTATGATGCAAGAGTTCGAACAACGCCTGCAAATGCAAGGTATGAACCTTGATCTTTACTTCCAATTCTCTGGTCAATCAGAAGAAGATCTTCGCGGTCAAATGACAGAGGATGCTGGCAAACGCGTTCGCACTAACTTAACACTTGAAGCAATCGCGGCAGCGGAAAACCTGGAAGTAACCGACGAAGAAGCAGAAGAAGAAGTAAACAAAATGGCTGAACAATACAACATGACTGCTGATAACATCAAACAAGCACTAGGCGGCCTTGACACACTTAAAGCTGACCTTAAAGTACGTAAAGCAGTAGAATTCCTTGTTGAAAACAGCAAAACTGTAGCATAATAAAAATAGCAAACAAGGCGCGATTTCTTCGTGCCTTGTTTTGTACAATGAAGCGGAAGCGGATATACCCCGTGATTTGGCTCATTCGTGTGAAACGAATGTTTCACACGTTTTTCAAGCTTTGCTGAAAAGTAGCCATCATCATCAAAAGCGAAAGAGCAAATGAGTTTGCTCCGTCGCTTTTGATGATGATGGCGTAAATGAGCCAAATCACTAAGCTTCACTTCATAAGTTAGTAATTGTTTTCGCTTTTAAGAATAAGAACCACTATTTTTGGAAAAAGCTTATGAAGCGGGGTTGCACTACTTTTCACCATGAACATACATAATCAGATTCCTTACATTACCTGACTTCAATTGGACAAAATAAACATTGGCAATGTAAAAGATTTGCTAAAATGCACGATACATAATAAGATGATTCTTAAGAATCGTATCAATTTCTTTACGAACATATAATATGATAAAATGCAGTACATAACTTTAGGTAATAGGGATGTAAGGAATCGTTCGTTTGATGAAACAGAGCACGATTTTATGAAGTTTTAACGAAGGGGTGAAAATCATTGTTTAAATTTAATGATGAAAAAGGGCAATTAAAATGTTCTTTTTGCGGAAAAACTCAAGACCAAGTTCGTAAACTAGTCGCTGGACCAGGTGTGTATATTTGTGATGAGTGCATCGAGCTTTGCACAGAAATCGTAGAAGAAGAGCTGGGTACAGAAGAAGAAGTAGAATTCAAAGACGTACCGAAACCACGTGAAATCCGTGAAATTCTCGACGAATACGTCATCGGACAGGACCAGGCGAAGAAATCACTGGCAGTAGCGGTTTACAATCACTACAAGCGTATCAACTCCAGCAGCAAAGTCGATGACGTTGAATTGTCTAAGAGTAATATAGCCATGATTGGACCGACTGGTAGCGGGAAAACCCTCCTCGCCCAAACTCTGGCTCGTATTCTTAACGTTCCTTTCGCCATCGCGGACGCGACTTCTTTAACAGAAGCCGGTTACGTCGGGGAAGATGTAGAAAATATTCTATTGAAACTGATCCAGGCAGCTGACTACGATGTGGAAAAAGCTGAAAAAGGGATCATCTACATCGATGAAATCGATAAAGTGGCAAGGAAATCCGAAAATCCATCCATCACAAGGGATGTATCAGGTGAAGGGGTGCAACAAGCCCTATTGAAAATTCTTGAAGGTACGGTAGCAAGTGTTCCACCACAAGGCGGACGCAAGCACCCTCACCAGGAATTCATTCAGATCGATACGTCCAATGTCCTATTCATTTGTGGTGGAGCATTCGACGGAATCGAACAAATCATCAAGCGCCGTTTAGGTCAAAAGGTAATCGGATTCGGTTCTGATCCTAAAAACGCTGATGTGAAAGAAGATAAGTCCCTGCTTTCTAAAGTTGTTCCTGAAGACTTATTGAGATTCGGATTGATTCCGGAATTCATCGGTCGTTTACCGGTCATTTCAAGCCTTGAGCCTCTTGATGAAGAAGCGCTGGTTGAAATCCTGACTAAACCTAAAAACGCATTGGTCAAACAATACCAAAAAATGCTTGAATTGGATGATGTCGAGCTTGAGTTCACAGAAGATGCCCTGCTTGAAATCTCTAAAAAAGCAATTGAGCGTAAAACAGGTGCACGTGGGCTGCGATCCATCATCGAAACGATGATGCTCGATGTAATGTTCGATCTTCCTTCACGTGATGATATTAAAAAATGTATCATTACGAAAGAGACGATCCTTGAAGATGCAGCTCCTCATTTAATGCTTGAGGATGGCACCATGATCGATCCAAACGAAGAAAAGACATCAGCTTAATAGCTTAACGTAAAGCCGGGAATGATCCTTCATTCCCGGCTTTTTTTACGACTGGAAATATAGAAAGGAGATGGGACGGTTGGACAATAAGAAAACCAAGGTGGCCATTAGCTGGAGTGGCGGGAAAGACGGGTGTCTGGCTTTGTATCGTACTTTAAAAGCCGGCAAAAAAGTAGAGTGTCTCATTTCTATGGTCTCTGAAAAACATGAACGGAATCATGCTCACGGTCTAAGGTTGAATATCCTTGAGCATCAGGCAAAAGCCCTTGGTATTCCGCTGGTACTTGTGAATTCCGGAAATGATTATGAGCGTTCCCTCATCGGGGCATTATCAGATTTAAAGCAGGATAAGGGTGTGGATGAAATTGTCTTTGGAAGCTTATATGCACAAGAAGATCGAAAGTGGAATGAAGAAGTGGCAGTGAAAGCGGGTCTCTCACCCTCATTTCCCGTATGGATATCGGAGGGGGAAAGCAGTCAATTACTGAAAGAATTCATCACACTTGGATTTTCTGCCGTCGTATGCAGGGCTTCCGAGAAGGTATTCGACCAGTCATGGGCCGGCAGAATGCTCGATTGGAAATTTTATAAGGATATCCACCGTATGAAAGGCTGCTGCGTCATGGGTGAAGCCGGTGAATACCACACCTTCGTCCTGGACGGTCCGATCTTCTCTAAAAAAATTCACATCGTACAATCTGGAGTGGTCATGAACTCAGGACTATGGTCTTTAGATATTGAGGATTGTCGATTAGTAGAGAAAAATTGAAGTAATATACATATCTTTTTATGCTTTTTAAACCATCCCCTTACCGAATTTTTTTGTTTATTCCCACAAGGTCAAGGAGATACTAACCGATAACAACTTGTATCTACTTGGAGGGAGACGAATGAGCTTTACGAGCATCGCTTTATTCATCCAATTATTCTTCGGAATCATCATTGGATTGTACTTCTGGAATCTGTTGAAAAACCAGCGAACGCAAAAAGTTTCCATTGACCGTGAATCAAAAAAAGAGATGGAAGAACTCCGAAAGATGAGGTCCATTTCACTAACTGAACCCCTTGCCGAAAAAGTAAGACCCTCAAGCTTTGAAGATATTGTCGGACAGGAAGATGGCATCAAAGCATTAAAAGCAGCGATATGCAGTCCGAATCCACAGCATGTCATCATTTATGGACCGCCCGGTGTCGGAAAAACGGCAGCAGCCCGTTTGGTCCTGGAAGAAGCAAAGAAAAATATGAAGTCCCCATTCAGGTCTTCTGCCGTTTTTGTTGAATTGGATGCCACTACGGCACGATTCGATGAACGGGGGATTGCCGATCCGCTGATTGGTTCCGTCCATGATCCCATCTATCAAGGGGCAGGAGCCATGGGACAGGCCGGGATCCCGCAGCCAAAACAGGGAGCTGTGACAAATGCCCATGGAGGCGTATTGTTCATTGATGAAATCGGGGAATTGCACCCCATTCAATTGAATAAGCTCTTAAAAGTATTGGAAGATCGCAGGGTGTTCCTTGAGAGCGCCTATTACAATGAAGAAAATCATCAAATTCCCACCCATATACATGATATATTCAAAAACGGCCTTCCGGCTGATTTCCGCTTGATCGGTGCCACGACCCGTACACCGAATGAACTGCCTCCGGCGATCCGCAGCAGATGCATGGAAGTTTTCTTCAGGGAGCTTGAACATGATGAAGTGAAGAAGGTAGCGGCAGGAGCCGTTGAGAAAGTTGAAATGACGATCAGTGACAAAGGTCTCGAAACCCTCGCATCCTATGCGCGTAACGGACGTGAAGCAGTCAATATGGTCCAGATAGCCGCCGGGGTTGCCATCACAGAAAATAGGAAAGAAATCTATGATCATGAGCTCGAGTGGATCATTCAATCCAGTCAGCTGTCCCCGCGCTATCAGAAGAAAATCAATGAAGAAGCAACGATTGGTCTCGTCAATGGGTTAGCCGTGACAGGACCAAACACCGGATCTTTACTTGAGATTGAAGTAAACGTCATTCCGGCTGCCGATAAGGGTACCATCAATGTGACGGGAATCGTGGAAGAAGAAAGCATCGGTGATCGGAGTAAATCCATCAGAAGAAAAAGTATGGCGAAAGGCTCAATCGAAAATGTAATCACCGTCCTTCGTTCCATGGGAGTACCTGCCGATCAGTATGATATCCATGTGAACTTTCCAGGCGGAGTGCCGGTCGACGGACCTTCTGCAGGGATAGCCATGGCTCTCGGGATCTACTCGGCCATTTACCGGATTCCCATCAAGCATACGATTGCCGTCACAGGTGAAATCAGTATACATGGATCTGTTAAGCCTGTCGGAGGGGTATATCCTAAGGTGAAGGGGGCCAAACTCGCCGGTGCGACCATGGCCATCATTCCTTACGACAACCAGCAGGCGATGTTAAAAGAGATAGAAGGAATCGAAGTGGTCCCGGTCAAACAGCTAAAGGAAGTTCTTGATCTCGCCCTGATGAAGGATCACGTCTCGACACCCGATCTCGCACCTGAACAAAATAAGAAAAGTGTATAGACTGTTGACCGATTCGGGTCTATCCGAATCGGTTTGTTTTTGAATAACTCGAAAAGGAATAAGCGACACCCCTTTCGAATAAAGTTGTAAATACCTATTTAATAGACACTACCTAGTAAATAAGTTAGAATTGTACAAAGACTCATGAGCAAAATTCGGAGGTGTTATATGTGGCTAAACAAAATAATTTAACGGTTCCCCTCCTTCCATTAAGAGGCTTACTTGTGTATCCAACAATGGTCTTGCATTTAGATGTTGGACGTGAGCGCTCCGTTCAAGCTTTAGAAAAAGCGATGATGGATGATCATTTAATTTTCTTAACTACTCAAAGAGATATGAATATAGATGAGCCAACACAGGAAGATTTCTACGAGATGGGAACTCTTACAAAGGTCAAGCAGATGCTCAAGCTGCCAAATGGGACCATCAGGGTGCTTGTCGAGGGAATGAATCGTGCGTCTATTACGTCATTCACCGGGCAAAAGGACTTCTATGAAGTAACGGTGAAGGAATTTCATGATTCTGAAGGGAAGGAATCGGAAACAGACGCGTTGATGAGGACGTTACTCAATTATTTCGAACAATACATAAAGCTATCAAAGAAAGTATCAGCCGAAACGTATTCAACCGTTTCAGATATTGAAGAACCGGGAAGGCTCGCGGATATCGTGGCATCCCATCTGCCCCTCAAGATGAAGGAAAAGCAAAACGTCCTGGAAACACTCGATATTAAGAAGCGGCTTCAAATGGTGATCGAAACGATCAACAATGAAAAAGAAGTACTGAGCTTAGAGAAAAAAATCGGGCAGCGTGTCAAACGTTCAATGGAAAGAACCCAGAAAGAGTATTATCTTCGGGAGCAAATGAAAGCCATTCAAAAAGAGTTGGGTGACAAAGAAGGTAAAACGGGTGAAATTGAAGATTTAACGGCGAAGATCGAACAGGCCAATATGCCTGAAGAAGTAGAACTTACGGCATTAAAGGAGCTTGCCCGCTATGAGAAAGTGCCTTCAAGCTCTGCTGAAAGCTCTGTGATCCGAAATTACATCGAGTGGCTTGTTTCTTTACCATGGTCCACCGAAACGGAAGACCAGTTGGACATCAAGCGGTCTGAACAGATTTTAAACAGGGATCATTACGGTCTTGAAAAGGTCAAGGAAAGGGTTCTTGAATATCTTGCCGTTCAGCAGCTGACTCAATCCCTGAAAGGGCCGATTCTGTGTTTGGCCGGACCTCCAGGGGTCGGGAAAACGAGCTTGGCCCGTTCCGTGGCTGAATCACTGGGGCGGAATTTTGTACGAATCTCCCTTGGAGGCGTCCGTGATGAATCCGAAATCAGGGGACACAGACGTACGTATGTAGGAGCCATGCCCGGCAGGATCATCCGCGGTATGAAAAAGGCAGGTACTATCAACCCTGTGTTCCTTCTCGATGAAATCGATAAAATGTCCAGTGATTTCAGGGGAGATCCTTCTTCTGCGATGCTTGAAGTACTGGATCCCGAACAAAATTCAAACTTTAGTGATCACTATATTGAAGAGACATACGACTTATCAAAAGTGATGTTCATTGCAACGGCCAATGACCTATCCACCATACCGGGACCACTTCGGGACAGGATGGAAATCATTACGATTGCCGGTTATACGGAGCTTGAAAAGTTAAACATTGCAAAGCATCATTTACTGGAAAAGCAAATCAAGGATCATGGATTGACCAAATCCAAGCTTCAAGTGAGAGATGAAGCGATCGTTGATATCGTCCGCTATTATACCAGGGAAGCCGGTGTAAGGAGCCTGGAGCGCCAGCTGGCCGCTCTTTGCAGAAAAACGGCGAAGATCATCGTTTCGGGTGATAAGAAGAGAGTCGTGATCACTTCAAGCAATATAGAAGAGTTCCTCGGAAAGAGAAAATTCCGTTACGGCCAGGCAGAAATCGAAAATCAGATCGGTGTATCAACCGGTCTTGCCTACACGACGGTCGGAGGGGATACCCTTCAAATCGAAGTATCCCTCGCACCGGGTAAAGGGAAGCTTGTCCTGACCGGGAAACTGGGAGACGTCATGAAGGAGTCTGCTCAAACGGCCTTCAGCTACGTACGTTCGAAGGCAGGGGAACTTGGGATCGATGAGAATTTCCACGAGAAATATGATATACACATCCACGTTCCAGAAGGGGCAGTCCCGAAAGATGGTCCATCAGCCGGGATCACGATCACAACGGCACTCGTATCAGCCCTGACAGGGAAATACGTGAACCGTGAAGTGGGGATGACGGGTGAAATGACCCTGAGAGGAAGAGTCCTTCCAATCGGCGGAGTGAAAGAAAAAACATTAAGTGCTCATCGTGCCGGGATTAAAACGATTATCCTTCCGAAAGATAATGAAAAGGATATAGATGATATTCCTGAAAGCGTGAGGGGAGAATTAACGTTCATCCTTGTATCTCACATCGATGAAGTCTTAGAGAAAGCATTAGTAGGTGAAAAGAAGTGAAAGTAAATCAAGTTGAGCTAGTCATCAGTGCGGTCAGGCCTGAACAATACCCTGGCGATATCCTTCCAGAGTTTGCCTTGGCCGGGCGCTCTAACGTAGGAAAATCCTCATTCATCAATAAAATGATCGGAAGGAAGAGCATGGCGAGGATTTCATCCAAGCCTGGTAAAACCCAGACGCTGAACTTCTATAAAATAGAAGAAACCCTCTATTATGTGGATGTTCCCGGTTATGGTTTTGCCAAAGTATCCAAAACCGAGCGGGAAGCATGGGGAAAGATGATTGAAACCTATATCACTTCCCGTGAGCAGCTAAGGGCGGTCATCCTGATCGTGGATCTGCGCCATGCCCCGACCAAGGATGATGTGATGATGTATGATTTCCTCAAGCATCACGGACTGCCATGCATCGTCATTGCCACCAAAGCGGACAAGATCCCGAAAGGTAAGTGGCAGAAGCACCTGAAAGTCACAAAGGAAACCCTGAACATGGACAGTGAAGACGACCTTATCATGTTCTCTTCCGAAACAGGCCTTGGAAAAGACAAAGCCTGGGACGCCATCAAATCGTATTATAAATGATCTTTTAAAGAACCGATTTCCATTTGTGGAGATCGGTTCTTTTTTTTTACTTAAAAGTAGTAATAAAGAAGGTCTACCGAAGTCCGTATAAGGTTTTTTGGCCTATAGGACGAAAGGATATGAAAGGAAATGAAAGGATAGGGACGCATATGTATCCATATCAAAGCTGAATGGGTTTCATCCACCAAAATGGATAATTATAAGCTGTGGAAGCTATATTTGAATTTTGAGAATTTTCTCTTTTGTTGATAAAATTATGAAAGATTAAAAATATTACAAGCTACATAAGGGGGACTCTAGACAGTGAAGAATTTGAAAAGCCTGGTCTTATTAGTACTTGCTGCACTTCTTCTATCCGCTTGCGGAGACAAAGCTACTACAGAGAGTGGTGCCAAGTTAGTGGAGGAAGGCAAATTCGTTTATGCAGCTTCCGGTGAATTCAAGCCATTCAGTGTGACGAATGACGATGGAACCATGTCAGGTTTCGATATTGAAGTGGCAGAAGCCGTTGCGAAAGAAATGGGTCTTGAACCCGAGCAGAAGAAATTTAAATTTGCAGGAATTGTAGAAGGGGTCAAATCCGGACGTTTCGACGCGGCGGTCGCCAGTCACACGATCACGGAAGATCGTTTGAAGGAAGTAGACTTCTCAACTCCTTATTATTATTCAGGTCCACAGATTTTCGTCCGTAAAGACAGTGATGTTGAAACCCTGGATGATTTGAAGGACAAGGAAATTGCCGTATCAAAGGGATCGACATACTCAGATACCGCAAAGGAAGTAACGGATAAAATTCAGGCATACGATAGTGACGTTGTGGCCCTTGAAGCGTTAAACAAAGGAAAACACGATGCCGTCATCACAGACTTCATTACAGGTAAAGAAGCGATTGCTTCAGGCCTGAACATCGAAGCACGTGAACTGATCGGACGCAGTGAGCAGGCAATCGCCGTCAGTAAAGATAATGAGAAGCTATTAAAAGAAGTCAATCAAGCTCTTGAAGCATTAAGAGAAGACGGTACATTGAAGAAAATCAGTGAAAAATATTTCAAAACAGATATTACATCAGATCCCGAGAAAGAGTAAGAGCAGCATGACACAGAGCGAATGTGCTTCTATGCGCATTCGCTTTTTGTCTTAAAGTGGAAAAAATCGAACGGAGGGAAGTCCATGCACTTTTTAGAAACCTTTGCAGGTACATATGATGTTTTTCTGAAAGGGATGCTGTTAACATTCCAGTTAACCTTTGTTTCTGTCCTGATTGCGATTGTGATCGGTCTGTTTTTCGCTTTCCTGAAGATTTCAGGGATCAAGCCTTTGTCCCTGATTGCGGATTTATACATTTTTGTTGTAAGGGGTACACCATTAATCGTTCAAATTTTCATTTTCTATTTCGGTTTGACCTCCTTGAATATTTCAGGCTTCTGGTCGGTCGTCATGGGTCTTGCTTTCCATAATGGGGCCTATATCGCAGAGATCTTCCGGGGAGCCATTCAGTCCATCGACAAAGGGCAAATGGAAGCCGGGCGTTCCCTTGGGATGTCCCTTGGATTGTCCATGAGAAGGATCATCCTTCCTCAGGCATTCAGGCGTGCCCTGCCGCCTCTGGGTAATCAATTTATCATTGCATTGAAGGATTCATCCCTTGCTTCCTTCATCGGGATGTTCGAATTGTTCAGCGTGGCAACGACACTCGGATCGAATAATTTTGATTATATGACCTATTTGCTCGTCGTAGCAATCTATTACCTGGTTCTTGTTTTACTATTCTCAACAATTGTCAATGTAATTGAAAAACGTATGTCCATCAGTGATTAAGAATGACGCAGGAGGGATGAGTATGAGTCAGGAAATGATTAAAGTAGAGAAACTTAATAAATCCTTTGGTGATTTACATGTATTGAAGGACATTGATATCAGTGTAAGGGAAAGTGACGTGGTTTGTCTCATTGGGGCCAGTGGATCTGGGAAGAGTACACTGCTTCGCTGCTTGAACTTCCTTGAGCTGAAAGATAATGGGAAGGTTGTCATCGAAGGCGATGAAGTCAACCAGGATACCCATGATCTGAATAAAATCCGTCAAAAGGTAGGGATGGTGTTCCAGCATTTCTATCTTTTCCCCCACAAAACCGTATTGGAAAATGTGATGGAGGCACCGGTGTACGTAAAGGGTATCTCTAAGGCGGAAGCAAGGAAGGATGCCAAAGAACTGTTAAAAAAGGTCGGTCTTGGGGATAAAGAAAATGTCTACCCGTCCAAGCTTTCCGGGGGACAGAAGCAGCGTGTCGCCATCGCCAGGGCCCTTGCCATGAAGCCTGATATCATGCTGTTCGATGAGCCCACCTCGGCACTTGATCCGGAATTGGTCGGTGAGGTACTCGCTACCATGAAGGAGCTTGCTTTAGAAGGGATGACGATGGTCGTCGTGACACATGAAATGGGATTTGCCCGTGAAGTGGCCGATTGGGTCGTCTATATGCATGATGGACGCATCGTCGAAGTGGGACCCCCACAGGAATTATTCCACTCTCCAAAAGAACAGAGGACGAAAGAATTTTTGGACTCGGTTCTCTAATACACGAGAAAAGGCCCGGATGCGATTCCGGGCTTTTTTTCTTGCCTATTTTTTTCTTACAAATAATAAGTAAACCCCTATCCCGATAATGACGATGGGCCAGAATTCCCACGCGCTTCCCACGCTTCCTTCGATGAAACCGAACCATCGCACCACTTTATCAGAGAATAGAAGAATGATAGAGAGTGTCAGAAAGAGCACTCCTTGAAATAAGCCGGCACGTGTCTTCTGATATCTGAGAAGAAAACCGAGGGCGATGATGAGGATAAAGGTCCCCATATGATCCGGCCAAACGTCAAGCTTGTTGACCACATGGAAATGCAGTCCGAATCCAACCAGGATCGTACCGGGCAGGATGGCTTCATAATCCCTTCCCCCGTATCCCTGACCGAGAAAAGCGAGTCCGACAATAATAAGCAAAGTGGGCCACGTAAAAAATTCCTGAAATAATACAATGTTCGCCTGCTGTAAGTAAAAGTAGGCCCCAAACCCAATTAAGATGATTCCGGGGAATATTCGCTGCTGCTTCATTCTTTTCCTCCTGAAAATTAGTAAAATTTCGGTTTTAATTCCTATTTTTTAAGGGAAAATGACACATAATATGAAAAATCGATCCCTTTGTTCCGATGAATCGTGAGAAAGCTTTCCATTACTTGATTCTTTAGGCTTGTTTTGGTACCCTACATTAGTAGGCAAATGTCGAAATATAAAAGATTTAAGAAGAATTGAAAATGCTTTCAAGCTTATTTCTTTCTTCTACTTAAATGTAATGATGAAAGTGATGTTTAGCAAGTCCCGGAAGAATCATTCGATTCTACCCCCTTAACTGTAGCACAGGTTTCAATTTCTGTTCACATTTCAGGGCCTGAGGACTTATTTGGACATGTTATAATAACAGTAATGATTTTACTTGGGGGTGTAGTGCATAGCATGTATACAATAGTCGTTGGTTTAAATTATAAAACGGCCCCTGTAGAGATTCGTGAGCGTTTATCTTTCAATGAAACTGATCTTCCTTTAGCCATGAAAACATTAAAGGAAAAGAAAAGCATCCTTGAAAATGTGATTGTTTCTACATGTAATAGAACGGAAGTTTATGCGGTAGTGGATCAGCTTCATACAGGTCGTTATTATATTAAAGAATTTTTATCTCAATGGTTTGATATAGATAAAGAGGAGTTCACGCCTTATCTGTTCATTTATGAACAAGAAGGAGCGGTCGAACACCTGTTTAAGGTTGCCTGTGGATTGAACTCCATGGTCCTCGGGGAAACCCAGATCCTTGGACAAATCCGTTCAAGCTTCCTGAATGCCCAGGAGTCGGGAGCGACGGGTACCGTATTTAATCATCTGTTCAAGCAGGCGGTGACGGTTGCGAAAAAGGGTCACTCGGAAACAGAGATTGGTTCCAATGCGGTATCAGTCAGCTATGCGGCCGTTGAATTGGCTAAGAAGGTATTCGGCAGCCTGGAGGGTAAGCATGTCCTCATACTTGGTGCAGGGAAAATGGGGGAACTTGCCATCAAGAATCTTCATGGCAGTGGAGCCACCAAGGTGACCGTGATCAACCGTACGTTTGAGAAGGCCCAAACCCTGGCAGAGCGTTTCAGCGGTAATGCGAAGACGATGCAGGAGCTTCAATGCGCCCTTGTAGAAGCGGATATCATGATCAGTTCCACGGGAGCAAAGGATTTTGTCATCACGAAAGAAATGATGTCCCATGTGGAAAGCATGAGGAAGGGCCGTCCCTTATTCATGGTGGACATTGCGGTACCGAGGGACTTAGATCCTGCAATCGGCCAGCTGGAGAGCGTATTCCTTTATGATATCGATGATTTGGAAGGCATCGTCCAGGCGAATCTCGCCGAACGCAAAAAGGCGGCTGAGCAAATTGAAATCATGATTGAAGCGGAAATTGTTGCGTTTAAAGAATGGTTGAATATGCTCGGTGTGGTGCCGGTCATCTCTGCCCTCAGGCAGAAGGCACTTTCCATCCAGGCAGATACGATGGAAAGCATCGAACGGAAAATGCCTGATTTAACCGATCGTGAACGCAAAGTTTTGAATAAGCACACAAAAAGCATCATCAATCAGTTATTAAAAGATCCGATCCTCCAGGCGAAGGAATTTGCAGGTCTTCCGGATGCAGAAGATAAGCTGGATTTATTCATCAACATTTTTAACATTGAACAAGAAGTGTTAGAGCAGAAACAAGTGAAAGCAGCCAACGAAAAGACTGAGAGCAATCATAGCTTTACACCACAACCCTCTTTTCAAGCATAAGTGAGGTTAATGTCGATGTTTGAACAAACGATGACTAGGCTGCACGAACTTATGATTGTTCTGTATGCTATTAGTATTCTCTTTTATTTTATAGATTTCTTAAACAAAAACCGGAAGGCGAACTTGTTTGCCTTCTGGTTACTTGCGATTGTTTGGGTCCTTCAAACAATCTTTTTATTTCTATACATGATGAATACAGGCAGGTTTCCGGTCCTCACCATCTTTGAGGGGCTTTATTTTTATGCCTGGGTGCTCATCACCCTGTCCCTGATCATCAACCGATTGCTAAGGGTGGATTTCACTGTTTTCTTTACAAATGTACTCGGTTTCATCATCATGGCGATCCATACATTTGCGCCCGTTCAGGTCGAGTCCCAGGCGATGGCAGAACAGATGGTATCGGAGTTACTGCTGATTCACATTACGATGGCCATCCTGTCATACGGGGCCTTCAGTCTTTCCTTTGTGTTTTCCCTACTTTATCTCCTCCAGTTTAAATTATTGAAGGAGAAAAAATGGGGGCAGAGGTTATGGAGGATCAGTGATTTGTCCAAGCTTGAGAAGATATCCTATATCTCGAATTCCATCGGGGTAGCGATGCTTCTGTTGAGCCTGATATTGGGACTGCAATGGGCATACATCAAGCTCCCGGAATTTCTATGGTATGATCCCAAGATAGTGGGGTCATTCATTCTATTAATTTTATATAGCAGTTATTTATACCTTCGCATTAAAAAGAATGTCTTTGGTAAATCATTAGCATTTCTTAATGTTGCAGCCTTCTTGATTATATTAATCAACTTTTTCCTAGCTAGTCGGTTGTCTTCATTTCATTTCTGGTATTCATAAGTTTTCAGGAGGTCATTATGAGAAAAATCATTGTTGGTTCAAGACGAAGTAAATTAGCCCTTACCCAAACCAATTGGGTGATCGATCAGTTGAAGGCAATCGACCCTTCTTTCGATTTCGAAGTGAAAGAGATTGTGACGAAAGGGGATCAGATCCTGGATGTCACTTTATCCAAAGTGGGCGGTAAAGGTTTATTTGTAAAAGAAATCGAGCAGTCGATGCTGGATAAAGAAATCGACATGGCCGTTCACAGTATGAAAGACATGCCGGCTGTGTTGCCAGAAGGACTGACCATCGGAAGCATCCCGGTTCGTGAGGATCACCGTGACGTGTTTATCAGTAAGAATCATGTTTCCCTCAAAGACCTCCCAGGCGGAGCAATCGTCGGAACGAGCAGTCTCAGGAGAGGGGCTCAGATCCTGTCTGTCAGACCGGATCTTGAAATCAAGTGGATCCGCGGCAACATCGATACACGCCTTTCCAAACTGCAAAATGAAGATTACGATGCCATCATCCTGGCAGCGGCGGGACTATCGCGCATGGGATGGACGTCTGATGTCGTAACGGAATTCCTTGATCCTGACCTTTGCTTGCCGGCAGTCGGACAAGGGGCCCTTTCGATCGAGTGCAGAAATGATGACGATGAAGTTCTTGAACTGCTGAAGAAGTTCGCGTGCGAAGAGACAACGAGTACCGTGACGGCTGAACGAGCTTTCCTGCATAAAATGGAAGGCGGCTGTCAGGTGCCGATCGCGGGATTTGCCGAGCTTAAAGACAATGGAGATGTTGCATTGACCGGACTTGTCGCTTCTCCTGACGGACAGACGATCTACAAAGAATACATGACGGGTCAGGATCCAAAAGAAGTTGGAGAAAAAGTGGCTGAAAGCTTAACTAAGCAAGGGGCGAAAGCCTTGATTGATCAGGTGAAAGAGGAGCTGGATCAATAATGAAGGGTAAGAGGCCTTTAGAACAAATAAAGGTTTTGATTACTCGTGGCAGTGAGGGATCCAGTGAAACCGGATCTCTGATTGAAAACGAGGGAGGGGTGCCCATCTTGGTACCGCTCCTTCATTTTCACCCCCATCTAGATCCGTTGGAATTATCGCTTCACACCACCTTACATACATACGAATGGATCATTTTCACCAGTAAAAATGGGGTGAAGTTCTTCCTGGAAGCATTAGAAAGACGGGGGATCCCTCTATCCTCTTACACGGGAAAATTCGCGGCCGTCGGGACCAAGACGGAGCAGTACTGTCATAAATACGGAATACCCATTTCATTTGTTCCGGAAAATTTCACAGGCGATGACTTCGCAGAGGAATTCATTTCTAAAGTGAAGCCTGATGGTCACGTGCTGATTCCAAAAGGGAATCTGGCAAGGAATGTGATTGCAACGGAATTAGCCTTAGCGGGAGTCAGCTGTCAGGAATGGATCGTCTATGAAACGGTCCTTCCTGAGAACAGCTTTGTGCAGTTGAAAACGATCATCGAAAAAGAACAAGTGGATATCATTACATTCACGAGTTCATCAACGGTCCATCATTTTATGAAGGTCATCCGTCACTATTCCCTTTATGATCACATCAGGGATATTCCCATTGCGTGCATCGGCCCGATCACAAAAAAAACCGCGGAGCAATACGGATTACATGTAAAAATCTGTCCAAGCGTTTATACTGTAAATGAAATGGTGAAGGAGATGAAAGAGTTCATCTCTGCCTGTTAGCTATCAAACAATAGGAGGCTTTTACTATGAAAGACCTGCAATTCAATCGACACCGCCGCTTACGTCAATCGGAAACGATGCGTGCGCTTGTGCGTGAAACACATCTAAGAAAAGAAGATTTAATTTACCCGTTGTTTGTCGTGGAAGGGGAAAACATCAAGAATGTCGTTCCATCCATGCCGGGTGTTTATCATATTTCACTCGATAATTTACAAGCTGAAATGGATGAAGTGGTTTCACTCGGGATCAAGTCTATCATTCTTTTCGGAGTTCCGGCTGAAAAAGACGAGCTGGGGAAACAGGCGTATCATGATCATGGAATCGTCCAGGAGGCAACGCGTTTTGTGAAAGAACGTTACCCGGATCTTGTTATCATAGCCGATACGTGCCTCTGTCAATATACCAGTCACGGTCACTGTGGGATCGTCAAAGACGGAAAAGTCCTGAATGATGAAACTCTTGATTTGTTGGCTAAAACAGCGGTCAGCCAGGCTGAAGCCGGTG
Source organism: Rossellomorea vietnamensis (assembly GCF_025398035.1). Taxonomy (NCBI): domain Bacteria; kingdom Bacillati; phylum Bacillota; class Bacilli; order Caryophanales; family Bacillaceae; genus Rossellomorea; species Rossellomorea vietnamensis. The sequence continues at coordinate 4,239,099 of NZ_CP104558.1, forward strand.
CAGACATCATCGCTCCGTCCAATATGATGGATGGATTCGTCGCAGCAATTCGTCATGGTCTCGACGAAGCAGGCTATCATGATGTGCCGATCATGTCATACGCTGTGAAATATTCATCAAGCTTCTATGGTCCTTTCCGTGACGCGGCTCACTCGACACCTCAATTCGGAGATCGCAGAACGTATCAAATGGACCCGGCGAACCGCATGGAAGCCCTGAGAGAAGCGCAGTCTGATATGGAAGAGGGTGCCGACTTCCTTATCGTGAAACCGGCCCTTTCGTATCTTGATATCATGCGTGAAGTGAAAGACCGTTTCAATGCACCGGTTGTCGCCTATAACGTAAGTGGGGAATACAGCATGGTGAAGGCAGCGGCGCAGAACGGCTGGGTAAACGAACAGGAAATCGTCATGGAGAAACTGACCAGCATGAAACGTGCAGGGGCAGACCTCATCATTACGTATTTTGCAAAAGACGTAGCGAACTGGTTATCCTAATCCGTAGAGAATTCCTGTCAGGATGACTGAACGATCACTAAAGGAGGAACCGATATTGCGTTCATATGAGAAATCGAAACAAGCATTCAAGGAAGCTGTAAACCTCATGCCCGGCGGAGTGAACAGTCCCGTCCGTGCATTCAAGTCCGTCAAAATGGATCCGATTTTCATGGAAAGGGGAAAAGGATCGAAAATCTATGATATCGATGGGAATGAGTACATCGACTATGTCCTTTCCTGGGGTCCTCTCATCCTTGGTCACAGCAATGACCGGGTTGTGGAATCCATTAAAAAAGTGGCCGAAAACGGAACGAGCTTCGGTGCTCCCACAGAAATTGAAAATAAACTGGCTCAACTGGTGATCGACCGGGTGCCAAGTATCGAGATCGTCCGCATGGTGTCTTCAGGTACGGAAGCGACGATGAGTGCCCTGCGGTTGGCCCGCGGATACACCGGCCGCAACAAGATCATCAAGTTTGAAGGCTGTTACCACGGACATGGGGACTCTTTATTAATTAAAGCGGGCTCCGGTGTCGCTACCCTCGGTTTACCGGACAGTCCCGGTGTTCCTGAAGGGGTTGCAAAGAATACGATCACGGTGCCTTACAATGATCTGGAAAGCATACGTTATGCCTTCGAACAATACGGTGATGACATTGCCGGTGTGATCGTCGAGCCTGTTGCCGGAAACATGGGTGTCGTCCCTCCACAACCGGGCTTCCTGGAAGGCCTGCGTGAGGTAACGGAAAATCATGGCGCACTATTGATCTTTGATGAAGTCATGACGGGCTTCCGTGTCGGCTATGGCTGTGCACAAGGCTTTTACAATGTGACGCCTGACTTAACCTGCCTGGGAAAAGTCATCGGCGGGGGACTTCCTGTCGGGGCATATGGCGGAAAAGCGGAAATCATGGAAAGGATCGCGCCGAGCGGACCGATCTATCAAGCCGGAACCCTTTCAGGGAATCCGTTAGCCATGACCGCTGGATACGAAACGCTGAGCCAGCTCACCCCGGAAACGTATACCGAGTTTGCGCGCAAAGCAGATCTACTGGAAGAAGGCTTGAAGAAAGCGGCGGAAAAATACAATATTCCTCACAGAATCAACCGCGCAGGCTCCATGATCGGGATCTTCTTTACAAATGAAGAAGTTTCGAACTACGAAGGTGCCAAGTCATCCGATCTTGAGATGTTTGCCGACTACTACCGTGAAATGGCCCATGAAGGGGTATTCCTGCCACCTTCTCAGTTTGAAGGACTTTTCTTATCGACAGCCCACAGTGATGACGATATCGAGAAGACGCTGCAGGCAGCGGAAAGAGCATTTGAAAAAATCAGTAAGAAATAATGGGAAGCCGATCCTTTTGGGGTCGGCTCTTTTTTATGGATTTTTGTTTTCCTATCATATTCCTCCTTTCCGTTTCATAAAGTGATAATGGCATTGTTTACTATTTCTTTGTTTGGAACCTGAAAGGAGGAATTTTCTTTGTCACAAGAACAACAATCGTGCTTACGATTTTCTTTGGAAGAATCAATTTGGTTCAAAAAAGGACAGGAAGTTGAAGAATTGCTATCTATCTCCTTAGATCCTCATATAACGATACAAGAACAAGAGCAGTACGTACTTATCAGGGGAAGCCTTGATTTGACAGGTGAGTATTTACCGACATCATTTAGGGAAGAAGAGGAAGATGAGTTCGAAGCAGGCGGAAAGTTCGTGCAGACCGTGGAAAAGAGGGAGAAGGGTGAATATGAATTTGTCCACAGGTTCCCGGTGGATGTCACAATCCCGAAAAATCGGATCGCGAACCTGGGGGATATTGATGTATATGTTGAGTCATTTGACTACATCGTCCCTGAAAATGCCTGTCTAAAGCTGAACGCAGACTTGACCATCACCGGCATCTACGGTGAACAGCAGGCTCACACTCCTCTTGAAGCAGAGTATGAAAGAGAAGAAGAATTCGAGCCCCTTTACCGCTCAAGTGCCGTAGTCCAGGCAGAAGACGTTGAAGAGGCGGAAGAAGAAGTCGAAACCGAAGAAGAAGAAAGAGAAGAAGTGTACGAATATGAGAACTATGATGAAGATGAAATCACGGGTTATGCTGAAGAAGATGTGGAAGAAGAGGACCAGGATGACGAGTATCAGCCGTTTAATCTGGAGGGAAGGACTCCACCGGCTGAGCAGGAAGATGAAATTCCCGTCCAGATTCAATACGATACACAGCCGGTTCCTTCCTATGAGGAAGTTGACTACCGGAAAGAGAATGTTTTCGAGCTTCCCCAGCATGAGCTGAGTGAGTCGTCTGAGGAGCAGCATGCAGAACCGAAGGCCGCATATACTCCTCCTCCGGCACCTAAGTACAAGGAGCAGGAGATGGAAGAAGAAGAGTCATCATCCTCATCAGCCCTAGAAGCAGAGATGGAAGAGGAAGAAAAGGAAGAAAAGAAAAAGACGAAGGGCAAAAAGAAGTATGAATCCATTTCATTGACTGATTTCTTTGCCCGGAAAGAAGAAGAACGGGGAGCGACTCTTCGTGTATGCATCGTCCAGGAGGGAGAAAACCTGGATTATATAGCGGAAAAATATGATTTGACCATTCCCCAGCTATTAAGGGTGAACCAACTCGAAGCGAATCAGGACGTATATGCCGGTCAGGTTCTATATATCCCGAACAGCGAATTCGTTTTCAAGGGATAAAGGAAAATAGCAAGGTCACTCCCATCAGAGGACCATAGAAGCGAATCAAAGTATCATAGTGGAAATGACGGGGCTGACACCAAATTCATTGGGGTTGGTCCGTTTTTTTTAGAAAAGTAATCGTAGAAGGTGAGAGAAATGGCGCAAACGCTGGAGGGATTGAAGCCTGTCTTGCAACCTTATGGGGTCGAACCTCATTTTGTTGAAAGTTACGGAAAGATTTCTAAGGTATTTTCAAATAAAGGCACTCTGGCCGTCAAACAGCTTCCAGCCCAAAATGGCGTGGACTTTGTCAGGAATGTACAATTGCTGTTTCAGCGGGGCTATAATCGGATCGTCCCGATTTATCCCACCATGGATGGCCGCTATGCTGTGTGGAATCAGGGGGATTTATACTACGTCATGCCGTGGATGATGAACCAGGAAAGAGAAGATCAGTTTGAAAAGCATCAGAAGATGTTCAGGGAATTGGCGAGGCTCCATACTCTTTCCTCCCACGAAGTGAAAATCGATAAGGAAGAGAGAGAGTCCCATTATGAGCAGCTCACGTCAAGATGGGATAAAGAGCAGGCGTTCTTGGATGAATATGTGGAAGCTTGTGAAAAGACCACCTACATGTCCCCTTTTCAATTTCATTATTGCATGTATTACAAAGATGCTTCACAAGCGTTGAAGTTTTCACGAAAAATGCTGGATGAATGGTACGAGGAAACAAAGGAGCTTGAAAAGGTAAGGACCGTAATCACTCATGGAAAGGTTTCGACGGAGCATTTTTTATTCGATGAAAGGGGCTTGGGGTATTTTCATAACTTTGAGAACTCCAAGATGGCGTCGCCGTTTCATGATCTGCTTCCGTTTTTGTCGAGAACCTTGAAGACCTATCCAAAATATTATGAGGAATGCATTGAATGGCTCACCACCTACTTTCAGCATTTTACCGTCCGGAATGAAGAGCGGCTCCTGTTCATGAGCTACCTCGCCTATCCGAGCTCTGTCATTGCCGTTGTGGAAAAATACTTCCATACCCCGAAGGATAAGAGAAATGAACGGAAGTCTTTGAAGAAACTGCAACGTCACTACTGGCTCTTAAAGAATACTGAATATGTGGTCATGCGTCTGGATGAGATGGAAAAGCAGAAGAAAGAGCAGGCCGAGCAGGCTGAATAAAAAAAGGACTGACGAATCCACTTTTCGTCAGTTCCTTAAATCCAATCAAAGTATATGGCGAGGCCGATACCGATAAACAGGGTTAACAGAAGGACGTCAAACGTGGTCGGGAGCAGAATCGTGCGGATGCCTTGAAAGATGGTAAAGGGTATGATGAATTGCTTACATATTAATCGGGCGTTCCCCATCCATTTCTGTAACGTGTACTGGTTGATTTTTTTCATCATCATCCACTCACTTTCCTGGGTGTATTCACTACTTTATCTTATGAAACCGGGATGGAATGGTGCCTATGTATGGGCAAAATGAATATTTTTCAATGAAAATGCCAATAATGATTGACGAAAGTTTATCTTATCCTATACTATAATGAGTAAATAAATAATCATGAAAAGCAATGAACAGGAAGAGTACATTGATCCTTACGTTCAGAGAGGAAAATCGTTTGCTGAGAGATTTTCTACGATAAGACAATGGAAGGTCGCCTGAAGAGCTGTTTCTATGAAATGAGAGTAGTAGAAGCCGGTTAAAAGCCGTTATGATCGTCGAGAGTTCAGGAGTCTTCTTTCTCCTGAGAAAAAAGGTGGTACCGCGAATGGAATCCTTCGTCCTTTTCACAGGACGGGGGATTTTTTTATTTTTTTTAGAACGATATAGGAGGAAATCACATGGAAACTCAAGATCAACAATTATCAATGCCGACTAAATATGATCCGAATGCCATTGAACAGGGCCGGTACAAATGGTGGCTTGAAGGGAAGTTCTTTGAAGCGACAAACGATAAGGAGAAGGAACCGTACACCATTGTTATCCCGCCGCCAAACGTAACGGGGAAACTACATCTTGGTCATGCCTGGGATACAGCATTACAGGACATCATGACAAGAATGAAACGTATGCAGGGGTACGACGTACTATGGCTGCCGGGTATGGACCATGCCGGGATTGCCACACAGGCAAAAGTGGATGAAAAACTCCGCAGCCAGGGGATTTCACGCTATGACCTCGGTCGTGAGAAATTCGTGGAAGAAACGTGGAAATGGAAAGAGGAATATGCCGAGCACATCCGCCAGCAGTGGGCGAAAGTCGGGCTCGGACTCGACTACAGCCGTGAACGCTTCACACTGGACGAAGGTCTGTCCGATGCCGTTCAAAAAGTATTCATTGATCTTTACAATAAAGGCTTGATCTACCGCGGGGAATATATCATCAACTGGGATCCTGCGACAAAGACGGCACTTTCCGATATCGAGGTTATCCATAAAGATGTCCAGGGTGCATTCTACCATATGAGGTATCCTTTGGCAGACGGAAGCGGCCACATTGAAATCGCCACAACCCGTCCTGAAACGATGCTTGGGGACACGGCGGTTGCCGTACACCCAGAGGATGACCGTTACAGGCACCTGATCGGGAAGAAGGTCATCCTTCCGATCGTTGGACGTGAAATCCCGATCGTCGGTGACGATTATGTGGATATGGAATTCGGTTCCGGAGCGGTGAAAATCACACCTGCCCATGACCCTAATGACTTTGAAATCGGGAACCGTCATAATCTGGAACGCATCCTTGTGATGAATGAAGATGGGACGATGAACGAGAAAGCTGATAAATATAACGGCATGGACCGTTTTGACTGCCGTAAGCAAATCGTGAAGGACCTTCAGGACTCCGGAGTGTTGTTCAAGATTGAAGAGCATATGCATTCGGTGGGGCATTCGGAGCGAAGCGGGGCAGTGGTTGAACCTTACCTTTCTACTCAGTGGTTCGTTAAGATGGATACATTGGCAGAAGAAGCGGTGAAACTGCAAAAAGGTGAAAACAAAATTAACTTTGTTCCTGATCGTTTCGAAACGTCTTACCTTCGCTGGATGGAAAACACACGTGATTGGTGTATTTCCCGTCAACTATGGTGGGGTCACAGAATCCCGGCTTGGTACCACAACGAAACGGGTGAAATGTATGTAGGGAAAGAAGCGCCAGAAGACAGTGAAAACTGGACGCAAGAAGAAGACGTGTTGGACACTTGGTTTAGTTCAGCGCTGTGGCCGTTCTCAACAATGGGCTGGCCGGACTTGAATGCAGAAGACTTTAAGCGCTACTATCCAACCAATACACTTGTAACAGGATATGATATTATCGGATTCTGGGTATCCCGTATGATTTTCCAAGGGTTAGAGTTTACTGGAGAAAGACCATTTAAAGATGTTCTAATTCATGGTTTGGTCCGCGATGCAGATGGACGGAAGATGAGTAAATCCTTAGGAAACGGTGTAGACCCGATGGACGTCATCGAAAAATACGGTTCCGACTCTCTTCGTTACTTCCTGACAACCGGAAGCTCACCAGGACAGGATCTGCGGTTCTCATTTGAAAAAGTGGAGTCTGTTTGGAACTTTGCGAATAAGATCTGGAACGCATCCCGATTTGCCCTGATGAACATGGATGGCATGACATACGACGAAATCGATCTATCAGGTGAGAAGTCTGTTGCGGATAAATGGATCCTCACCCGATTAAATGAAACGATTGAAACAGTGACGCGCCTGGCAGATCGTTATGAATTCGGTGAAGTAGGACGCTTACTATACAACTTCATCTGGGATGATTTCTGTGACTGGTACATTGAAATGGCGAAGCTGCCTCTATATGGCGAAGACGAAGCGGCGAAAAAGACGACCCGTTCGATCCTGGCTTACGTTCTCGACAACACCATGAGACTGCTGCACCCATTCATGCCGTTTATTACCGAGGAAATATGGCAGAACTTGCCGCATCAAGGCGAATCCATCACGGTAGCGGCCTGGCCGACGGTTGATGATAAGCTGACTGATAAAGGGGCGGCAGAAGAGATGAAGCTTCTGGTTGATATCATCCGTGCCGTACGGAATGTTCGTGCCGAGGTGAACACGCCGATGAGTAAACAGATCAACCTGATGCTGAAAGCCAAGGATGCACATACCCTGACGATCATCGAAAAGAATCAATCGTATATCGAGAAATTCTGTAATCCGGAAAAGCTTGAAATGGGAACGGATGTAGAAGCACCGGAAAAGGCGATGACGGCAGTCGTGACAGGCGTCGATCTGTACCTTCCACTAGAAGGACTGATCAATATCGAAGAAGAAATCGCACGCCTTCAAAAAGAACTGGATAAATGGACGAAGGAAGTATCCCGCGTCCAAGGCAAGCTTAACAATGAAAAGTTTGTAAGCAAAGCGCCTCAGAAAGTAGTCGACGAGGAAAAAGAGAAAGAAAAAGATTATTTAGAGAAACAAGCGACGGTAAAAGCGAGAATCGAAGAGCTTAAATCGCTTTAATATGACTGAATAATAAAAGGTAAGGAAGAGGGCTTTAAAATCGGGTCTGATTGACAGGGGGAACCCCTCCTCAATCTGGCCTGATTGGGGCCCTTTTTCTAATGAAGCCTATGTGGGAGTGAAAAAATTGATGAATTATGAACAAGCTGTCGCGTGGATCCACTCAAGACTCAGACTTGGAATCAAGCCGGGATTGATGCGGATGAATCACCTGTTGGAAGAACTCGGGAACCCTCATCAAAAGCTGAAAACCGTCCATATTGCCGGTACGAATGGAAAAGGGTCCACGGTTACCTATTTGAGGAATGTATTACAGGAATCAGGATATACAGTCGGAACGTTTACCTCTCCTTATTTTGAACGCTTCAATGAACGGATCAGCATAAACGGAGATCCTGTCAGCGATGGGGATCTGACGCTGCTTGTCGAAAAGATCAAGCCTATCGCGGAAAAGATGGAACAATCGGAATGGGGTGCGCCCTCTGAATTTGAAGTCATCACGGCCATGAGCTTTTATTATTTTGCTGAATTGCAACCCGTCGACCTCGTCCTTTATGAGGTTGGGCTCGGGGGTAGACTGGACTCGACGAATGTCATCATTCCCATGGTATCCGTGATCACGAGCATCGGAATGGATCATATGCAGTTTCTTGGGAACAGATTGGAAGATATCGCATCTGAGAAAGCGGGAATCATCAAGCACGGTGTACCTGTCATTTCAGGGGTCCATCAACCTGAAGCAAGGAACGTCATCAAAGAAACAGCCCTTGAAAAGGAAAGTGAGCTATTTCAACTTGGGCAGGATTTTTCTGCCGAGCGTGTCGCCTTATTGGATAAGGGGGAAAGATTCGAGTTTCAATCTCCCTTGCAGCATGACGAGTTCGATCTTTCCATGATCGGAACCCATCAAATCAATAATGCAGCCCTTGCCATCAAAGTCGTCGAGCTCCTTGTGAAAAATCAGGAGATGAAAATAGAACCGGAGCACCTCAAGAGAGGATTAAAGAAGGCATCATGGCCGGGCAGGATGGAGGCATTATCCGCTACACGTGAGATTTACATTGATGGTGCCCATAATCCAGAAGGGGTGGATGCCCTTGTGAAGACAATCAAGGAACGCTTCCTTCATAAAAAAGTGACCGTCCTTTTCTCGGCACTCCACGATAAAAAGTTAAGGCCGATGATCTCTCAATTGGAAGAAGCCGTGGATGAGATCGGATTTACGTCCTTTGATTTTCCGAGAGTGGCATCGGTTGAAGAGCTTTACGAAGCTTCCGCGCACCCACATAAATCAGAAGTCCATGATTGGAAGAAGTATCTTGAAGAGAAAATCGCCGTCATGGAAGAAGAGGAAGTCCTGCTCATAACCGGCTCCTTGTACTTCTTATCGGAAGTGAAACCATATTTACTTCCTTTATTGGAAAATTACAGAAAAAAGTAAGTGACTTTATTCGGGTGCTTTGATAAAATATTCTTAAACTTGTGACTATTTAACTAGTATAGTATGATCAGACTATATAAAATTCATTGTAAACCTATGGGGGATAGATATGACGTTACCATTGAAGAAAAAGCTGTACATATTGCTGGCATGGCTTGCGGTTGTACCGGCTGGCTTATATTTTACATATCAATACTATCCTCCTGAAAATATTGCAGGAAATGAGCTTGAGTTTATAACATTGGTGGCATTTGCCACTTTCATCCCCCTCATGCCCATCGTGATCAACGGTGCGACCATCTTCTTCATCCAGTGGGTGACACTCGTCGGCTTCATCAAGTATGGTCTATTTATTGAAATCGTACTGATGCAGTTCTCGATCATCCCCTTGCTCATAAGGCTCCGGGTGACAAAAAGCGACTGGCACAGGATCCCATTGAATTCACTGATGTTCTTTTTGGTTTCATACATCAGTGGGCTGATCTATTTTATGGTGGGAGGGGAAATCGCCGAAAGGGAGCTCGGTCAGCTGATCCTACCGATCCTTTGTTACCAGATCGTATCCATTATGATCAATCAGATCCTCCTCCTTCTCTATCATCATTATGTGGCTAATAATGACGTGCGTTTTTACAGTAAGGACTTTGTGTGGGATTTCACCGCCAATATGATCATGTTCCCTCTTTCTCTCTCACTCTACTATTTGACATTTGAACTGGGGGCGTTTGCCTCCTTGCTGATTGGAGTCCCGTTCGTCAGTCTCTCCATCATCTTGAAGCTCTATAATTCATCCGAGAATATCAATGAATACCTCCAAAAAGCAGGGGAAATCGGGCATCAGCTCACAGAGAGCCTCAAGGTCAAAGAAGTCCTGGATATTTTCATCGAGAAGATCATCGAAACACTTCCTGTCGAATATGCGTACATCCTCGACTGCCATGAGGAGGGGTTGGTTCTTCTCCGGCGGTTTGAAAATGGGGAAATGAAATCGAATAACCTTCGTCCCCTCAAGAAAAATCAGGGGATCAGCGGAGTGGTATGGGAAACGGGAAAATCCGTCCTGTATACGTCCCGTTCGGAATGGACCGATATCGCCGAAGGGTATATGCCGGAGGATGTGGAAAGCGTGTTATGCGTACCTATCGTCAGGAGCCAGAAGGTGAGGGGAATCCTTCTTCTCGCTTCCTCCAAAAAGAAAGCGTATGAGAAATTCCAATTGATGATCGTCGATATCCTATGCTCTTATTTCGGGATAGCCATTGCCAATGCAAGGCACCATGAGCGGACGAAACAGAACAGTGAACGATGCGCTCTTACAGGTCTCTACAATTATCGCTACTTCGAGGATCTGCTTTCCATGGAATACAATCACCTCGAAGCAGGAAAGAGAAAGACCCTGTCCTTAATCATGCTGGATCTTGACCACTTCAAAGTGATCAATGATAACTACGGTCACCAGAGTGGTAACGAAATCCTGATACAACTGGCCGAACGCTTACGTGCATTGATATCCACTAAAGGAACCGTGGCAAGATACGGCGGGGAGGAATTTGTGATCCTCCTTCCCGATACGGAAAGGGAAGAGGCACTCCGCATCGCAGAATATGTCAGGGGCACGATTGCCAACCAGCCGTTCACGCTCCATGACAGCCTGGACGAATCCAACAAACAGATAATGGTCAGGATTACGGCAAGCATCGGCGTATCGACCGCACCTCAGGATGCAGACGACACCATGGCCCTCATCCGTCATGCCGACCGGGCGCTTTATACTGGGGCGAAGCAGGCAGGGAGGAATCGGGTGGCGCAGTATGTGAAATAAGGAAAAGGATGTCTAAAGTAATCATGGACATCCTTTTTTTATTGAAAATACCATCACGTGAGTATTAAGTCCTATTAAAATAGTTTGAAGATTGATATAATAAATATATTATAGGATAACCAAAATGAGGGATATTATGAGAATACAGCCAAAAACTCCATTCCTATTCATCCTGTTTCTTACGCTCCTAATGAGTTCGACCATAACATATGCAAAAGGGAATGCTGATTTACATGTGGATTTTAATGTATCACCGTCACAAAGTGTGATCGTAAAGCCTGCAGAAGGAAATGCAAAAGCGTCATTAGATTTCAATATTATTCCGGCAGGGGAAGTGAAGGAAGCAAAGCGGCCCCCTATTGATGTCGTCTTTATCTTTGACAAATCAGGCTCGATGAATAGTACGAGAGACAAAATGCAAAATGCAAAAGACGGACTGACCAGTGCTGTCCAATTCTTTGAAAAAAACAAGCAAGAAAATGACCGCTTTTCTCTCATTACCTTTTCGTCCGAGATTGAAACGATCCTTCCGTTAAGCAATGACCTCGATTCTATTAAAACATCTATGTTACATACCACCGCATATGGAGGGACAAATTATACCGATCCTTTGCGTGCAGCAAAGCATATGCTGAGAGATTCCAAGAACGAAAAGTATATTGTCTTCCTGACAGATGGACAGCCTATGATTGCAACCGCCGTTGAAAAAGTAAAAAGAGAAGAATGTACAAGACCGTTTTGGTTTTTTTGCGGTGAAACAGATCTTGTAGAGAATGATCAACAAGTGATATATGACTTCCAAAATAGATACTATTATAATAAGTGGCTCCATAAAATATATTCCCCGGATAATAGCAAATTGAAATCATTATTGATACCTTCTGATTTTTCTATGGATGGTACTTCTTTTAAGTCGGGTTGGTACAATCCAGGGGAGTTGGAAACAAACAGTCAGCAAATGCAGGCTCTGATTAAACAAAAAGGCCTTGAAGTTTCCAAAGAATTATACAACTCCAACATCACCATGCATACACTCGGATACGGGGAAGGCGACCTTGATGACCGATACCTTCAAATGCTGGCAGAGAAGACTTCCGGCAGTTTCATCAAAGCAAGTGAGGGAAGTGTCTCGGATGCATTTGAAAAACTGGCGAATAAAATAAACTCCGTTAAATTGGAAGGGGAAGCGGTCGTACCTTTGCCGGTAAACGCAACTGTTGACCGTAACCAATACAAAGTGGTCAATAATACGGTGTATTTACCGTTTTCCACCGTGTATGAAGTGGGCCAGGGAGCACCGTCGGCCATAATCCTATCATTACCTGTGGAGTTTACGACAAAGGGTACCTACACTTTTGACTCTGTAAAAATTCAATATAAAACGGCAGAAGAAACGGCATGGAGAAATACCAATAATAAATCGGTGACGATCCAGGTGAAGGATGATGCACCTGCATCTGTTACAGGAAAGCTTGAACTGAATAAAATCAATCAAGAATTATTCAATTTAATTATTGAGCAAGGAAAAGAGACCAACTCATTTACGGGTAAGTATCAGCTGGAGTTCGGAGGCCTAGTAAATCCAACTGCCAAGGGGAACGTAAGAGATATCACCATCTACCAGCCGTTACCTGAAGGGGTGGAAGTTGAAGCCGGCAATAACCTTTCTATAGAAAATGTGAATGGTCAACGAACGGCTGTCATGAGATTGACTCAAAGGATGAATTTTGAAAACGGAAAGTTTTCTCAACCCTCGCTTTCCGCCAATATGAAGATAAAGGCCTTATGGGCCATTAATAATGTAAAGATGCCTCAGCCTAAGGTATCTTACGTTGATTCGAGATATGATACGAAAGTGGTCAGTAATTTGACCCCAGATCAAAATGAATTAAGTGCGAAAGTAAGAACCCGTAAGTATGATAATCAAAAAGAATATGCTTATGATGGTTTTGCTAACGGAACAATAAAAAAAGTATTGATCACAGGACAGGGGGAAACGACTGTCGCTGTTCTGGAGCCGGGCATTAATAACGGATTCCCGAATAAAGCGGTAAAGGAATTAGTGGCTGATTCAACTCAATTAACGATCACCTACAAAGATGGATCAACCGCTGTACTATCATTTATTCCTGCACTGACTGTCAAGGATGCCGTTACCAATAAAGTATTGGAAGATGGGGATTCCATATCCAATCAGGCTGAATTCTATCTATCTACCGGGGTTCCCGGAAATGATGTGAAGTATAAATATCGAATGTTGAATGAGGATGAAGTGATAGAAGGATGGAATAACATCGACCTTCAGGAAGTGAAAACCCTCGACACATTCGGAAAGAATGAAGTCCAGGTAAAAGCGAGCGGAGGATTTGCCGTCGATGATTATATTATTGGGAAAACCATCTGGATCGAAGGAGACGAATTAATACGAGTTCCTTCCCTCATCGAATTATACGTGGGTGAAACGAAGTCTTTCGATATCGATGTCTTCCCTTTTGGGAAACCAAATAATAATTATAATGTCCTGGTGACCCAAGGGAACGACGGGGTAATCAACTCTGAGTATACTCAAGTCCGTTCTACCAAGGAGAATAGAATGACAGGTTTATCCCCTGGTGAGGATAACGTTATTGTAGAAACGAAAAATGGGAAGTTTAAAAAGACTATCCGCGTCATTGTGAAGTCTAAGTTCATAGATCTTGAAAGCATGGATTTCACTAAATCGAAATATACTCTGCTTCTGGAGGGGAACGATTTCGACGTTCATTCAAACTTGATCTTTAATCCTCATAATGCCACCAATAAAAATATTAAGACTGTCACTGATACAGGGAATGGCGTAGTCGAGATAACAAGGGAAAATGACATATGGAAAATAACCCCGAAGAGTAAAGGTGTGACGACCATCACTGTAACATCCGATGAAAACCCCGATATTAAAGCCACAGCCATTTTTGAGGTGGTTTCAGAAGAAGGTGGAAATCCGGGTACAGAAAATGGAAGTATCGATGGCAGATGGTAAAATGAAAAGCGAAGCTATGAGCAATCATAGCTTCGCTTCAGACTGTAGACAAACCCCACCTTCACTTTAACCGAAGGTGGGGTTTTCTGATATTTTAAAAGATTTTTCTCCTGTTTCTAGGCTGGACATGGCCCTCGCCATGTCCAGTTTGCCAACTTCTTAAGATTCATGGCAGCGAATGTAAGCATCGCCTGCATTGAAACTTTTTTAAGACCTCTTAAGGTCGTCCAACGCATGCCATGCTTTTCTTTTGCGTCCGCAAAGACCCGTTCGATCGTTTCTTTGCGTTTCGCATATAGAGTTTTATTAAGTTCTGTATGTCTCAAATGATCTACTTCATCTATGTAATCCTGCCACACATGTCGATGAATCATCTTGGTGTGATTCTTACTTTGTGTACAACGTTCTAACAGAGGACAGTCTTTACATTCCAAAGGATTTGAAGCGTATTGTTTGTACCCGTCTCTTGTGGTAGTACGGTAAGGTAAAATTTGTCCTTCGGGACAAAGATAGGAGTCAAAATATTCATCGTAAACGTATTCGTATTTCCTAAGATATCCGTCTTTCGTTCTCGGCCGTGTATAAGGCATAACGGGTCTGATTTCTTGGTCCATGAGGAATTTAGCGATGTGGGGTGTTATATATCCTGCATCAACAGCGACAGAACTGGGCTTACCGACTTTATCCGTGACTTGAGTGACGAGCTTGTCCAACATCCGACTATCGTGAACATTTCCTCCCGTGACAAGAGATCCTAAGATAAAACCCCGGGAGTCGCTTGCCGTATGAAAAGAATACGCAAACAGCTTTTCGCGCTCATCTTTTACGTAATACCCACTTTCAGGGTCTGTCGTGCTGACCTTTATTTCTTTTGACTCTTCTTTATTCTGTGGGGGGAAGGGCTTTTTTCCGTGTTCCTCTCGGTCAATGTTGATCTCTTTATCCAGCTGATCCTGATACGTTCTAGTTTCGACTCGGGCTATTTTCTTTTCGAATTTCTTCTTATTCGCATTCGCTTTTACATGAGTAGAATCTATAAACGCAACGGATGGATCCACCAATCCTTTGGTCATCGCTTCTTTCAAGATGCGGTAGAAAATTTGTTCAAAGAGATCCGTATCGTGGAAGCGCCTAACGTAGTTTTTACCGAAGGTTGAAAAGTGAGGGATTTTCTCTTTGAACGAATACCCAATAAACCATCGATAAGCAACGTTGGTTTCGATTTCTTTGATGGTTTGACGCATGGAGCGTATGCCAAAGAGGTATTGGGTAAAGACCATTTTAATGAGAACAACGGGATCAATACCAGGGCGTCCATTGTCTAAACAATATTTATCTTCTACTAAGTCATAAATAAATTCAAAATCAATCGCTTGTTCAACTTTCCTAACTAGATGATCCTCAGGAACAAGTTCATCTAGCGCAACCATTTCAATTTGATTTCTTCCTTCTTTAGTGTGTTTTGATAACATTTTTATCCCCCACAAAAGCTTTATTCCTTTCTATTATACAAAAAAAGCTTGTAGACTTGGTCTAATTCTTAGACTTTGTCTACAAGCTGAAGCGAAGCTATGAGCAATCATAGCTTCGCTTTTTTTACTCCACAATTATTTCATCACCAATTAGGGAGAGGGAGTCCACCTTGGGAAGATCATCCAATTTGGAGAGCAGTACATCTTTATTATAATGAACGATGAATCGCGATAATTTCTTTTCCTGGTTAGAAAAGAGATCACTTTGTATCGTATCCATGCTGTCAACATCCCCACGTACGGCGTTTACAGTCAGGTTTCCCTTCGAAAAGACGCCACCGTTCACATAAAAGAGGGAGCCGACACCATATAATGTTGCGTCACTATCGGTGTATAAGAAAGCCTGAAGAGGCTTAATATTTTCTGATGCATCAGGCAAAAGGTCAGCCTCTCTCTTTTCTTCTTCATCCGTATAGTATTGGAATTCATTCATCCTCGTTACCAATAATTCTCCTTTTGAAAGTAAGATCAATTGACCCCGTTGATTGGAATGACCGGGACTACTTTTACCGGTGATATTCAAATTCGAAATACTTGTCTTTCCTTTTGCGTAAATGACAGAATCAAATTCAATTTCATCGTTTTCGTCATCCGGATCATTGGCATCACCCTTTATCGTTAGGTTACCTCCGGAGTAGATGTTCCCTTCAATAGAAGATGTAGAGTTTTGGGACTGGAACAAAACGTCATCAAAACTGACTATATTCTCTTTCAATGTTACTGATGCATTTGCTTCAATCGATACATTGCCGGCTGCGACGATATTTCCGATTGACATCTCTCCTGTTGCGTTCGAAATGGTTACATTTCCGGTAGAGATGATATTCTCAATATCCATTGTGGAATTTGCAAGGATGTTTACATCTCCTTGGACAATCAGGTCCACTCCGGGATGTCGTAACCCTTTTACTGTGATGCTTTGATCCGCTTTTACAGTCCCCTGTACATTTTCACTCAATATACCATTTACCAAAGGGAAGAAGATGGGACTGTTGGATAGATAGTTGGCCGTTATCGTATTCCTTATATTAGCCTTGGTCAAAGCCTGATCAAGTGAAAGCCCAAGAGAGTCCAATACTTTCCCAACCTCCTCCGAGTACGTTTGATCAAAGGAGATGTCAGTGAATTGGCTGTCCTGCTTTATGTCTGGTGTTGGCAGGTGCGGGTAAAACTGCCGGGTGTCCACCAGGGATTTCATATGGTCATAATTCACTTTGTCATAGCTGGTATACAAATCTCCTACAATGGATGGGAATGGTGCGCTCACTTTCTTATCATCGAGATTGGACAATTGATAGTTTGCATCTTCACTGATGCCGAGTGAATGAGCATATACATTTCCGACCAGATGGGGTGAACCGTTCAACTGAAGCTGTTCACGGGAACCTAACGTATATTTCAGGAAGCTTGGAATTGGAGAAAGGATGATTCTCTTCCGGACGATTTTTTCAACCTTTCCTTCTTCGGAATCAGGATTTTCAGTATTGACGATAATCTCATATACCCTTGTAAGGTTCGTGTCGATAAAATCCAAGCCGAACGTGTGATATTGAAGGGTATTGGCTTTCCCGCAATGAGCTCCCAGTAAATTCGAAGCTTGAGTTCCGCTGACATCCACGATCGTAATACATTTGATCGTATCAGAAGATTGGTAGGATGGGAGTATTTCTGTTTGAATGAAGTCCCTCACTTTTGAGTTAATATTTACAGGGGTTAATTGGTTGATTTCCAACTGCTTAGTGGGCTGCAATTGGAATACAAGCTTGGCAGAGATTTCTTCAACCGCTTTTAAGCCTTCGTATGTAATATCAATATCTGTTTCCCTGACTTCTGTCCGTTTGGCTCCTCCTATCGTTGAACTCATGATGGCCATGCCGATCGTCACCATGACAAGGGAGGTGATTAAAACAGTCAGCAACGCATTTCCTCGTTGATTTGTTAACAAATGATTCCCTCCATTCTAGAAGCCGAAGCGGCTCTCTAATTGAAGTGTTTTATTGAACCGTGGATGAGACACTTTATATGTCATTTGAATCATCGCATCCGTACATGGATCAGACGTACAACTCGTCGTAATCGTGGACCCTGAAAAATCGGATGAAGTAGCAAGTATCTCACCGTCGAAGCTCCATTGCTCTTTCCCGTCCATGGTTATCAGTTCCAATGTCTGCTCATCATGTATAACGTCTTCATCTTTCACCTCATAGAAGGATTTTCCAGAGTAGGAAGTTATATTTTTTTCAGTGTTATTCACGAATTTAATGCAACCTGATTGCTCAGGGGTACATTCTTCAATGGTATCAAAGGGGTATGAATATAAACGTTTCATCACCATGGAAGATACATAATCAGCATCTTCACGGAGCTGGGCATCTATCGACACTTTTTCATAGACTTTATATCCAGTGATCAAAGCACCATATGTAACAGGCAAAAGAATAGCCGATATAGTTAGTGTGATCAATAATTCAATCAAGGTGATCCCTTTATTATCGGATATCTTCACTTTTAACTTTGCCATCAACACTCGTGCTGTATGCTTTATCATTCATATTCCACCTCACTTTGACGGTAATGGGAATATAGTAATCCATTTCTTCAGAAGCCGATACTTCATCGGAAAAGATGGTCGCTTCATATTCTAATCCATTAATCGTAATATGTTTCTTGCCGGGACAGGTGTTATGTATTTCAGATTCAGAGAACAGTGTATACTTCTCTTCACATATGAGTAATGTGAGGTATTCTGTATCAGGAGACTTATCACCTATGTTCACATCATGAAAAAAGTTCCTGACTTCGAGGAAGTTCTGCTTTTCCATGAACATAAGGACATTCCTGGCTACATTGACCCCCACCGTCTTCTTTTGATTGGCATTTGTATATGTACTGGATTGAAGGAAGAAATTCATGAATGCTAGAAGGACGATTCCCAGTATGGTAATGGAAACCAACAGCTCTATCAATGTGAAGCCTCTATTATTTTTTACTATTTTTATGTATTTCAACCCAACACCTGCTTTCAATCTACCTAACTTTATTATACAATATTTAATAGTCGAAACTTGTTAAAAAAAGTCTAATTTATAAGAAATATATCATAGGGAGGAGCTGAATGTAAGATGATTTACCTATTTTCGTTACTGGCACTTATTCTGCTGTTGCCTATTTTATATTTCATTCCAATCGGGATCTCCCATGGGGGGAAACTACTGATCGCAGGCGTATCATTTGGTTTGACGCTTTTGGGGTTAGTCGCATCTGCCCAATACCCGATGTGGTTAATTGGTCTGATGTTACTTTCTTTACTGGCCATCCTCTCATACGTCATGGAACAGCGTTTTAGCGGGATATTGGTAGTGGCTGAAGGACATGACCAGGATGTGAAAGAAGAACAATGGCTCGAAACTCCTGCACATGTTGAATTCAAGTCTGACTTACATAATGACAAAGAAGCATCAAATGAAGTTTCTGAAGTGAAAGATGTAGAAGAAATCGCTGCGGTTGAAAAGTCTGTTAAAGAAATAGAGTCTGAGGATCATAAGCAAGGGGATATGCTAGACGGTAAAGAAACATCGGAAACCTTTGAAGACATCGAGCCTTTACAGGAAGATGATGAGATATTGCCTGTACATGTTGATACAGAAATAACCTCAACACAGGTTCAGGAAGACGAAAGTGAATGGTTTATAGAAAATGCAAACGAATTGATTGAAGAACCTGATGCGATTGAAGGGGACTTCGAGTTGTTTGAGGCTGATTTGAGTGAAATCGAAAGCATGATCAATGACCCGGACGAAATAGAAGTAGAGGAAACGGAAGAAACAGAGGTATACATGGAAGAGTTGGCAGAAGTAATCGTTGAGAGTGATGGACCGATTGTTGAAGAGATAGAGGAGCCTGTTAGTGCAGGGGAAGAGGCAGTTCTTGAAGATTCCATCGATGGGGAAGACGATTTGATCGATCATCATCGTGCAGGAGATGACGCCTTTATAGACGAACTTCCAAAGCGCAGCAGAATCATGAGAGAAGTAATGAAGACCATGATTGAGCAGATCACACTTTCACGGAGTCTGTTAACCGATGACCAGATGGAAAATATGATCAAGCATTATTTACATCCAAGTCTACACGATCAGGATTACTATACATTTGCAAGAATATTAATGGATCATTACATTTCAACGAAGCAATATGAAGATTTGGATATGTTCATTAAGGGGATCGAAGAGAGATTCAGGGAGTACCCTTACATCATAATGGATCTGGAACATTCAAAGAAATACGCGTGGGAAATGACACGAAACTAAATTGATGGAATAGGTGAGATGACATGAAGAAAAGTGCAGAAATGAAAGCTTTACCGATTATCAGTATTAACGATGGAAGTGAAATAGGGAGAGTCAAATCCCTTGTTATAAACCCGGAGAAAGGCTCAGTAGATTTCTTGACCATCGAACATGAAGATTGGCAGGTAAGTGTGAAAGCGATCCCTTTTAAGAAGGTAGTCGGGATCGGGGAATATGCTGTGACCGTCGAAAACGAGAGTGCGGTCATTGACTTGAATGAAATCCCTATCGCAAATCAGCTGGTGAACAAGAAGATTAAGATTAGTGATACCCGTGTCATGACCCGTAAAGGACAGATGATTGGTAATATCCAGGAATTCTATGTGGATGATGAAACAGGGGCCATCGTTTCATTGGAGTTACAATCGAAGGACAATACTTATTTCCTTGCAACAGAACATGTACTCACTTTTGGGAAAGATATCCTCATCGTGAACGAAGATGCCGTGGAATATTTTAAAGATTCATTGAATCAACTGAGCGATCCTGAACCTGTGTTCGTAGAAGAGGTCGAAGCTACACCTCAACAGCATGGCCTGGAAACAATCAAATCAAAACAGACAGAATTATTGGCGGGTAAAAGAGTGACCGAAGATATTTACAATTTAGAAGGGGATTTGTTGATTGCCAAGGGTTCCTCTTTATCGGAATCAGACATAAAAGCCGCTCAAGAAGCGGGACCTTCTGTATTTGTTGATTTAACAATGAATATTAAGTAGGGAATAGCAGGAAGGAGCGCCTGATGTGAAAAAAGGTCTGCTTGTAAAGTTGATGGCCGTTTTATTCTTTTCTACGTTTTTCCTCTATGGTTTTTCTCATTTAGGCGTTTATGCTTATGAATCATTCTTTGTTCAGTCACTCAATCTATCAAAACATGCAGCTGTTGCATCTGTTAATTTAGGTGGAGCAAACAAGGAAGAAGCAGTAAAAATACTGGAGGGAAAAATAATAGAGTGGAAAGGGAATCAAAACATCATGCTTGAATTCAATGGGGAGAGTGCAAGGGTCGATTCAGCACTCTTTCAATTCCATTTGGAAGAAAGTTTAGAAAAACTGGATGACAATGAAAATACGAGTTTAATGGTCACCCTGGATGATCAAGCGTTAGATTCATTCCTATCAGATCATTTCCCTGATTATAGCCCTGATGACATAAATGTGGCTTCTCTAAAGGAGTATGTCCTTTCTTTAGCGGGAAATCTCAACAGTGGTGAGACCATTGACGTATACGATTATCTCGATAAAAATGCATCGACACAGGTTTTATTTGAAGCTGTATCCAATGAATTAAACATTACACCGACGATCAAGAGCTTCATAGACAACTTTCCCTCCATTCTCATTGCACCCAATTCTCAGTTTTCGTTTTCGGACTTCCTGGAAACGGAAGGGTTTGTCGTTGAATCACAGGCTGACTTAAGTCCGGTTGCCTCTTTACTCTATCAGATTACGTTGCATTCCAACTTTTCCATCATTGAACGAAATATCAGTAAAGAGCTTCCGGATTATGTGACCCTGGGCTATGAAGCGAAATTCAATCCGATGAATAACCAGGACTTTGTCATCACGAATCCGAACGCAACGGAGTATGAGCTGAAGCTTGCCATTCAAGAGAATCGAATCAAGGCACAGCTCGAGGGAATTCCCTTTTCAAGCACTTATAATGTCCGATTGTCTGAAAAAGAAACATTCCCTCCCCGTTTGATTAAACAATTCAGCCCTTTTGTTGAAAAAGGAAGCGTCGATATTCAGCAAGAAGGGAAAGACGGGGTTTTGATCCGCGTCTACAAACAAAAACTGAGCACTTCAGGAGAAATCCTTTCAGAAGAACTGATCAATGAAGATTTTTATGCACCGCAGAATAAAGTTGCAGTATATCCGTTGCAGGAATTACAGGAAACACCGAGTGACACTTATGACAATGTAACGGATGGGACGGATGAGGTAGACGGTGAAGTACCAACGCAGGATAAAGTGAATGAGGAAGAAAAGGAAGCCCCCACTTCACAGAACGGAGAAGATAAGACGGACACTTCTACCGATCAGAAAAGTGAGGACCCGTCCAAACGGGATTCTTCACCAACATCATCTGACTATAAATCAAAACCACAGAAAAAAGATTTTAAATAAGGCTTAAAAGCGGGTGATAAGGTGACCACCATTAGAAAAAGGCTCGGAGACCTGCTGGTAGATGCAGGGATCATATCCGAATCCCAGTTGCAGGATACCCTGAAAGATAAGGCCAAGGGTCAGAAGTTAGGTGATGCACTGCTTCAAAGAGGATATATTACAGAACAGCAGTTGATTGAAGTGTTGGAATTTCAATTGGGGATCCCTCATGTCAGCTTATATCGGTATCCCTTTGAAACGAATTTATTTCATCTCATCCCTAAAGAGTCTGCAAAAAGGAATTTGATGATCCCACTTAAGAAAGAAGGGGATAAGCTTTTTGTCGCAATGAGTGATCCTTTGGACTTTTATGCCATAGAAGATCTCCGTCTGGCCACTGGCTTTCAGATTGAAACAGCGATTGCGACAAAGGATGATATCCTGAAGGTCATTAATAAGTTCTATGACCTGGAAGATGGATTTGAAGATCTCTTTCAAGAGAATCGGAATCAAAATAACGTGGAAGAAGATACGGTGGTAGATTCCGATTCACCCATCGTTCGATTAGTGAACGGGATCCTTTCAAATGCCGTCACCCAAAAAGCGAGTGACATACATATTGACCCGCAGGAAACGAAAGTGGCCATCCGTTACAGGGTGGATGGGATCTTAAGAACAGAAAGAAACCTTCCGAAGCATATGCAAAGCATGTTGATTGCACGCCTTAAAATCATGGCAAACCTCGACATCACTGAATTCAGGGTACCTCAGGACGGTCGGATCAAGGTGAATATCGACTTTCATCCAATTGATTTGCGTGTGTCAACGTTGCCAACGGTCTATGGTGAAAAAATTGTCCTGAGGATCCTTGATTTAGGTTCCAGTCTGAATGACCTCGCAAAACTGGGGTTCAATAAGGTGAATCAGCAGAGGTTCATGAAAATGATCCAGCAGCCGACAGGGATTGTCCTCATAACAGGACCAACGGGTTCAGGGAAGTCTTCCACTCTATATGCAGCTTTAAATCACCTTAATAGTGAAGAAGTGAACATCATTACGATCGAAGATCCTGTTGAGTACCAGCTGGAAGGGATCAACCAGATCGGCGTGAATCAAAATGTCGGATTGACATTCGCGAAGGGACTTCGGGCCATTTTGCGTCAAGACCCCAACATCATCATGGTCGGGGAAATTCGGGATAGGGAAACGGTTGAAGTGTCCATTCGGGCTTCCTTGACCGGCCACCTCGTCCTGAGTACGATCCATACCAATGACTCCATCAGTACAGTGACGAGACTTCTGGATATGGGAGTCGAGCCGTTTTTGGTTGCCTCTTCACTGAGTGGAGTCGTGGCTCAACGGTTGATCAGGAAGGTGTGCCGGGACTGTAAGCATGAAATGCCGGCGACCAAGCGGGAAGTGGAGATATTCGCCAAAAGAGGAATGAAGATCGAGACCATCACAAGGGGGCGGGGATGCTCATCTTGTAACATGACCGGATACAAAGGGCGGATTGCCATTCATGAGGTCCTCGTCATGAATGATGAAATGAAGAAGGTCATCCTGAACAATGAACCTTTCTCGAAACTCAGGGAGCATGCGGTCCGAAATAAAACCATTTTCCTCGTAGATGACGGTTTGCTGAAAGTAAAGCAGGGATTGACCACGACCGAGGAAGTATTACGAGTAGCCATATCAGAGTAGGTGAATGAATTGAAAGAAAAAGTTGATTATCTTCTTAAATCAGCTTACGAGCTGGGGGCGTCGGATATCCACCTGACCGTGGGTTCACCGCCTATCTTCCGCATTCATGGAGATTTAAAAAGATACGGTAAAGAGAACCTGTTGCCCGATCATACAGCATTAATGGCAAAGGCCATCATTTCAGAGACGATGTATCCTTCCTTTGAAGAGGTAGGTGAGCTGGATTTTTCCTATGGGATCCCCGGCGTGTCAAGATTCAGGGTGAATGCATTTAAACAGCGATCATGTGTATCTTTGGCTATACGTGTCATCCCGACGTCCATCCCAACAATGGAAGACTTGTCTCTTCCACATGCATTGAAGGCCATTGCCGAAAAACCACAGGGACTGTTCCTCGTAACAGGGCCAACGGGCAGCGGGAAGTCGACCACACTCGCTTCCATCGTCGATTACATGAACCGGAAGATGAGGAAGCATATCATCACCCTGGAAGACCCAATCGAGTACCTGCATAAACACGGTGCATCGATCATCGATCAGCGGGAAGTGGGATTTGATACAAGATCATTCTCAAAAGGATTGAGAAGTGCCCTGAGGCAGGATCCGGATATCATTCTTGTAGGAGAGATGCGTGACTTGGAGACCATCCATACGGCCATCACGGCAGCGGAAACCGGTCATCTTGTACTAGCGACCCTTCACACATCCAGTGCACCTGCCACCATTGAGCGGATCGTAGACGTCTTCCCTCCGGAGCAGCAGTCACAAATCCGCGTTCAGTTGGCCTCGGTCCTTGTCGGAATCCTTTCCCAAAGGCTATTTGCCACAGTGGATAAAAAGGGGAGAAGGGCCGCGACGGAGCTCCTGATGAACAATGCGGCGATCGCCAATCTGATCCGTTCTGAAAAGGTCCATCAGATTCAAAATGTCATGCAGACGTCTAAAAGTTCAGGTATGCACATCATGAGCGACAGTGTGATGAGACTATATGAGAGTGGCATCATATCAAAGGAAATGGCGTTTCCTTACAGCAGAGAGGAGATTCCTCAATAGATGGGACGGTATAAGTACACAGGCAGGGACCAAAAAGGGAAGAAATCAGGGATTGTCACGGCTTCATCGAAGAAGGATGCACTCATTCAGTTGAAAAAGCAGGAAGTAAGGGTCATAGATATCCTGGAGATGCCGGAAACCCTTATGACGAAAGACATCACGATCGGTAATCCGGTTAAATTGCAGCATCTTGTCATATTTCTGAGACAGTTTGCCACGCTGCTGCAAGCTGGCGTCACGGTCGTGGATGCCACTCATATTCTGTCCGAGCAGACAGAGAGCAAGGCACTCGGTAAAGCCTTAAAGGAGATCGAGGATGAACTCAGGGACGGGAATCCGTTGTCGGAAGCCTTTTCCCGGCATAAGAAAATTTTCGAACCGCTCTTGATCAATATGCTGAAGGCCGGTGAAGCATCAGGGAGCCTGGATGAGACGTTGGAAGGACTTGCGACCCATTATGAAAAGCAGCATATCACGAAACAGAAAATCATATCGGCTCTTGCATATCCGATGGTTGTCGGCGTCATCGCAATCGGTGTCGTGATTTTCCTTCTCGCTGCCGTCGTACCTACATTTGTGAATATGTTGAACGATTTCGGCGGGGAACTGCCGGCCATCACACAGTTTGTCATTGCATCAAGTGACTTCATGCAAAAGTTCTGGTACATCATCATTATGTTCTTTGTATTCATTGCGATCACCTTGGCCATGTTAAGAAAAGACAAGCGCTCCAAATATTACTTAGACTATGCCGTCCTAAGGATTCCGATCTTCGGAAAGATGCTGCAAAAAGCGGTCCTGGCGAGGATGACGAGAACGTTAAGTTCCTTGTTTTCAAGCTCAGTCCCCATCTTACAGGCGTTGGCCATCGTGGAAAAAGTGGTGGAGAACGAAGTGGTGGCACGGGTGATCGGCGAATCACGGAGGTCTTTGGAGAAAGGGACCTCCCTTACGGACCCGATGAAGAGGCATTGGGCTTTCCCTCCACTGGTGACACAGATGATTGCCATCGGGGAAGAAACAGGTTCCCTGGACTCGATGCTTGCAAAGGTTGCGGACTTCTATGAAAAGGAAGTGGAAAGCGCAACGGATCGTCTGAAGTCATTAATCGAACCACTCATGATCGTCATGCTGGCAGGTTTAGTCGGGACCATCGTGACATCGATCCTTGTCCCGATGTTCGAAATCTTCAACAGTGTTCAAAACTATTAGAAAATACCTAGTATTTTACAAAAAACTTGATTTTTTTGTCGGTTGGTTGTTGTATACTAGTACTAGATTACTAGTTTTTGCAAAAAGATCATTAAACAGGAGGAATTACCATGTTAAAGAAAATCGGTCAAAGATTGAAAAATGAGCGCGGATTGACGCTTATCGAATTACTTGCGGTTGTTGTTATTTTAGGGATCATCGCAGCGATTGCGATTCCTAGTATTGGCGGGTTGATTAATAACTCGAAGAAAGACGCTCATATTGCGAATGCTCAGCAGATGGTGAGTGGAGCTAGGTTGGCGATTACTGCTGATCAAGCTACTGTAGGTTCTATTAAGATGGAAGAACTTATTGATAAAGGATATTTAGAAGAGTTTGAAAACCCTTCAGATTCAAAGGGATACAACCAAAAGACGAGTGTTGTTACGATTACTAAAGATGCAGATACAGGTAACTATTCTTATGTGGTTACTCTTATTGGGAAATCGAGTTCTACTGAGCATATTAACGGTGACCCGGACAAAGTAAAGCGTGACGATGTAAAATTATAATATGCTTCAAGTATTACTTTTCCTCTACGGTCTCCTCCTAGGCTCCTTCTACAACGTAGTCGGCCTAAGGATACCGCTCAAAAAATCAATCGTCAAACCGAGATCAGCCTGTCCTTACTGCCGGCACACGCTGACGGCCAGGGAACTGATCCCGGTAGTTTCATATATTATACAAGGAGGAAAATGCGCTCGGTGTAAGGGGCGCATTTCTCCTCTTTATCCTTTAATGGAATTATCCACCGGACTACTATTCTTACTTTCTTATACGTTAATGGGCTTACAGACGGAGCTGATTGTCGCTCTCACCCTTGTTTCCCTTTTCATGATCATCACCGTCAGTGACCTGAAGTATATGGTCATCCCCGATAAAGTGCTGCTGTTTTTTTCGGGATTGTTTATCATCGAACGTATATTCATCCCGTTGAATCCCTGGTGGGACAGCATAGCGGGTGCACTGACAGGCTTTTGCCTGCTTCTCCTGATTGCCATCATCAGCAAAGGGGGAATGGGAGGCGGCGATATAAAATTATTCGCTGTCATCGGCTATGTCGTGGGAGTCAAGGTGATGCTGTTTTCCTTTTTCCTAGCCACGCTTTTGGGGGCGGTGGCAGGTATTACCGGCCTGATTCTAGGTGTTTTCAAAAAAGGACAGCCCATCGCGTTCGGTCCGTATATCGTATTGGGCACACTCGTCGCATACTTCTTTCATCAGCCAATCCTGTATTGGTATTTTTCTTTATACAGCTAAAAGGGGTTATTCAAGATGTTATCACGTCTCTTCAATAAGAATAAAAATAAAATCAATATCGTCATCAGTGATCAATGGATTCGTTTTGTTGAATTGAAATCAGTTTCTCCTTTACATATCCATGATTTTGGAGAGATGCGTATAGCAGACGGGATGATTTCCGATGGCAAAATCATTGAAAAAGAGGCGTTTCAAGCCCTTTTGGATGAGTGTGTCCTAGATTGGGGCCTGAAAAAGAGGGAAGTCCAATTCATCGTCCCGAACACACAGATGATCATCAGGAAGATGGCGATTTCACCTGATATTGAAGACGATGAGGTAAAGAGTCACTTATTCCTTGAAATCGGGACAAGTATCCATCTACCTTTTGAGAATCCTGTTTTTGACGTAGTGGTGGTTGGGAATAAAGGGGACAAGAAAGAAATCATCCTGGTTGCTGCACCTGAAGACATTGTCATGGAATATCAACAGATGCTGACAGATGCCCATTTAAAGCCCGTTGTAGCGGATATCAGTCCACTTGCCTACTACCGTTACATCCATTCATTGGACCTTACTCATAGTGAAAACCATGAAATGCTCCTTTACTTTAATCCTTCCAATGTGACCGTATCCATCTTCCATGATCACCAGCCCGTCTTTTTCAGGCCGATCAGTTTAGGGGAGGAACGGGAAGTGGTGGATGAGCGAAGTGATCACGATGGGTTTCATTCCCTCCCATTTGATGACGTGATGAAAGAAATAGACAAAGTACTCAGCTTTTATCGATACACACTGACAAACGATGAAGCTGTGATCAATAAGGTATATGTAGCCGGTGATCACCCCAGGGTCGGGGACATCCACACCCTTTTAGCTGACAGGTTTGAGATTGACACTATCAAGGTGCCTTCTCTAGCGCGGGACCCCTACACCAACGAAGAACTACCGAATGAGTTCCTGCTCTCCGTTGGTTTAGGATTGAAAGGGGTGATATAGTGCTCGTCGATATCAATCTATTACCTCAAAACGAAAAGAGAAGCAGGCAGTGGCTGTATGTGGTCGCTGGGGTTATATCACTTGGCATTCTTGCTCTGATCATTCTATTCATCCTTGCCGGGAATCTCGGTAAAGACGTGGACGCCCTGACTGCTCAACTTCAAAGTGAAAAGCAGCTTAGGGCTGAAAAAGAACAGAGCATCTCTGACTTTGAATCCTCTGATGCATGGGTACAACTGGAGGATGCAGTGAGCTGGGTGGAAGACTATCCGATCGATACTGTACCGGTCCTGGATCATCTCGTGGAATTGCTTCCGGAACGTGGATTCTTAAAGGAATTCACTTATGCTGAAGATGGGAGTATCCAACTCTCGATTCAATTCGATACAAGCAGTGAAGCAGCCTATTATTTAACTCATCTGAAAGATTCCAAGTACACTCAGGATGCAAAACTATCATCCCTTGCCACTGAATCCGTCATGGAGAATGAACAGGCGGCTGTTAATACCGAACCCGTCCTGCCAAGGTACATCGGCCAATATGAAGTCATATTAAATAGAGACAGCATCAAAGAAATCGAAACAGAAGCCGATGAGCAAGGGGGCGATTCGGAATGAATGTACAATTCGATAAAAAAGAATGGTTTCTGATTGGAACCTCCATCATATTAGTATTATTTCTTATCTTTGGAGCTGTTTGGTTTTTCTACTTACCGGTGAAGAATCAAAAAGAAAGCCTGCAAAGTGAAATTCAAACGGAAACGAAGCTAATCAATGCTTTGGATTCGAAAATCTCTTCCATCCAACAGGATTCATTTGAAAACTCGAGTTCCCTTCAACAAAAAGTTCCGGTGAAACCCATGACACAGCAGCTGCTTATAGACCTTCAAAAGGCGGAAATCGTCTCGGATAGTCTTATTACGAGCATAGAATTTACTGAAGGAGCGATGGCGCTGCCTGTAACCGGGGAAACAACCGGGACTGCCATCGAAGAGACAGCCGAGTCGACGAATGATGGGACACCTTCAACAAATCCGGATGGATCGGTCGTGTCCCTCCCGCAGGGCCTGCAAAAATTGACTGCCACCATGTCGGTTGAAGCCAAGAGCTATTTCGAAATAGAAGAATTCATCAAGAAACTGGAAGATCTGCACCGCATCGTAGAGGTTGAACAGATTTCTTTCAGCGGGCCACCGGAGATACAGCAATATCAAGATGATGTAGAGAATATTCAATTGAATATTGTGGTATCCGCCTTTTATTTGCCTGGTTTAGTGGAACTTGAGAAGGAACTACCTAAACTGGATGCTCCTCTTCCTTCAAACAAAAAGAATCCTTTTCAGCAGTTCCCTGAACAAAAGTCAGAAGAACAAGATAACAATGTAAGGTCTGATGAATGATGACTGAAAATGAGAGAGGCTACACCCTTGTCGAATTACTGGCCGTGATTGTCATCCTCGGAATCATCGCCGTGATCGCCGTGTTGGCGATCAATACGATCATCGAAAAATCCAAACAGCAGGCATTTGTGGCAAATGCCCTTACAATGAAGAGCTCTGCCGAGTACTATGCGAAAGACGCCATGCTTCAGGAGCGGCAAATCAATAAGGTCACCTATAAAGAACTGGTAGACGCCAACCTGATCGAACCGATCCTTGATCCCCATTCCAAAACAGTCATGACACCGGATGATGACTCCTATGTGCTGGCTGATGGTGAGAATGTATTATCCATTTGTTTAATGGGGGAGGAGTACAATCTTTGTACAAATGATCAGGGTAATAGAGAGGAAATCCCCTTTTCTTCTCTATCGATCGAATCCCTGGAGAAGAACTAAAAAATTTGACGAAAACCTATTAGGACAAGACGACAAAAGTCTTGTTCTTTTTTTTATGGGATGTGATAGCATGGAAAAAAATAAATGAAGGAGGGTGGCGATGATGGGCGATCGTGGGAAAAACGACAAGAAGATTTCTATTAAAATCAATGGGGAAAAAACGAAGTTCGATGAAGATCTCCTTGTGTACGATTGGAAGTTGGGGGAATCGGAAACGGCTGCCGGGGAAGAGGCGAAGGATGACGGTTTTGACTGGAACCTTCCCGATGAAGAAGCCGAGCCTCCACAGGAATATAAAAAGATCCATTACGTGTCTGGAAGTAAGAAGAAGAAAAAATCGTTTATTAACCCGTTTCAGGATTCGGTCAACCTGGTCATGTCTTTGATTGGGGCGATCGTTGTGGGGGCGGTCCTTGGTTTCGGGACCCTAAAAGTGATCACGACGACAGATGGCCCTGCTAAGCCTGCCGCTATGCTGCAGGATAACACATCAGCAGGAAAAACGGATGATCAGCAGGCGGTTTCTGCCGTCGAATTAAAGGATTTTTCTACCTCTATCCTACAAGGCGGTGTGTTTTCCACAGAAGAAGCGATGAAGGCCATGAAGGATAGTTTAGCGTCAAAAGGTCTTCCTGCTGCATATGTTGAAAAAGACGGCCAGTTCTTTTTGTTGCTAGGAGTTTCGGGTGATTTGGAAACGGCCAAAACCCTTGGCGGGAAGCTGAAGGATCAAGGGGTGGACGTTTACGCGAAGGATTTTGTGATGGGATCCAAAGGGGTCAATGCTTCAAAAGAAGAAAAAACGTTCCTTGAAAAAGGGAATGCCCTCTTCAGCGCCATAGCCCAGGCCAGCAGCAGTGGAATGACCGGGGGGACTGCGGATGATGCCACGATCAAAACGATTCAATCCGGAGTGAAGGAATTGGAAGGAATCAAGGTCGGTCAGGATTCCATCGCCTCTATGAAGAAATCCCTGGTGGAGGCAGGTAATCTGGCAGCTGGGATGAAGACGCCGGAAGATGCCCAAAAAGTTCAAGGGGAGCTATTATCTTATCTTCAACTCTATAGCGGGTTATAATTTCGACTGAAATAGACTATTTTCTAGGAAATAACGGTATGTGAGCTGCCTTGTAACGCGGGATTCTCCCTTTCTCGCGCTACGGGGCAGCTCTATTTTCACTTGTTTACTAAGGTGGGATTTGGTAGTATAAGTGTGTATCTCCCAATTTCCCTGAAAGGAATGGTATGGTGTGTCCAACCTCATACTCGCTTCACAATCTCCCCGACGAAAAGAACTTCTCGAACAAATCCAACTCTCTTTTTCCATTATTGGCTCAAGTGTGGATGAAACCTTTTCTCCTGATTTAATGCCCCATGAAGTCGTCATGTATCTCGCAAAGAAAAAAGCAATGGTCATATCGAATCAACATCCTTCTCACTATGTGATCGGCTCTGATACCGTTGTGACAAAAGACGGTAAGATTCTTGGGAAACCGGAATCGAAAGAGGAAGCGAAGGACATGCTCCAGATGCTTTCCGGCTCTTCTCACGCGGTTTACACAGGTGTGGCGATCCTCCACGGTGAGGAGGAGAAACTCTTTTACGAAAAAACAGATGTTACGTTTTGGGAGTTGACCTCTAAAGAGATTGATGACTATATCGCAACAGAAGAACCTTTTGATAAAGCCGGGTCATATGGGATCCAGGGAATCGGCGCGAAATTCGTCAAGGAAATCAAGGGCGATTATTTCTCCGTCGTCGGTCTCCCAATCTCCCGGGTGAATCGTGTTTTACTCGAAATGGGCTATCTTCCATCAGAATGACTCCTTCACGTAAGAATAGGAGGAACCAATGGTAAAAACGATGCCCCATCAGGAAGAAAACCGTCTGATGATCAGGGATTTCCCCCAGGATGAGAGACCGAGGGAAAGAATGATCCAAAGCGGAGCAGCCAGTCTGTCCAATCAGGAGTTGCTCGCCATTTTACTCCGGACCGGAACCAAATCAGAGTCCGTTCTTCAATTGTCCAACAGACTCTTAAATCAATTCGACGGATTGAATCTACTAAAGGATGCGTCCCTGGAAGAGATCACGAAAACGAAAGGGATCGGTCTTGCCAAGGCTGTCCAGATCATGGCGGCGGTGGAATTCGGCCGGCGTATCAGCAATCTGACATTCGATGACAGATATTCGATCCGTTCCCCAGAAGACGGGGCCAATTATGTCATGAACGATATGAGATTTTTGGCCCAGGAGCATTTCGTCTGCTTATACCTCAACACAAAGAATCAAGTACTTCATAAACAAACCATCTTTATAGGAAGCCTCAATGCCTCCATCGTACACCCTAGGGAAGTCTTCAAAGAAGCTTTTCGCCGCTCCGCCGCATCCATCATTTGCATCCACAACCATCCATCCGGGGATCCGACTCCGAGCAGGGAAGACATAGAAGTGACAAAAAGATTGGTGGAATGCGGTCGAATCATTGGTATTGATATACTCGATCACCTTATAATAGGGGAGAAGAAGTTTATCAGCTTAAAGGAAAAAGGGTATTTATGACACTATGATTTTTTTCCTGGTTACGATATAATAAAGCTTATGATTTTTACAAACAATATCGTGATTCAATATAACGCGGGCTTACTGAAATAAGAGAGTCATTCTACAAGGGAATGAGTCTTTTCGTTATGCATGAACGAAGCATTATTGTGACGAAAATTAAGAGGTAGAGAGTGATTGGACGACTCTCCTATGAAAACACATAAACCTTTATAAAAACCAGCCAATTTGTATCAGAAAGGGAGATACCATTCATGTTTGGAACGAAAGATTTAGGGATTGATTTAGGAACTGCTAACACATTGGTGTACGTGAAAGGCAAGGGGATTGTCGTTCGCGAACCTTCTGTTGTGGCACTTCAAACAGATAATAAGCAGATCGTTGCAGTGGGGAATGACGCCAAGAACATGATCGGCCGTACACCGGGGAATGTCGTGGCCCTCCGTCCGATGAAAGATGGAGTCATCGCTGATTACGAAACGACCGCCACGATGATGAAGTACTACATAAAGCAGGCGACACGGAATAAGGGAGCTTTTTCACGAAAGCCTTATGTCATGGTATGTGTACCTTCAGGCATTACAGGGGTGGAAGAAAGAGCGGTCATCGATGCGACAAGACAAGCTGGGGCACGGGACGCTTACACGATTGAAGAGCCTTTCGCAGCGGCGATCGGAGCGAACCTACCGGTATGGGAACCGACAGGAAGCATGGTCGTGGATATCGGTGGAGGAACGACAGAAGTAGCGATCATCTCTTTAGGGGGAATCGTGACAAGCCAGTCGATCCGCGTTGCCGGGGATGAAATGGATGATGCGATCATCAACTATATCCGCAAAACGTACAACCTGATGATCGGGGACCGTACTTCTGAGACGATCAAGATGGAAGTGGGTTCTGCAGGGGATTCAGAAGGCATCGAAGCGATGGAAATCCGTGGACGCGACCTTCTGACAGGACTGCCGAAAACGATTGAAGTAACGGCAGAAGAAATTGCTTCTGCTCTTCGTGACACCGTATATACGATTGTGGATGCCGTTAAGAGTACGCTTGAGAAGACGCCGCCGGAACTTGCAGCGGACATCATGGACCGAGGGATCGTACTGACCGGTGGGGGAGCACTTCTTCGTAATCTTGATAAAGTGATCAGCGATGAAACGAGGATGCCGGTGCTCATTGCCGAGGAACCACTGGATTGCGTGGCAATCGGGACAGGGAAAGCCCTTGACCACATTCACTTATTTAAAACACGTGGAAAATAATAATTGATCGTAAGAGGGGACGTTTCCTTAAGGATGCAAGGGCAGCCTTAAGGCCGGCCCCATCTTTTTTCGAAGAACCATGAATATTTTGACGAATGATATCAAATATAAACGATTTTTGATATAGTATTTACTAGAATGAGAAAAGGTTGAGGTGTACATCATGCCACAATTCTTCCTGAATAAACGTTTGATCATTCTGCTCGTCAGTGTCATTGTCCTGGTGGGATTAATCGGATTTTCTTTGCGGGACCGGGATAGTATCAGCTGGCCGGAGCAGTTTGTGAAAGATATGGTAGGATTCGGACAATCGTTGGTTTCAAAACCAGTCAATTATGTAGCCGGAGTTGTTGATAACGTTCAAGATCTTCAAAATACATATACAGAAAACGAAAAACTGAAAACGCGTTTGGATGAGCTGATCAAGCTTGAAACAAAAGTGAAGGACCTGAAACAGGATAACGATGAGTTACGGGCTGTCCTGGATAAGAAGGAGAACCTTCGCGCCTATAAAACGGTTCAGGCAACCGTCATAGCACGAAATCCGGATCAATGGCAGGAGCTCATCACCATCGATAAAGGGGAAGTGAACGGGATTCAATCGGATATGGCCGTCATCTCTTCAGCCGGATTGATCGGAAAGATTAAAAGCGTTAATGAATTTTCATCTACAGTCGAATTGATTTCGACCAATAATACAAAAAACCGGATTTCCACTGTCATCCAAAGTGAAAAAGAGGATATAAACGGCTGGATTGAAGGGTACGACAGCAAGAAAGAAGAAATCTTGGTGAAGCGGATTTCCAACGATATGAAGGTTGAAAAAGGGTCGAAAGTGATGACTTCTGGCCTTGGCGGAGTCTTCCCTAAAGGATTGGTCATCGGTGAAGTGAAGGAAGTCAAGCCGGATCAATACGGCCTGACGCAAACGGCATATGTGAAGCCTGCTGCTGATTTCTATCATTTAGAGCATGTCATGGTCATCGATCGTGAAATTCAAGGTGTGACGGAAAAGGACACGGTTGAGGAGGAAGAGCAATGATCAGCAGGCTCCTCCTTCCGTTCATGACCTTGCTTTTCTTCTACAGTGAAAGTCTGTTTGTCCATCTTTTTCCCAGTGAAGAGTGGTTCGATCAGAAAATGATCGTTCCGCATTTCCTGATTATTGTGCTTTTCTTTATTTGTGCGTTTTATCAATACCGGACCGCACTTCTTTATGGATTCATCTTTGGCTTCCTCTTTGATATTTATTACACTGAAATCAATGGGATCTATTTGGTGTTATTCCCATTTGTCATTTTTCTGTCCCATCAGATGATGAAGGTGTTACATAACAACCTCTTTGTGTTAGGGATCATAACCCTTGTGAATATTTCTGTTTTAGAGTTTTTGGTTTACGAGATCAACCATATTATCAAGAGGACGGATTTGACGTTCATGCAGTTTGTGGACTGGCGTTTGTGGCCGACTTTGGTCCTGAATGTCCTGTTTTATATCATTCTTGCATTTCCATTTAGAAACTACCTTCTGAAGAAACGGAAAGAGTGGTTGGATGAATAAATTCCATTAGTAATTTTTTCATAAAAAGAGGAAATGACACTGCTTATGTCGAATTTATAGACGACTGAGGTGAAAAATTACGACATGAATAAGAAGCCAAATGTGATGATCAAGGGAACAAAAGAAGGACTGACCCTTCATCTCAACGATCAATGCTCGTTTCAGGAATTAAAAAAGGAACTGGATGATAAGCTGTCTGCCCAATACAGGGAAACAGAAGGAACCCCACTCTTGACGGTCAATATCCAAACAGGCAATCGTTACCTGGAAGAAGATCAGGTGGAAGAGTTGAAGGATATTGTCAGACAAAAACGCAATTTAGTGGTAAACGAAGTATGGAGTAATGTCATAACGAAAAATGATGCAGAGAAACTCATAGATGAACGAAATATCGAAACCCTCACAGGGGTCATCCGTTCGGGACAGGTCATTGAAGTGTCCGGCGATATCCTCGTAGTGGGAGATGTCAATCCCGGGGGGAAGATCCTCGCCGGGGGGAATATTTACATATTAGGTTCATTAAAAGGGATTGCCCATGCCGGCTGCAATGGAAACGACGAGTCGGTCATCGTGGCTTCGAAAATGGTCCCATCCCAGCTTCGGATCGCGGATTCCCTGAACCGTGCACCTGACCGGGTGGAGGAAGAGGATGACCGCGAAATGGAATGTGCGTATGTGGATGAAAGTGGCCAGATCGTTGTCGATCGATTACAGGTATTGAAGCATCTTAGACCAAATATTACTAGTTTTAAAGGAGGAAGCTAATGTGGGTGAAGCGATAGTTGTTACTTCAGGTAAAGGTGGAGTGGGAAAGACGACTACTTCTGCCAATGTTGGTACAGCATTAGCTCTACAAGGCAAAAAGGTTTGTCTGATTGATACGGATATCGGCCTCAGGAACCTGGACGTGGTGATGGGCCTTGAAAACCGGATCATCTATGATTTAGTGGACGTAGTGGAGGGCAGATGTAAAATCCATCAGGCCCTTGTGAAAGACAAGCGTTTTGAAGACAAACTATTCTTACTGCCGGCTGCTCAGACGAGTGATAAATCCGCTGTCAATCCTGAACAGATGAAAAAGCTGGTACTGGACTTAAAGCAAGACTATGATTATATCATTATTGATTGCCCTGCAGGAATTGAGCAGGGGTAT
Source organism: Rossellomorea vietnamensis (assembly GCF_025398035.1). Classification (NCBI taxonomy): domain Bacteria; kingdom Bacillati; phylum Bacillota; class Bacilli; order Caryophanales; family Bacillaceae; genus Rossellomorea; species Rossellomorea vietnamensis. Next base: position 4,275,675 of record NZ_CP104558.1, read on the forward strand.
AAGAACGCCGTTGCAGGAGCGGATCGCGCGATTGTCGTGACTACGCCGGAAATTTCGGCTGTGCGGGATGCAGACAGGATCATCGGTCTTCTGGAGAAGGAGAACATTGAACCTCCGAAATTGGTGATCAATCGTATCCGTAATCATATGATGAAAAACGGTGAAATGCTGGATGTGGATGAAATCACCTCCCATCTTTCCATCGATCTTCTTGGAATCGTCGCCGATGATGACAATGTGATCAGATCATCGAATAAAGGTGAGCCGATTGCACTTGATTCGACAAGTAAAGCGTCGATTTCTTACCGGAATATTGCGAGGCGGATCTTAGGTGAATCGGTCCCGCTGCAATCCCTGGAAGAAGAAAGAACGGGCGTCTTTATGAAAATTAAGAGGTTATTTGGTGTAAAAGCCTAAAGATATCGCCGGTCCCGGAAGGTCGCATGATGCGTCCTGCCGGGACTTTTTTTGAGTTCTTCATGAATATTCTTACGGGACAAGTCATACATTGTAGCAAAACATGTGTAATGGAATCTTGGTATGGATCTGACACCCGTTTGCCCATCAGCAGGAATGGACCAAGCCAACCACTGGTTATGAAACAATACCTTATAAGAAGGAATGGTGTACATGGGGAATCGAGCGGATGAAATACGGAAGCGGATTGCGAAACGAAAAAAAATGGGAGGATCAGGCTCCGGCGATAATCCGTCATACTTTCTGCCGACGGATGAGGAGCGCTATGGAATGGAGCGTCAGACAAGCTTTGAAGGCGGTCCTCCACCGGAAGGGGTCCATCCTCTTTTTAAGAAAGAAACCTTCATGCTGAAAATACTCGGAGCGGGCATCATGGTGTTGGTGACGGCCATCATGTTCAAAAGCCCTTCTCCGGCATTCACTGACGCAAGAACCGTTGTCATGAAGACGATGGATACGGAGTTCCAATTCGCCGCCATATCCACCTGGTATGAAGATCAGTTCGGAAAACCACTTGCTTTATTGCCTGCAAGTAATTCGGGCAAAGAATCCGCGTCCGAACAAAGCGCTGAATATGCAAGGCCTGCTTCCGGGAAGGTCGTAGAGAATTTCAAGACCAATGGGCAGGGGATCATGCTTCAGACGGTCCTTGGTGAGGATGTAACGGCCATGAAGGGAGGTTTGGTTCTATTTGCTGGGAAAAAGGAGGAGCTGGGGAATACGGTGGTCATTCAACATGCGGATAAATCAGAATCGTGGTACGGCAATTTGGAATCGATTGATGTGAAGCAGTATGAATCAATCAAGAAGGGCTCCCTTGTAGGGAAGGTTTCATCCAGCAGTCAAGACGAAGCAACGGGCGAGTTTTATTTCGCGATTAAAATGGGTGATGAATTCATCGACCCGATCCAGGTGATGTCATTTGACTAATATCCTTTCACTATTGAAGAAATTTTACGTCCATCCCTTGCTGTGGCTTGTGATCGGGATTGCCATCATGACGGCCCACTTCTTTGAACTGATCCTGCTCCTCGTCATCATCACGATCCATGAACTTGGCCATGGGATCATGGCTCAATCCTTTTCTTGGAGGGTGAAAAGAATAGCCCTGTTACCCTTTGGGGGCGTCGCGGAGATGGATGAGCACGGGAACCGTTCCTTAATGGAGGAGTTCTGGGTGGTGGCAGCTGGTCCCTTACAGCACGTATGGCTCATTGCGGTTGGCTTTGGTCTCTTGGAGTTTGGAGTGATCAGTCAGGACACCTTTTCGCTTTTCTTACAATTGAATATGATGGTGCTGCTGTTTAATCTCCTCCCCATCTGGCCATTGGACGGGGGAAAGTTAGTTTCCCTGCTCCTTGCGACGAAGTTTAATTATTTGAGAGCGTATGAATACACGCTCCTCTTTTCATTTGGATTATTATTATTGTTTCATCTGATTGTACTCATAACCGCTCCCCTGCATTTGAATCTGTGGATCGTCCTGTCCTTCCTGTACTTCTCCCTATGGGTCGACTGGAAGCAAAGGAGATATGCGTTTATGAAGTTTCTATTGGAGAGGTATTACGGGAAGAGTCATCAATTTGTGCAACTGAGGCCGCTGCCGATCGAGAGTGAAGAATCCATCATAACGGTGGTGGAGAGGTTTCAGAGGGGTGTCAAGCACCCCCTCGTTGTATTCGATAAGGGGGTCGAAGTGGGGAAGCTTGATGAGAACGAACTGCTCCACGCCTTCTTTGCAGAAAAGATGACATCAGCCAAAACAAAAGATCTTCTCTACCTTTATTGACGAATGGAGTCGAACTGTATAAAGTAAGGGCATACTGGTAAAAGGGTTGGAATCAACCCTTTTTTCTTATGAGTTTTTCCGTGGAAAAGAGGTTTCGGTATGGAAGAAATGATTGTACACAGTAAGGGCAGGGAGAAACGGTGGGTACACCGTTCACATAATGAAATTATCGGTCTATATACATATCCGCCTGGAGAAGAAAGCTTAACGGGCAATATTTATCTTGGGAGGGTCATCAAGGTCCAAAAGGGACTCGGGGCGGCGTTCATCGATTTTGGTCAGGGGAAAAATGGATATCTCCATGAAAAGGACTTTCCGCAAAACGTGAAAGCGTATCATGAGGGGAGCGGTCCAACCCCGATCGGAAACCTTGTCCATGAAGGGGAAAAAGTCATCGTTCAGGTCTTAAAGGATGAGATGGGGACGAAGGGTGCCAGATTGACCGCAGTCATCGAGCTGAAGGGTGACCATCTGGTGTACATGCCAAAGGGGTACTATGTGGCGGTATCCAAAAAAGTGGATGATGAAAATCGCAAGGTGTTGAGGCGGTTAGCCCATGAGTGGAAACAAGGGGGAGAAGGCATTGTGATGCGCACCAACGCCTCAGGGGTGAAAGAGGCAGCATTACAAGAAGAGGTCATCTTCCTGCGGACGCGCTATGAGGGTCTTGAGAGGGTGTCCTTGAGGGCGAAGTGTCCGTCCCTCCTGTCCCGGCAGGAAACCTTCTATGAGGATCTCCACGAGTACTTAAAAAAAGGTGCTGGCGGGAGGATCGTCTTCGATGAGTATGACAGCCTTCTTCAAGTGGAGGAAATGAGCGGTGAGGGAATCAGGGAGAAGTGGAAATTTGAGCTTTATCAGGGCCGCGAAAATATTTTTAAACATTATGACGTTTCCTCAGCATGGGAAAACGCACTGAAAAAAATCGTGTGGCTGCCGAACGGGGCCACGCTTATCATCGAAGCAACGGAAGCGATGACGGTGGTGGACGTCAATTCCGGAAAATTCACCGGGAAAGACAATTTGGAGCAGACCATACTGGAGACGAATAAACTCGCGGCGGCAGAAATGGCGAAGCAGCTTACCATCCGGAACTTAAGCGGGATGATCCTGATCGATTTCATTGATATGAAAAAGGACAGCCACCGCCAGGAAGTGATGGATGCTCTTTCAGAAGCCCTCATTTCAGACCGGCAGCGCACAACGATCGTAGGGTTCACCAAACTCGGGATCCTGGAATTGACGAGGAAGAGGACCCGGCAGCCCCTTGCAGGGTCCTTGACCCGTCCATGCTCGGTATGTCATGGTACAGGGAGGGAAATGAGTCCGGAGACGATGGCCTTCCAGCTCGAGCGGGAGCTGTGGGAATGTGAAGGGATGGACGGCTCACGAATTGAAGTGGAAGCGACACGTGAAGTGGCGGATAGTTTTGCTGGGAAACAGGGCATCCATATCGAAAGACTCCAGAAAGTATTGAATAAAAAGATCCTGATTCAGGAAATCACTCACACCCATCCTTATTTCAGGATAACAAAGATCGTATGAATTTCTTGAATGTTATTGACAGTATATCGATTTTTGTGATAGGATTCTAATGTTATTGATTGTAGCACCCGTGCTACAACCGCTCATTACAGGTACAAAAGCTTGGAGCCATCCAACACCTGTCATTGGCGAGTCTGAGTTTATAAGGAGGTGCGATTATGTACGCAATTATCGAAACAGGTGGTAAGCAAATCCGTGTAGAAGCTGGTCAAGCAATCTACATCGAAAAGCTGAACGCAGAGCAAGGCGATACGGTAACTTTTGACAAAGTTCTATTCGTTGGTGGTGACGATGTGAAAGTAGGAAGTCCTTTAGTGGATGGAGCTACTGTAACAGCGAAAGTTGAAAAACAAGGCCGCGCGAAAAAGCTTGTAGTATTCAAATACAAAGCGAAAAAGAACTACCGTCGTAAGCAAGGTCACCGTCAACCTTACACTAAAGTTGTCATTGACGAAATCAACGCGTAAGGCGTGAGATCATGATTAACGTTTACGTAGAGCGTTCCTCCGGGAAAAGAATCCGTTCTTTCTCCATGGATGGACATGCTGATTTTGCCGAAAATGGGCAAGACATTGTCTGTGCAGGTGCTTCTGCTGTTTCATTCGGCAGTATTAATGCCATCATGGCGTTAACCGGTGTGGAACCGTCCATCGAGCAATCCTCTGATGGTGGATTCCTTCGCTGCGTCATCCCTGATGATCTTCCGGAAGAAACGGAGAGCAAGGTTCAGCTGCTGCTTGACGGCATGTTGATCAGCCTCCAGACGATTGAAAGAGACTATAGTGATTTTATTAAAATAACCTTCAAAAAGTAGGAGGTGGAACAGATGTTAAGATTAGACCTTCAGTTTTTTGCGTCCAAAAAAGGAGTAGGTTCGACTAAGAATGGTCGTGACTCTATCTCAAAGCGCCTTGGTGCTAAGCGTGCAGACGGTCAAATGGTTTCTGGTGGATCAATTCTTTACCGTCAACGCGGTACGAAAATTTATCCAGGCCTAAACGTCGGCCGTGGCGGCGACGATACACTTTTCGCTAAAACCGACGGTGTTGTTCGTTTCGAACGCATGGGTCGTGACAAGAAAAAAGTGAGCGTATACCCAGTTGCGAATGAAGCTTAATCGCATATCTTTAACGAAAACTCTAACCGACTTTCGGTTAGAGTTTTATTTTTATAAAGGTATGACGACTCTTATCCGATTTCCATTCACCATACACCAATTTCACAGAAACAATATACGCATGACGCCCATCTTTGATATACTTACAGGTAGCACTTAAGTATAGGAGTTAGATTATGAGCGAAAATTGGGGTGTAGTCGAGGCGTTAAGGCATGCCCGCCACGACTGGATGAATGATTTGCAATTAATTAAAGGGAATCTGGACCTTGGCCGTGTGGAGCGGGCGAACCAGGTCATCGAGGAAATGGTTCTCGTTGCGCAGAATGAATCAAAGCTTTCGAATGTGAAGCTGCCATTATTGGCAGAATGGATTTTAACCTATAATTGGTCAAGACATTTGATTAAGCTGGATTTTGAAGTCCTTCGACTCGAGCCTCATCGGCTTGAAGACAAAAGGCTTTACAATTGGTGCAAGGAGTTTCTGGAATTCCTTGAATCAAATGTAATGAACAATGTAGAAAATCAATTATCCATTATACTTGACATTACTAAAGAACAATCCCGTTTTATATTTGATTTCACAGGTATACTAAAGAGTACAAGCTTAGTGGAAGACTGGATCAAAAATCAACAATCAAACGGAGAAAATATAGAATTAGAACAACTTCAAGAAGAGGTTCTTGTCGTTCATGTTATCGCTGAATGATTGAAGCGATTGCAGTGATAAGTTAGGAGTGAAAGTATGTTTATAGATCAGGTCAAGGTTTATACAAAGGGCGGTGACGGCGGTAACGGTATGGTTGCCTTCCGTCGCGAGAAATATGTACCAAAAGGTGGTCCCGCCGGGGGAGATGGCGGTCACGGAGCAGATGTCATTTTCGAAGTGGACGAAGGCTTAAGGACGTTGATGGATTTCCGTTATCAACGTCATTTCAAGGCACCTCGCGGAGAGCACGGGATGAGTAAGAATCAGCATGGCCGCAATGCAGAGGATATGGTGGTCAAGGTGCCACCTGGGACTGTTGTGAAGGATGATGACACAGGTGAAACGATCGCCGACCTTGTACAGCATGGTCAACGTGCGGTGATCACGAAAGGTGGACGCGGCGGACGCGGGAATTCCCGATTTGCAACGCCTGCGAATCCTGCACCGGAGCTGTCTGAGAAGGGTGAGCCGGGTCAAGAACGTTATATCGTGATGGAATTGAAGCTTCTTGCTGATGTGGGATTGGTCGGATTCCCTAGCGTAGGGAAATCAACACTTCTTTCCGTTGTTTCAGCAGCGAAGCCTAAGATCGCCTCCTACCATTTCACGACAATCGTACCGAATCTTGGGATGGTGGAAACGGGAGACGGAAGAAGCTTCGTCATGGCCGACCTTCCAGGATTGATCGAAGGTGCCCACGAAGGCGTCGGGCTCGGACATCAATTCCTTCGCCATATTGAACGTACCCGTGTCATCGTGCACGTCATCGATATGAGCGGAATGGAAGGAAGAGATCCGTACGAGGATTACCTGACGATCAATGAAGAGCTTAAGCAATACAATCTTCGTTTGACGGAGCGTCCTCAAGTCATCGTTGCAAATAAGATGGATATGCCGGATTCAGAAGAGAATCTGAAGATTTTTAAAGAGAAGCTTCAGGAAGATTATCCTGTGTTCCCTATATCCGCGGTCACAAGACAGGGTCTCTCCGAACTGTTGTATGCCGTTGCGGATAAGGTGGAAACAACAGAAGAATTCCCGATCCATGAAGAAGAAGAAACGGGTATTCACCGCGTTCTTTATAAGCATGAAGAGGAAGAAAAAGAATTCGAAATCACTCGTGATCCTGATGGTACGTTCGTGGTTGGCGGTGCGAAAATTGAACGCTTGTTCAAGATGACGGATTTCTCACGGGAAGATTCGGCAAGACGTTTCGCCAGACAGCTTCGTTCGTATGGTGTGGATGATGCCCTTCGTGAACGTGGTGCCAAAAATGGCGATACGATCCGCTTAATTAAATATGAGTTCGAATTTGTAGATTAAGTTTCATCCTTTATCTATTCAGACGAATTGACAGGTGGTGGCTGAAATCTGCCGTCACCTGTTTTACAATAGAGAGCGAAAGCGGTTTTATTCGAACCTCTACAGCTGGACAATTGGAGGAATAGTCATTGGGGAAAAAATTTCAAGAAGGCAAGTTTTATTTGGTGCGTGAAGACGTGCTGCCGGAAGCGATGAAGAAAACCCTGGATGCAAAAGAATTGATAGAAAGAGGCAAAGCGGATTCCGTATGGGAAGCGGTCCACCGGGTCGATTTGAGCCGGAGTGCCTTTTACAAATACCGGGATACGGTCTTTCCTTTCCACACGATCGTGAAGGAGAGGATCATCACACTGTTCTTTCATTTGGAGGACCGGTCAGGGACGTTGTCTCATCTATTAAGTGAAACAGCCAAGCATGGTTGCAATATATTAACGATCCATCAGACGATCCCGCTGCAGGGAAGAGCGAATGTCACCCTCTCCTTGAATGTGACGGACCTTACGATCGGATTGGAAGACTTACTCTCAAAGCTCCGTCGTTTGGAATTTGTCGAGAAAGTGGAAGTGTTGGGTTCCGGAGCCTGACGCTTCTTTTTTTTATGGGAAAACCTTTCCCTTTGATTCCATACGTGTTAGAATGTTCAATAAATTTCAATTTCAAGTGAGCGAGAGGAAGATCAGAGTGAAGATTGCATATTTAGGACCACAGGCTTCCTTTACAGATTTAGCCGTCAAGAAGGCTTTTCCCGAAGAAGAGACGGTTTCGTATGTGACGATACCCGATTGCATCGAGGCAGTGATCGAGAATGAAGTGGATTACGCCGTTGTGCCTTTGGAGAATGCCCTGGAAGGCTCGGTACATATTACGGTGGATTATTTGTTTCATGAAGCGAACTTAGCGATTGTCGCTGAATTGACGTCCGCCATTCAGCAGCACTTAATGATTCATCCCGCGTGGAGTGACAGTGATGACCAGATCGGGAAAGTCCTTTCCCATTCCCACGCACTCGCGCAGTGTCATAAATTTTTACATAAGCAGTTTCGCGGGGTGCCGCTGGAGCAGACGACGAGTACGGCTGCCGCTGCTAAATTCGTGAGTGAGAATCCTGATTCATTCCTTGGGGCGATCGGGAACGAGCTGGCAGCAGAAAAATACGGGTTGAACATCCTGCATGAAAACATTCATGATTTTGCTTATAATCATACCAGGTTCATCGTCTTGCATAAGACACCGGATCCATTGACCCTGCCCCAGGAAAAGAGCATGGAGAAGACAACTTTGATGGTGACTCTTCCGAAAGACCGATCGGGTGCGCTTCATCAGGTATTGTCCACGTTTGCCTGGAGACAGCTGAATTTAAGTAAAATCGAATCAAGACCCTTGAAAACGGGGCTCGGTGATTATTTCTTCTTGATCGATGTGGCCCATGAAATGGATGATGTCCTTCTTCCGGGAGCCATCAGTGAAATGGAAGCCCTCGGATGCAAGGTAAAAATGATCGGGACATATTATTCTTATTTACTGGATAACTAAAGAAAAAAGGCAGATTCCTTGTGGATTCTGCCTTTTTTTTGCGGTCCTCATAATAGGATATGCCGTTGTCCGTCCTATAAATCACCCTGAATCAAGAAGCCTGCTTCATGAAGCGCATTTTCTGCTTTATCCAGGGCTTGTTCCGTTTGGGCCATCAGTGTATGTAAATGGACACCGTCGGTCAATTCTGATAGGAAGGATGCCCCGGTTTCTTCGATCTTCTTCATGAATTGCTCGACTTCCTTGCGGTTTGACACCATGATGGATGCGGTCAGATCACCATACACACCGTGTTCGATCCTGACATCCTTGACCGTGACCCCGTGATCGACAAGTAAAAGGAGTTCTTCTTCCGACCGCTGGGGGTGATGCTTGCAAGCGACCGTCCTTTCAACCATCGTATCCTGATTCGAGGCAGGCATGAACAAGTAGCCTTGACTCGTCGCGATGATGGGTTCGCCTTTGGCTTTAAGTAAGGTGATGTCACTGACGATCACCTGCCGGCTGACATTGGTCTGCTTCGCGAGCTCTCCCCCTGTAATCGGGGCTTGCTTCGTCATTAGCTTATCGAGGATCCACTGTCTTCTTTCTTCTCCCAGGATTTTTTTTCCTGCCACCATTATCTCCTCCGTCCCCAATCGATATAGGAAATCATATCACAACCGGCTCTTCAAGTTAAGGGAGAGGTCAGGGACGCATATATGTCAGACAATGCGTGGACCAATTCTGTTATGTGTTCCTCCGTTGTCTCCCTTCCGAATGATATCCGGATAAATTCCTTTCCTGCTCTTTGATTGACGCCCATACTCTGAAGGGTCTTGGGTAAGTCGTGTGAACCGGCACCGCACGCACTGCCCGTTGAGATCCCCATTCCGCGCCTGTTGCATTCAAGCATGAGCCACTGACCTTCAAGGCCATGGATGCCAAGACCGATGACATTTGGCAGCTGGGCATGTGCAGGCCCTTCATAAAGAGTGTACCGGCCGGGCAGCTGTTCTTCCAGTCCTTTTAAAAACTGAGTTCTCAACCCCATGTAATGGGATGTTGCAAAGGAACGGCAGCATAGATCAGCGGCTGTCACAAATCCCGCTATCCCCGGAAGATTCACCGTTCCTCCCCTGAAGCCGTCTTCATGGGTCAGTCCCGGTATCATGGGGGTGATGTCGAGGCTGGGATTGATATAACATGCGCCGACACCTTTGGGACCGTAAATCTTATGGGATGAAAGGGTGAAGCTGTCGACCTTGGACGTGAATTCCGTGACGTCCATTTTTCCGAATGATTGAACCATATCGCTGTGAAAGAGGATATCACGATCTTTCAGTAGATCATGGATGGCATGGAGTGGCTGGATCGTTCCAATCTCCCCATTGACGTGCCCGATGCTCACGACGGTCGTCTGTTCTGTGAGCGAATCTTTTAGAATGAGGGTATCGATCAGGCCTTCAGAAGTGAAAGGGATCTTCGTGACAGTAAAGCCCAGCCCCTGAAGGAAAGCGGCTGAGGAATGCAGGGAAGAATGCTCGCCTCCTCCGATGATGATGTGTTTCCCTTTTTTTTGCCTGCTTAGTGCCAGGGTGACGAGTGCTAAATGGTTCCCTTCCGTCCCTCCGGAAGTAAAGTGGATCCCTTTGGAGGGGACGCCGAGCAATGCAGCCAGTTTTTCTCTGCATCTTGAAAGGAGATGCTCTGCTTTCCCTCCGATATCGTGAAGAGAGCTGGGGTTGCCCCAGAATTCTTCACTAACGGTCCGAAATACGTGTAAACTCTCAGCATCTACAGGAGTCGTAGCGGCATAATCAAAATAGTTCATCATGTAACCTGCCTTTAATGGGAATTGTCTGAATATATGAGTCTTGTAAAAAACTCTTGTCATTAGTTTAAATATGTGTAAATATATGTGTCAAGACACCTGTAAACAATCAGGAGGGTTTTTGATGGAAAAAGCCGATATAATTATCGTGGGAAGTGGCATTGCCGCTTTGCAATTGGCACGGAGACTTCAAGATCATTATTATGTGATGATTATCACAAAGGATGAAATCGAAAGCGGTAACTCGTATCTCGCTCAAGGCGGGATTGCGGCACCTGTAGGACAGAAGGATTCTCTAAATGCCCATATGAAGGATACATTGGAAGCAGGATGCTATCACCAGCCTGAAGACAGTGTGAAAGAGCTCATAACAGATGGAAAGAGGATTGTGGAATCCCTGGTGCATGAAGGTGTACCTTTCGATCGGAAAGAGGATGGGAGCCTTTCTCTTGGAATGGAAGGGGCCCATAGTGAACATCGCATCCTTCATAGCGGGGGAGATCAGACAGGGAAATATATAATGAACCATTTATTGAAATCCCTTTCACGGGAAAAGGTTCGATTTGTGGAACGGGAAATGGTGTACGAAATTGTCAAAAATGACAGGGGGCACTGCTGCGGGGTGAAGACCAAGGATAAAGATGACGCCATCCGCTTTTACTATGCTCCTCATATTGTCCTTGCAACAGGGGGAATCGGTGGGTTATATCCGTCTACATCCAATCATCCGTCCGTCACGGGAGATGGCATGGCCCTTGCCTTTCTTGCAGGAGCAAGGCTTTCCGATATGGAATTCATTCAATTTCATCCGACGCTCCTTTGGTCGGAGGGGAAAACATGCGGTCTGATTTCAGAGGCGGTGAGAGGAGAGGGAGCCATACTCCTGAATGACGAGGGAAAAAGGATCATGGAGGGCATCGATCCCCTCCTGGAACTCGCGCCACGGCATATTGTGGCGGAGTGTATTTACAAGGAACGACGGAAAGGAAGAAATGTGTATCTGGATATTAGTAGAATAGAAGACTTTCAAGGGAAGTTCCCTTCTATTACCTCCCTATGTTTAAAACATCACATTTCGATCGGGGAAGGGAGGATCCCTGTTTCCCCCGGTTGTCATTTTATAATGGGAGGGATCGTCACGGATCGGGCAGGGAGGACCAATATTCCCGGACTTTATGCCATCGGGGAAGTGGCATGCAGCGGCATCCACGGTGCGAATCGCCTGGCAAGCAATTCCCTGTTGGAAGGATTGGTGTACGGAGAGCGGCTCGGTGAATATTTGAAGGGAAGTGGAGCCCTTTCCTCTGCCCATGTCCATTGCCCATTGGACCGGATTGAGGAGGGGGAGCCATTATCGATTCCTTTTCATGCACACGAATTAAAAGAAGGAATGATGAATCACGTCGGAATCATTCGGAGGGAGGAAGGCTTATCTGCTCATTTAAAGTGGTTAAAAGAACAGCCTCTTACCTTCGGTGAGCATATTGATTTTAATTCACGTGAAGAAATTCACTTGTATTTCATGTGGATCGTAAGCCTCCTTATTACAGAGTCTGCATTATTAAGGACTGAAAGCAGGGGAGGCCACATCCGGGCAGATTTCCCGAAGGAAGATAACGCTGGATGGTTGAAACGGAAAATGGTTCTACAAAAAAATGAAGGGCGATTGAGGGTGGAAGATCATGAACAAAATGAAACTAAAATCTATGCTTGAAACGTTTTACCTGGAAGATTTGGGTGATGGTGATGTATCGTCTGAAATCCTGTTCAGTAAAAGCGATGAAGGTTCCTTTTCTCTATTCATGAAAGAACAGGGTGTTTTTTGTGGAAGAGATGTGATTGAAATAGGTTTTTCTCTAATGGATCCCAAAGTGGATGTCCAGGTATTTGCTGCCGATGGGGACTGGGTGGAAGCGGGACAATTCATTGCTGAAATCCGTGGTCCGATGGGGGCTCTCCTCCAAGGGGAACGGGTGGTCCTTAATCTGATCCAGAGGATGAGCGGAATTGCAACGGCAACGTACCGGGCGGTTGAACAGGTGAAAGGCACAGGGGTCCGGCTGTGTGATACGCGGAAAACGACGCCGGGACTCCGGATGCTTGAGAAGTATGCTGTAAGGACCGGGGGCGGTTTCAACCATAGAAATGGTCTCTATGATGCTGTCATGCTAAAGGATAATCACATTTCATTCGCCGGATCGATCACCGGGGCTGTGAAGCAGGTGAAAAGGCAGATTGGGCATATGGTGAAAGTGGAAGTGGAAATTGAAACGAAGGAACAATTATTGGAAGCGATTGATGCAGGGGCTGATGTCATCATGTTCGATAACTGTACTCCGTCGACGATTAAGGAGTGGGTCCCTCTTGTGCCGCTTCATATCGTGACGGAAGCATCGGGCGGCATCACCAGGGAGAGCCTTCAAGCCTATGCGGGGTCAGGGGTTCATTATATCTCCCTAGGGTACTTGACCCATTCTGTGAAATCACTTGATATCAGTGCAAGAGTACGAATAGGAAAAGGGGTATGAACATGGGATTACTCGAGGAATTAACGAAAGAAACGAACGTCCTGCCTGAATCACTCACCAGCCTCTCGACGGAAGAGATGGAAAATAGAGTGAGGGAAATCAAGCGGCAGTTGGGAAAGAAGCTTTTCATTCCCGGGCATCATTATCAAAAAGACGAAGTGATCCAATTTGCCGACGCCGTTGGTGACTCCCTGCAGCTTGCCCAGTTGTCGGCTGAGAATAAAGAAGCAGAGTTCATTGTGTTTTGCGGGGTCCATTTCATGGCTGAAACCGCAGACATACTGACGGAGGATCATCAAGTGGTCATCTTGCCGGATATGAGGGCCGGATGTTCCATGGCGGATATGGCAGATATTTATCAGACCGAAAAGGCGTGGGGGAAGCTCATGGAGATGTTCGGTGACAGTATCATCCCCCTTACCTATGTGAATTCGACTGCAGCCATCAAAAGCTTTGTCGGAAAGAATGGGGGGGCCACGGTTACATCTTCCAATGCCCACAAAATGGTGGAATGGGCATTGGGAGAGAAACAGCGTATCCTGTTCTTGCCTGATCAGCATTTAGGACGTAATACGGCGGCTGATCTTGGTGTTTCCTTAAGTGAGATGGCCGTCTGGGATCCCATTCGAAACGAACTGATCTATGATGGTGACATGGAAGAAGTGAAAGTGATCCTATGGAAGGGTCATTGCTCGGTGCATGAAAATTTCACTGTGAAAAATATCGAGGATATCCGTGAAAATCATCCTGATATGAAAATCATCGTTCATCCTGAATGCCGCAGGGAAGTAGTGGAGAATTCCGATTTGAATGGCAGTACAAAATACATTATAGAAATGATTGAAGGATCACCTTCCGGATCTGCCTTTGCTATCGGGACTGAGATGAATCTTGTGAAGCGGCTGATCAAAGACCATCCGGATAAACAGATCGTTTCCCTGAATCCATATATGTGCCCCTGCTTGACGATGAACAGGATCGATTTACCACATCTCCTTTGGTCATTGGAAAAAATAATGGAACAAAATCCTGAAAATATCATCAAGGTGGATGCGGATGTCTCGAAGAATGCGATCTTCGCTTTAGAGCGCATGCTGGCACGTGCTTGATGAATCTCTATAAAAAAATGAACAAGCTGAAATATACCGTCCCTCTCTTAGGATACGGTATATTTTTTTTTCATATCTCATAAGTTTTTATGTAGATGAATAGCAATTTGCCTATCTTGTCATAGGATATATAGACTTATGCCTGAGGAGGGAAAAAGAGTGAAAATCCATATCGTTCAAAAAGGGGATACTCTTTGGAAGATCGCCAAGAAGTATGGCGTGAATTTCGAAGAATTAAAACAGATGAATGCCCAGCTTTCAAATCCCGATATGATCATGCCCGGCATGAAGATAAAAGTGCCGACTACAGGCGGAACCGTAAAGAAAGAGACACAAATCAAATACGGATCCAAAGAGATGCCAATGAAGGAGATGCCTAAAGCAGAGCATCCATTCAAAGAGCAGAAGCCTATGGCCATGCCGGTCGAAGAACCAAAGAAAGAAATGCCGAAAGAAGTACAAAAGCCTTTTGCACCAAAAATGCCGAAACCAGTCGTACCGGAAATCGATATTAACAACTATTACATGATGAATATGGCAAACATGCAAGTACAGCAGCCGAAGCAACAGGCTAAACCAATGCCAAAACCTAAATCACCGCCTAAACCTACCAACGTACTCCCTAAAGCAAAAGAACAGCCAAAGCCGATGCCAAAACCAAAGCAGGAAGCCGTAAAAGGTGTTCAAGAAGAGGAAAGCTTACAAATGCCATCACAACCACAAGGAGGGAACACCCAGCCTATGTATTATAACCCGAATAATTGCGTACCTGTATCCCCGGTCATGCCAGGATCAGGATTCTGTCCGCCACATGGAATGCATCCAGGAGCAGGTTATGGGATGCCGATGGGGCAAGGAATGCCAATGGGTCAAGGGATGCCTATGGGACCTGGCAGTCAGGTTCAAGGAGCTCAATCTATGCCAGGAATGCAGAACATGCCGATGATGCCGCAAATGGGGTATGATGAAGAGTCGTCCTCTGTAATGCCGTATATGCCACAAGGACAAATGCCGATGCAGCAGCCAATGCAGATGCCGATGCATATGCAGCAACCGATGCAAATGCCGATGCAGCAGCCGATGGGTCAGCCGTCTGGAGTAATGGGTGCATCAGAAGAGAACTACCCTTCTGTTCAAATGCCGCAGCAACAGGCTCCGTATATGCCGTATCCACAGAACTGCTATCCTGTCTCCCCAGTCATGCCGGGACCGGGATTCCAAGGCGGCATGCCGGGCGGGTATCCGATGGGACCTGGAGGCCAGGTACAGGGAGCGATGGCGGAAGAGTCGCCTTCCATGGGCGGATATCAAATGCCGATGGGCCAACCGTCCAATGTGATGGGAGCACAGTATCAAACGCCTATGGGTCAGCCATCCAATGTGATGGGAGCAAGTGACCAGTGGGATTGCGGATGTGGTGGACCGCAATCAGGTCAAATGATGCATCAACCGATGATGCCGCAGCAGATGCCTCAAGGAATGCAACAGCCATACGGCTACGGTCCAGGAATGATGGGGCAGGGAATGCCTGGTCAAGGAATGCCGATGGGCCCTCAAGGTCAGGGAATGGGAATGGGCCCTCAGGGGATGCCAATGGGACCTCAAGGCCAGGGTATGCAAATGGGATCACCGGGAATGTTTGGTCCAAGAGCATTCAGCATGCCGAATTTCAACGACGATGATTTTGAGGGATAAGATGCATGCACGAGGGGACGATTATTCACATCGTCTCCTTTCTTTTTTGCAATATAAATTAAAGGATCCCGGGGCATCACTGAAAACGATCAAAGAAGGGAAATGGGTGCTGAAAAGCCATGGGAGTAAATGGTTCGTCAAGAGATTTCCCAATCAATTGAAGTTCCTCCTGCAGGAACGGCTGATTTCAACCCTGTTAAGGGAAAAGTTCTATCATGTCCTGCCGTTTCATCCCATTCATGAACGGGAGCTTTTATTATTTGAAGGATCCCCCATCGGTATTACGATGTGGCTGGACACGTCAAAGGCCATTCATTACGACCAGGCGGTTGACAGGGATGATGCACTGCACGTATTGAAAAAGTTTCATGCCGTTTCAAAGACGATCCATGGTTCATGGACAGAAGAGATTCCTCACTATCACTGGCTGAAGAAATGGAAAAAACGGATGATGCAGTTTCAATATAATCTCCCCTATTTGCAGGCATTCATTCAGCCATATTACTTATATACGTATTTAGAGTGGGGGAAATGGGCACTCAAAGAATTGAAATCGGTCGGCATCCATGAACATGGGGACTGCATCACCCATGGAGATGTGGCGCATCATAATTTCTTACGGGGAAAGAACGGGGTTGTCTATTTGATCGACTTTGATCTTATGTCACTCTCCACGGAAATAACGGACGACCTGCAGTACTGCAATCGGATCTTGCCTTATTTAAATTGGTCCCTCCGTGATATCAAAGAAATGGAACACTTCCATACTTATCGCGATCATCTTATCTTTCACATCGGATTGATGTATCCATCCGATGTATTCAGGGAGTGGAACCGATTCATCAGGGAAGATCAATCGTACAAACAACGTGTATGGGGTTATTTAACGAACTTGACGATCCAGCAATTCTCCCAGCGGATGCAATTTAATCAAGAGCTGCATGGAGAAGTGAAAAGGATCAATACCCAATTGTAGGGGATGTCTCCAAACATTGACCCGAATGAAAGAGAATCTCCTTTCACAACCTAATGGTGAGCAGAAAAAATGCTCAAGTATTGGGTTGAAGGGGGAAACGTAACTTGAATAAACGATTATTCATGGTACCATTAACAGCCGTCATGACCCTGGGTCTTGCTGCTTGTAACAGTGGAGAAGAAAAAGCCCAAGACCGTTATTCCGACTCCTACGAGCCACTCGGCTTCTACTCCAACGAGGGACATGGCGGGGACAACCGGGATGAGAGGGACGGACCTCTGACTGAAATGTATGATCACTCTGCCGGAAAAGAAGGGCAGGATATCCGTCAAAAGAAACGCCAGTTCCTTCAGGTGAGGGACGAGAATGGAAATCCGAAGAACCCATCCCGGCCGCTTGCCGATTATGACAAGAACTTCTTGGCAAGGGATGCCCGTGCAAGCCATGGGGATGCGAATTATCACGGTCATCTTGATGATAATACCCGATCTGCAAGAAGATCCTATTATACAGCTTACGAAGGGGATCTGGCCGAGAAGATAGGCGATGTGACGGGGAAGGTGGAGAACGTCAGTGACGTTCGTGCCGTCGCCTATGGTTCGGACGTCCTCATAGCCATTGAGCTTGATGACCATAGTAAGATCGAGGAAACGAAAGCACGTGTTAAAGAAGCCGTGCAGCCTTATCTGAACGGGAGAAGTGTTTCAGTGGTGACGGATGAGGGAACCTTCAGCCGGGTAAGGAACATCGATAATGACTTACGCGACGGCGGCCCAAGGGACGCTCTCAACTTCGACATGCATGATATGTTCCGGTCTGTGAAGGACCGCATCAACCGATAAACAAGGATGGACTACTTAAAGAGTGAACGCTCTTGGGTAGTCTTTTTTTGCGGGTGAGGTCCGTCCCTAAAAAGTTTCGGGCAGGTTGGATATTCTTAACAGGCTTTGGTAAGACTAGTGGATAGAGCGTTACATAAATCAAGTTCGAGGTGATCACGATGACGATGAAGGTTCGAATCGTGTTTATGGTGCTGTTGTTAATCGGTGCGTTTTATTTCACGTTTTTTTATACAGAGGAAAAACAGGCTGCAGACGGCAGTTCCCTGGAGATGCTGAACGAAACCCCTGCTGAGGTTGCGTCCGCCCATACGGTCACGGTTATATTGGAACGCGTGTATCTGGACGGGGAAGTGAGCGAGGAAATCGTGCAGGAAACGATTTGGAGCATGGAAGACTTCTGGGCTGCGTATGAAGACTGGCAGCTGATGGATATGACGGAAGAACAAATCGTGTTCCAGAAGAAGATGGATGATATCTCACCTCTTCTAAAGACCAATGGCTACTTCGGTATATCGGATAAAGGTGTACTGTCCATCTTTAACGGCAGACCCGGACAGGCGGAAATCATTCAATCCTTCTTCCAGATCGATGTAGGGAAGCTTGAAAGTAAGCGTCATGATGACCTCGTCAAAGGCATCCCCATTAAGTCGAAGCAGGAGTATGAAGAGGTACTCGAACAATACAAACCCTATTCCGTCCCTAAATAACAGCAAAGAACCAGTGCATATGCCACTGGTTTTTTATTTTATCGTTCCCTCTGCCCATTCCCCCCATTCTTTGATAAAATAAGAACAGGTGTTTCTCTTCCATCTCCCTTTCCCATCCCATCAAATAGTGATATGATACAATAGATTTTATATGTCTTTTTGATCAGGAATGTGAGACGGAAGAATAAACAGGAAGTTGTACCAATGGGGAGAGAATGAAATGTATGAATATATAAAAGGGACAGTCAGTCAAGTGGGTCCCGAGTATGTTGTGGTGGAGAATAATGGGATCGGGTATCAGTTGTATACGGCGAATCCATTTGTGTATTCAAAATATCAAAATCAAGAGATTCAGATTTTTACATATCAGCATGTTAGGGAAGATCTTATCGCCCTTTACGGGTTTCTTGCCATCGAAGAGAAGCTCCTCTTTATGAAACTATTAAATGTATCGGGGATCGGGCCGAAGGGAGCCCTGGCGATTTTGGCTTCAGGGGCCCCGCAGCAGGTGATCACCGCCATCGAGGAAGAGAATGAAAGTTTCCTGACGAAGTTCCCAGGTGTAGGGAAGAAGACGGCCCGTCAGATGATACTCGATTTAAAAGGGAAGCTGCAGGATGTTGTGCCTGATTATTTCCCAAGCCTGTTCTCGGATCATGAGGAAGCGGAAGTATCCCATGGAAAGGACGAGGCATTCGATGAAGCCATCCTTGCCCTTAAAGCCCTGGGCTACTCTGAACGCGAAATCAAGAAAATTACCCCTAAACTGAAAGGGGAAGGGCATTCATCAGACGAAATCATCCGAAAAGCCCTTCAACTTCTCTTGAAATAAGGACTGCTATGAAAGGAGGAAGTCTAAATGGAAGACAGAATCGTATCAGGAGAATCGGAATTAAATGAAGATTCCTTTGAATATTCCTTGCGTCCTCAGACAATAAAACAATATATCGGGCAAGATAAGGTCAAGCATAATCTTGAGGTTTTCATCGAAGCGGCAAAGATGCGACAGGAGACCCTGGACCATGTTCTCCTATACGGGCCGCCGGGATTAGGGAAAACGACCCTGGCTGCCGTCATCGCCAATGAGATGGGTGTGAACATGCGCACCACTTCAGGACCGGCAATCGAGAGACCGGGGGACCTTGCTGCCGTCCTTACGGCACTCGAGCCGGGTGATGTGTTGTTCATCGATGAAATCCACCGGCTGCCCCGGGCGATCGAAGAGGTCCTTTATCCGGCAATGGAAGATTTCTGTTTGGATATAGTCATCGGGAATGGTCCCAGTGCACGGTCTGTCCGTTTGGATCTTCCACCTTTTACCCTGGTGGGGGCGACGACCCGTGCCGGTGCCTTATCGGCTCCCCTTCGAGATCGATTTGGTGTTTTATGCCGGTTGGAATATTATAATGAAGAACAGTTGAATGAAATTGTTCAGCGGACAGCGGCGATTTTGAACACAAAGATCGAAGCGACGGCTTCTGAAGAGTTGGCGCGGAGATCAAGAGGGACTCCGCGGATTGCCAATCGGCTGCTCAGGAGGGTAAGGGATTTCGCCCAGGTGAAGGGGAATGGGGATATCACCACCACCCTGTCACGGGAAGCCCTTGAACTTCTCCAGGTCGATAAACTCGGTCTCGATCATATTGACCATAAGCTTCTTAAAGGAATCATCGAGCGCTTCAGGGGAGGACCCGTTGGACTTGATACGATCGCCGCAAGCATCGGGGAGGAGTCCCATACGATTGAAGATGTGTACGAACCGTACCTTTTGCAGATTGGATTCATCCAGCGTACGCCGAGAGGGAGGATCGTCACTCATCTTGTGTATGACCATTTCCAATTGGAGGTGCCGGATAATTGACAGGGCTGCCTAAATTAGTCATGATCATCGGCGCGATCATCCTAGTGATCGGCTTCCTTATGCAATTCATCAAAATAGGGAAGCTGCCGGGTGACATCATCATCAAAAAAGAAAATGCGACATTTTATTTTCCACTTATGACTTCTATTCTGATAAGTGTTATACTTTCCGTTGTCTTTTATTTCATCGGGAGATTCAAATAGGGTTCATGAGTGAGATTTACATAAGCCAGGTGACGAACAGTGAAAGTAGAAGATTTTGATTTTCATTTACCAGAAGAATTGATTGCCCAGACTCCTCTTGAGAATCGTTCCGAGAGCAGACTGATGGTATTGGATAAAGAAGATGGTTCCATGGAGCATATCCGTTTTAAACAGATCACCGAGTACCTCCAGGAAGGGGATTGTCTCGTCCTGAATGATACAAGGGTTCTGCCGGCACGTCTTTTTGGGCAAAAAGAAGATACAGGTGCCAATATTGAAGTGCTCCTTCTGAAACAGGAGGATGGTGACAAGTGGGAGACCCTTGTGAAGCCGGCAAAACGGATCCGTGTCGGAACGGAGATCGTTTTCGGTGATGGAAAATTAAGGGCAACCTGTGTGGACTTGAAGGATCACGGTGGAAGGATCCTTGAATTCCGATATGAGGGGATCTTTTACGAAGTATTGGAAGAGTTGGGTGAAATGCCGCTGCCGCCGTACATCCGTGAACGATTGGAAGAACAGGACCGCTACCAGACGGTGTTTGCAAGGGAAAGGGGCTCAGCGGCTGCGCCGACTGCAGGTCTCCACTTTACGGAAGAACTGTTGGAAGAGCTGAAAGAAAAAGGTGTACACATCGCTTTCATTACCCTTCATGTGGGACTCGGAACGTTCAGGCCGGTTTCCGTCGAGACCATTGAAGACCATGATATGCATGCCGAATTCTATCAGGTATCGGAAGGGACCGCCCGCCTCTTGAATGAGGTAAGGGCAAATGGAGGCAAGATCATAACGGTGGGAACTACCTCCACCCGCACACTTGAAACCATTGCATCCAAGCATGGAACGTTTGTTGAAGAAAATGGATGGACGAATATTTTCATTTATCCTGGCTATGAGTTTAAAGGGATTGATGGGCTGATCACCAACTTCCACTTACCGAAGTCGACCCTGATCATGCTGGTCAGCGCCTTTGCGGGTCAGGACAACGTGATGCATGCCTATGAAACCGCCGTTAAAGAGAAGTACCGCTTCTTCAGCTTTGGAGATGCGATGTTGATTAAATGATGACCAATTGTAAAACCCAATGGAAATTGGAAGGAGAATTCCCAAGTTGACAGCAATAACATATGAACACATTAAAACATGTAAACAAACCGGTGCCAGACTGGGCCGCGTCCATACGCCACACGGTTCATTCGAAACGCCTGCATTCATGCCGGTGGGCACCATGGCAACGGTAAAAACGATGTCCCCAGAGGATCTGAAATCCATGGAATCCGGCATCATCCTAAGTAATACGTATCATCTATGGTTACGTCCAGGTCATGAGATCATAAGGGAAGCTGGCGGCCTTCATAAATTCATGAACTGGGATCGCGCCATCCTGACCGATTCAGGCGGCTTCCAAGTGTTCAGCTTGAGTAAGCTTCGCCAAATTGAAGAAGAAGGAGTCCATTTCCGTCATCACTTGAACGGGGATAAACTTTTCCTAAGCCCGGAGAAAGCGATGGAGATTCAGAATGCCCTCGGCTCTGATATCATGATGGCCTTTGATGAATGTCCACCGTATCCTGCGGAATATGAGTATATGAAGAGTTCAGTGGAACGTACCACGCGTTGGGCAGAGCGATGCCTGGAAGCTCATCAGCGACCGCAGGATCAAGGATTATTCGGTATCGTCCAAGGTGGGGAATACGAAGAGCTTCGTAAGCAAAGTGCCCGTGACCTTGTATCCATGGATTTCCCTGGATACGCCGTCGGTGGACTTTCTGTCGGGGAGCCTAAGGACGTCATGAATCGTGTGCTTGATTTCACAACGCCGCATCTTCCGACGGATAAGCCCCGTTACCTGATGGGCGTCGGATCTCCGGATTCACTGATCGATGGTTCGATTCGCGGAATCGATATGTTCGATTGTGTCCTTCCGACCCGTATCGCCCGTAACGGAACGCTTATGACAAGTGAAGGCCGTCTGGTCGTGAAAAACGCAAAATACGCAAGGGATTTCAGACCGATCGATGAGAATTGCGACTGCTATACGTGTAAAAATTATAGCCGTGCCTATATCCGTCATTTGATTAAATGTGACGAAACGTTCGGAATTCGCCTTACGACTTATCATAATCTTCATTTTCTGTTAAAATTGATGGAGCAAGTCAGACAAGCGATTCGTGAAGATCGTCTAGGAGACTTTAGGGAAGAATTTTTCGAGCAGTACGGCTTCAACCGTCCTGATGCGAAAAACTTCTAAAAGCCATAACAATATAGAATGTACTTGAAAGGAGGGGAAAAAGAATGGGAGGAAGTTTAGGAACAATACTACCTTTAATATTAATGTTCGTTCTGTTTTACTTTTTACTGATCCGTCCTCAGCAAAAGCGTCAAAAAGCGATCTCAAAAATGCAAAATGAGCTTGCGAAGGGTGATAGAATCATCACGATTGGCGGTTTACACGGATCGATCGATGCCATCGAAGAAGGTAAAGTAGTCATCCTGTGTGGTGACGGAAGCCGTCTTACATATGATCGTAATGCGATCAGGGAAGTCATCAGAGCCGAGCAGGTATAATAAAAAAGGGTTTCTCTCCATGTGCCAAGGCACGTGGAAGAGGGACCCTTTTTTAGTATGGGGATGGACTAACCCTCCCTCGGACCGCCACTCATGTTGACACCAAGGATTCCACCCATCATGGCGGTCAGGATATAACAGCCGTGATAGATGAGCTGTTCCATTGAAAACAGGCTGTCGTATCCCAGGTATTGAAATAAGAAAATGACGAGGGTATAAATGAGCCCTGTCGAACCTCCAAGCACCCAGCCTTTTGTCTTTCCTTTTCCACCTGACATAAATCCACCGACAAATAAAGAAAGAAATGAAACGATCGTGACAAACAGCGTGATGGAGCTTTCAGTAAGTTCGGTAAACCGGAGAAGCAATGAGAATAATAAACTTGCGGCAATCGCTATGACAAATATGGTGGTCGTCCCGTAAAGGACGGCACCACCCATTTTTTTCGCTTCTATGACGGTCCTCTCCCTTCTCAATCGATAATTTTATTCCGTATTAGTACAAGCATATTCATGGCAATGGTAAAAAAGACTAGAAATTTTATGTGGTCAAGCCTCATAGACTAGTATGAAACTTCCTGGAAATGGAGGGGCTGTGACCATGTCTCCGATGATGGTATTGATTGTGTTCGTTTCGGTTTACATTCTATTGATGTCAGAAAAATGGAATCGCGTCCTGGCCGCCATGGCCGGTGGGGTCGCCATGCTCTTGATCGGGGCTTTTCCCATCGAGAAGGCGCTTTTTACGTATATCGACTGGAAAACCATCACGCTTCTGTTTTCCATGATGCTGATTGTCACCATCACAAGCAAAACGGGGATATTTGAGTTTATCGCCATCCGGATCGCTCAATGGGTGAACGGGAACGGGCTCGCGCTCCTGGTCCTGTTTTCATCCCTGGCGGCGGCGGGCTCCGCGTTTTTAGCTAACGTCACAATCGCTATGCTGCTCGTTCCGATCTTGTTCAAATTGACCAGGCTCCTTGAACTTCCGCCCATCCCCTACTTGATCATGACGATCCTTGCATGTAACATCGGCGGGACGGCAACCCTTATAGGTGACCCTCCCAACATGATGATCGGCCAGGCAGTAAAGCACTTTACATTCAATAGCTTCCTTGAAAATCTGTTACCGGTTGTTCTGATGGTTTACGCAGTGACGCTTTTGATCATGTGTGTGGTATACAAGGAAGTGCTCCACGTGAAAGAAGACAGGAAACTGCTTCTGAAAGGGATCAAGCCCGAGGAATATTTAAAGAGGGACAGCGGGCTCTTTCAGTCTTTGTTTGTACTTGCCCTCGTATTGGTGGGCTTTTCCGTGTATCCGGTGTTCCATCTGGATGTGACGACGGTATCCCTTGCCGGTGCAGTTCTCCTTATGCTGCTCCTTGAGAAAATGTATCCTCCTGAAAAGATTTTGAGAGAGGTGGAATGGGGGACACTCTTTTTCTTTATGGGCCTATTCCTCCTGGTCGGAGGGATTGAAGAAGCGGGATTCATAGATGAAATCGCACGTGAAATACTGAGGGCGACGGATGGGGATATGAAGAAAACGGCCTTTGTGATCCTGTGGGGAACAGGCTTATTGTCATCTGTTGTCGATAATATTCCGTTTGTGGCAGCCATGATTCCGGTCATTCAGGAATTCGGTGAATTCGGGATGGTCAATATGGACCCCTTATGGTGGTCATTGGCCCTGGGTGCATGCCTTGGTGGGAATGGTACACTTCTCGGCTCTTCTTCCAATCTGGTCATAGCAGGACTCGCGTCGAAGGAAAATGTACATATCAAATTTCACCAGTACTTACTGATTGGTGTTCCCGTCACCGTCATTTCCCTTGCTGTGTCCACCATATACGTATACTTTAAATACATCCGGCCTTTCATGGGTGGATAAAAATTCCTCCGATTTATTTTCTCCTTCTGTCGATACTACATAATGACATGTGTATGGGAGGGAAAAGTAGTGGAGGAATATTTTATCATCATTTTACGCACTCTTTTTCTTTACGTCATGATCATTTTCATTTTTAGAATCATGGGGAAAAGGGAAATCGGGGAACTGAGCATTCTGGATCTGGTCGTATTCATGATGATTGCCGAGATGGCGGTCATGGCCATTGAAGAACCGGAGGATCCCATCATTCATACAGTGCTGCCCATGGGGATCATCGTCCTCGTCCAAATCCTGTTTGCATGGTTTTCCCTCAGATCTAAGTCGTTCCGGGAATTATTGGACGGAAAACCCACCGTCATTATCCATAACGGAAAAATCGACGACGAAGCCATGAAGAAACAGCGCTACAATTATGATGATCTGCTCCTTCAATTACGGGAAAAGGATATTTTCAACCTGGCAGATGTCGAATTTGCGATATTGGAGCCATCTGGAAAACTATCTGTCCTGCAGAAAGACAAAAAGACCCCGCATTCCCTGACACTGCCCCTGATCCTCGATGGACAGGTCCAAACCACCCATCTCGATATGATCGGAAAGACGTCCTTCTGGTTACGGAAAGAACTGAGAGAACGCGGATTCAAAAACGTACAGGAAATCTCCTTCTGCAGCTTCCAAAACGGACAATTTTACATTGATGAAAAAAACAAATAAAAATACTCCTCAACCAAATGTTAAGGAGTATTTTTATTTGGGGAGACTATAGAGTGATGAATCGCCGGATGAATGGGATCCTGGCAAGGTCGTTTTTCACGATGAGCTTAAGGGTGATGGAGAGTACGGTATAAAGGGCCGTACAAGTAATGACCCCGAATAGCAATCTGAATACGGTGGACTGACCATCAAATAAGTAAAGATAAGAAAAGTGTCCCCATACTCCGGTAATCAACAGGACTAAGACCGTCTTTACGTAATCCCGGGCATAGATCGTCATCGGGATATATTTCAGGATGGTCATGAAATGAAGCAGGGTCACGAGCAGGAACCCGGTGACGATCCCGAGAGCCGCCCCGTTGATGCCAAAAGCCGGCTGTGAAGCGAGGACAAAGATGACGCCGGTCTTCACCACGGCCCCTATCAGGCTGTTGATCATGGCGGCCCTTGCCAGGTTCAATGCCTGCAGCACAGCCTGCAATGGCCCTTGATAATAATAAAATAAAAAGAAAGGGGCCATGATCATCAAGAAACCTGCCCCGTTTTCATTCCCGTACATGACCTGCATGAGGGGCTTTGCATACACGTAGAGGATGACGACGGATATCCCCCCGGTGATCAAACAGAACCTGAGGGCCTGCTGAAGCCGATGTTCGATTAAGGTGAAATTCCTTTGGGAGTTGGCTTCACTGATGGCCGGGACAAGAGATTGGGATAGTGATAGGGTCACGAATGATGGAAGAAACAGAAGGGGAAGGGCATATCCCGTCAAGGAGCCATACTGTTTCGTCGCCATCCCTGCTGCCACTCCTGCGAGGGCAAGACTGTTCGCTACCACGATCGGTTCAAAAAACCAGGCGATCGACCCGATCATCCTGCTGCCAGTTGCCGGCAGGGCCACACTCATGAGTTCGTTGAACGTTTCCCGTCCATTTCGGATTGATTTAAAGAAATTGCGACGGATCTTGAACTTCTTCTTTACTTTAAAGCTTGCGAATAAATACAGAAGGGAAGCGAGTTCCCCAAGGACCGACGCCACCATGGCAGCGGCTGCTGCGTATTCAATCCCGTAAGGAAGGAATGTTTTGGTCAGTACGGCAATCAGGGTAATCCGGACCACCTGCTCAATGACTTGTGAATAGGCGGAAGGTTTCATGTTCTGCCTTCCCTGGAAATAGCCGCGGATGACCGACGAGATCGCTACGATCGGAATGATCGGGGCAATGGCTACCAATGGATAGTAGATCCGGTCATCCGTAAATAAGACGTCTGTTAAATAAGGGGCGAGCAGGATGAGGGCAGGGGTGAAGATGAGGGATAGCCCCATGGTGATGGAAAGGGAGACGACCAATATTTTTTTTACCTTCCGGATATCTCCCTTTGATTCTGCTTCGGCAACGTTTTTTGAGATCGCTACAGGGAGCCCCAGTTGAGTGACGGTGATGACGAGTATGAGGGTGGGGAAAGCCATCATAAATAAGCCGACGCCTTCTTCCCCGATGAATCTGGCGACGACGATGCGGTTCACGAACCCTAATATTCTAGTTATAAAGGCGGCCATCATTAAGATCATGGTGCCTTTCAGAAATTTTGACATAAAATTCCCTGCCTTCTCAAAATTGGTATTATCGTTTACAATGATGTATATGCATAAGGGTGGACAAAGCATGACAAGTAGTGAACAATTCGGGCTGAATATAGCCCAAATGGGGTGGACGGGGAATGAAGAAAAATCAGCATCCTTACGATCGTTATTATGAATCATTAGTACCAGCGCTTGTAAGCAAAGTAGAAGAATTTGAAATTCTTGGATACGGAAAGGCAGACGCTGACCGCCTATGGTCCTACTTAACGAAAAAGAAATGGAAGAAGCCTGAAGTGGATGTAAAGTTCTTTCAGTTAGTGAGTGATGTGTTAACGGTCAAGCCCGGTGAGTATATGAGCTTTGAAACAATCGAAGCGTACAGGTCTCCCAACTGGTTTGCAGAAGTGAATGAAGAGGAGCTGAACGAGCTTCTTCGCCCGAATAAGAATGGAAAATAGCCCGAAAAGAAATTGACACTCATTTCTTTCTCATAGATAATGAGAAAGGTGAAGTTTTCAGGAATTATATTACTTTTTGAAGCACATAGTTCGTATGGTTTTTTAAAACGGCAAGGAGGATCTATACATAATGGTAAAGCGTGGCCGAATCATTGCCTTCTTTATACTTGTGGTATTGCTTGCAGGTACTATGGGAGGCACAACGAAGAGTATTGTAGATAACATTAAACTGGGATTGGACCTGCAGGGCGGATTTGAAGTTCTTTATGAAGTTCAGCCGATCAAAAAAGGCCAGGAAATCACGAAAGAGACCGTTGCCAATACAGCCGATGCACTCGACAGGCGTATTAACGTATTGGGTGTCAGTGAACCGAATATCCAAATCGAAGACGGGAACCGCATCCGTGTTCAACTGGCCGGTGTCGAGGACCAGAACGAAGCAAGGGAAATCCTCTCCACTCAAGCCAATCTGACGTTCCGTGACGTGAACGATAAAGTCCGTCTGGACGGATCGGATCTTGAGTCGGGATCTGCGAAACAAACGTTTGATGACAAAAATAATCCGATCGTTTCATTAAAATTGAAAGATCGCTCGAAATTTTATGAATTAACAAAGGAAATTTCCGCCATGGCTCCTCAGAATCAGCTCGTCATCTGGCTGGATTACGAGGAAGGAAAGGATTCATACAAAGCTGAAGTAGGAAAAGAGGATCCGAAATTCATCTCAGATCCGGCGGTGAATAAGCCAATCAACTCCGATGAAGTCATCATCGAAGGGAACTTCACGGTTGAGCGTGCCCAGAATCTTGCGTCCCTCTTAAATGCCGGGGCACTTCCGGTCAAACTGGACGAGAAATATTCAACATCCGTGGGAGCGCAATTCGGTCAGCAGGCACTTGACAAGACAGTGACTGCGGGGATCATCGGGATTGCAATCATTTTCTTATTCATGATTGCGTACTACCGTTTCCCGGGACTGATCGCCACGATCACCCTTTCTGTTTACATTTACTTGATTCTGTTGATTTTCGACCTCATGAACGGGGTCCTGACCCTGCCGGGGATCGCAGCCCTCATCCTTGGGGTGGGTATGGCCGTCGATGCGAACATCATCACCTATGAACGGATCAAAGAAGAAATGCGGGTCGGGAAGCCGATACGTTCTGCATTCCAGGCAGGGAATAAATCTTCTTTCCTGACGATCCTGGATGCCAACGTAACGACAATCCTTGCAGCGGCCGTCCTCTTCTTCTATGGGACAAGTTCAGTCAAAGGATTCGCAACGATGCTGATTGTCAGTATCCTGACAAGCTTCATTACGGCGGTATGGGGTTCACGACTGTTACTCGGCCTTTGGGTGAACAGCCGTATCTTTAATAAAAAGCCGGGCTGGTTCGGGGTCAAAAAATCCGAAATCAAGGACCTGGCAGAGAACTACGATACGCTGGATCTGCCTACCCGTTTTGACCGCTTTGATTTTGCTGGACAGCGTAAGAAGTTTTTCGCGTTTTCAGCTATACTCATAACGGCGGGGATCATCATCCTGGCCATCTTCAGATTAAATCTTGGAATCGACTTTGTCAGCGGTTCACGGATGGAGATCCTCGCTGATCAAAGCTTGAAGACGGAACAGGTTCAGGACGAACTGAAGGAGATAAAATTGCCTTCAGAAGATGTCGTCATTTCAGGCGATAAAAATAATATTGCCGTCGTCCGCTATACGGATGACCTGAATAAGGACGATATCGCGAAATTGAAAGATCACTTCAACAAGCTCTATGGTGCCGAGCCAAGTATCAGTACCGTTTCACCTGTAATCGGGAAAGAGCTTGCGCAGAACGCCATGATCGCAGTTGCCATCGCTTCTGTCGGAATCATCATTTATGTCACGATCCGTTTCGAATGGAGAATGGCACTGGGTGCAATCCTTGCCCTCCTGCATGATGCATTCTTTATCATTGCATTCTTCAGCTTGACCAGGCTCGAAGTGGATATCACATTCATTGCAGCCGTCCTGACGATTGTCGGGTATTCAATCAATGATACGATCGTCACCTTTGACAGGCTAAGGGAGAATCTTCATAAGAAACGCCGTTTGAAGACGGATAAGGACATTGAAGAGGTAGTGAACCAGAGTATCAGACAAACGATGGGCCGTTCAGTCAATACCGTATTGACTGTCGTGTTCACGGTCATCGCACTCATGATCTTCGGAAGTGAGTCGATCCGTAACTTCTCCATCGCTTTATTGGTCGGGTTAATCTCAGGTACCTATTCTTCCGTATTCATCGCTTCCCAGGTTTGGCTCGTAATGAAGAAGAAAGAACTGAAGAAAAAAGGAACCATCAAGACTGTAAAAGAAAAGAAAACGTGGTCGGACGAACCACAGGTATAATGACGATCAAAAGGTCCGGGAAGTATTTCTTCCCGGACCTGTCTTTTTTTGTTTTTTTACCGCATTGGGTTACACTAATAGAAGTTAAAAGGGAGGCGACTCTAATGAATCATGAGGATCGTTTTAAAAAAGCGGAATTCGCTGCCATGATCGGTGTGGTGGGCAATATAGTCCTGGCGGTGATAAAGTGGGCGGCAGGCATCATGGGGAACAGCCGGGCGCTGATTGCTGATGCGGTTCACTCTGCATCGGATGTAGCAGGATCCCTTGCCGTCTTTATCGGTTTACGTGCTGCCAAGCAGCCCCCCGATCAGGACCATCCTTATGGTCACGGAAAGGCGGAGTCCATTGCGGCAATCATCGTGGCCGTCCTCTTGTTCCTTGTGGGGATCGAAATTGGGAAATCATCGATTGAATCCTTTTTCCACCCTCTCACCCCGCCGACAGCGATTGCGATTTATGCCGTCATCTTCTCGATCATCGTGAAAGAAGCGATGTTTCAATACAAATATCGTTTGGGTAAAAGGTTAAAGAGTGATGCATTGATCGTGAATGCATACGAGCATCGTTCGGATGTGTTCTCTTCCATCGCAGCACTGGTCGGGATCTCGGCCTCCATCCTTGGCGGGAAGTTCGATATCGGCTGGCTTGTTTATGCGGATCCTGTTGCAGGAATATTCGTTTCCCTGCTTGTCCTCAGGATGGCTTGGCATCTGGGGGCGGAATCCATACATACGACCCTTGATCACGTCATGCATGACGAGGATGTACTGCCTTTTCGAAAAATCGTGGAGACCGTCCCGGAAGTGAAGGAAATCAACGAGCTTCATGCAAGGGAACACGGACACTATGTGATCATCGATTTGAAAATCAGTGTCGATCCTTACATGACGGTAGAGGAAGGTCATCGTGTCGGGAAGAGAGTCAAAGAGAAGCTTCTGAAGGAATCCAATGTGAATGATGTATTCATTCATATCAATCCATTCAATCCTGCTTCTGAAGAAAGTGATGATCAAATAGACTTAACGTAAAGGGAGGGAAGTCTCATGAAGTTTCAATGGACATTATTATTGGGTATTTTCTTTGCGCTGGTGGTTTCAATATTTGCAGTCATCAACGTCGACCCGGTCACCGTCAATTATCTGTTCGGTGAATCCGACTGGCCTCTTATATTAGTTATTCTCGGATCTGTCCTGATGGGCGGTATCATCATCGGCTCCGTTGGGCTGTTCCGGTTATTCGTCGTCCAGCGCAGGGTCAAATCCCTCGAAAAGGAAAATATGTTATTGAGGGAACAGACAGAGGGGATGCATAAAGAAAAGACTGAAGATATCCCCTTAAAAAAACGCGCTCCGGATTCCGTAGGGGAAGTGGGAGAATAATTGAGTCTGGTGGCTTTTGCCGCCGGGCTTTTTTTGTTTTGGACTGGGGCGTTTGATTGGTTTTAGATAAATATGTAATTCGGCTGGATTCTGTTGGATTTCGGCCGGATTTTCAACCATAACGGCTGGATAATGGCGTAAACCCGCTGGATTTTTCCCGATTTCGGCTGGTTTTTCATCAAAAACGGCTGGATTTCCACCCATGGCCATATTGAAACCACGTCCACCCATCCTACATCCTCTTCACAGACTTTCATTAAGATTGAAACAACCCCCTCACTTTTGTATAATGAGTAAGGCTGAGGGGTGAACGTATGTTAAACTCAAAAACACGTTGGATATTGACAGAAACAGATGAACATAAAATAGCAGAATTGGCAAATGAACTAAAAGTACCTTCGCTTGTAGCGAAATTATTGATAAATCGTGATTTGGATGATGTAGAAGAAGCCCGGAATTTTTTATTTGATTCAGGCGATTCATTTCACGATCCATTTTTATTTGAAGATATGAAAAAAGCAACGGAACGGATCCATAAAGCCATCGAAAACGGGGAAAGAATTCTCGTTTACGGTGACTATGACGCAGATGGAGTCAGCAGTACATCGGTCATGATGACGGTATTGAGGGATTTGGGCGCCATGGTGGAATTCTATATCCCGAATCGGTTCAATGAAGGATACGGCCCGAATGAAGGGGCATTCCGCTGGGCGAAGGATGAGGAATTCTCGCTCATCATCACGGTCGATACAGGGATCTCTGCCGTGAACGAAGCTAAACTCGCGAAAGATCTCGGGATGGATCTGATCATTACAGACCACCATGAACCCGGCCCCGAGTTACCGGAAACCTATGCTCTACTGCATCCAAAGGTAGGAGAAGTTGCCTATCCATTTGGAGAACTCGCAGGGGTGGGGGTGGCGTTTAAATTGGCCCATGCCCTTTATGGTGAGCTGCCGACCCATTTACTGGATCTTGCCGCGATTGGAACCATTGCGGATCTAGTTCCCTTGCGAGGGGAAAACCGCCTTCTGGCTAAACGGGGTCTTGCCGGGCTCCGGGCCTCAAACCGACTGGGGATCAAAGCTTTATGCAAAATCGCCAATGCGAAGCAGCATGAAATAACGGAAGAGACGGTCGGCTTTATGATCGCTCCACGGATCAATGCCGTCGGTCGTTTAGGTGATGCCGATCCTGCCGTTGACCTCATGCTTACAGAAGATGAAGAAGAGGCAAAGGCACTGGCAGAGGAAATAGACGGCTTAAATAAAGAAAGACAGGCGATCGTCGCCCAAATGACCGAGGAAGCCGTTGAGATGGTGGAGCGGGACTTCCCGCTGAAGGATAACCATGTGCTCATCATCGGAAAAGAAGGCTGGAATCCGGGAGTTGTCGGGATTGTGGCTTCCCGTCTTGTCGACAAGTTTTACCGACCGACCATCGTGCTCAGCTACGACTCTGAAAAAGGGACGGCGAAAGGGTCTGCGAGAAGCATCGTTGGTTTTGATCTATTTAAAAATCTTTCAACCTGCCGGGATATCCTTCCCCACTTCGGAGGACATCCGATGGCTGCCGGAATGACGCTGCAATTAGACGATGTAGCTCAGTTGAGAAGCCGGTTGAATGAACTGGCGGGTACGGAGTTGACACCTGAAGACTTCATACCTGTCACACAACTCGATGCTCCTGTAACTATGGACGAAATCTCTGTTGAGTCGATTGAAAAGCTTCAGCTTTTGGCACCTTTTGGGATGAAGAATCCTAAGCCCAAGTGGATCATGGATGATGTGAGCATCGAGCACTATAAAAAGATCGGGTCTGCCCAAAATCATCTGAAGCTCGTTTTGGAGGACAAAGGAGTCCAACTTGATGGAGTAGGATTTGGACTCGGGGAATTGGCCGACCACATGACGCCTTTTTCGAATGCGTCCGTCATTGGTGAATTATCCATCAATGAGTGGAACAACCGCAAGAAGCCCCAGGTGTTTTTACATGATGTGAAAATCGATCATTGGCAATTATTCGATGTGCGTGGAATTAAGCAGGTCCACAAATGGAACGCACTCATCCCTGAAGAAAATAAGAAGATGGTTTGTTTCCATCCATCCACGTTGGACAAACTGAACCTGCCGAAAGATGAAATCATCCTCCTTGAGGAAAGCGCGACGCTTGATGGGTTATCAACGGAGAAGGCGAGCCTTGTGCTGTTGGATCTGCCGAATTCCAAGCCTTTACTTGAAGAGCTTTTGAAGAAGGGGCGTCCTCACCGGATCTATGCTCATTTCTTCCAGGAAGAAGATCATTTCTTCAGTACGATGCCGACCCGGGACCATTTCAAATGGTACTATGGCTTTTTAACCAAACGGGGCTCGTTCGATGTCAATAAGCATGGCGATGACCTGGCCAAATACAAAGGCTGGTCAAAAGAAACAATCGATTTCATGTCACAGGTGTTTTTTGATTTGAAGTTTGTTACAATAGACAATGGATTTATTTCTCTTAATCCTGCGAAAACCAAGAAAGATCTTTCTGAATCTCGAACATATCAGAAGAAACAACAACAATACGAGCTTGAAAACGAATTGTTATATTCTTCCTATCAAGAGTTGAAGACTTGGTTTAATGAAAGGATAGAAGAGTCTGTTACAATTGAGGAGGAAGTAGAAGCATGGACTTAAAACAATATGTTACAATCGTTGAGAATTGGCCAAAAGAAGGGATTAAGTTTAAAGACATCACAACCCTTATGGATAATGGTGATGCTTATAGATATGCTACAGACCAAATCGTCGAATATGCAAAAGAAAAGCAGATTGACCTGGTTGTAGGACCGGAAGCCCGTGGATTCATCATCGGATGCCCAGTCGCTTATGCCCTTGGTGTAGGCTTTGCCCCTGTCCGTAAGCCTGGTAAATTACCACGTGAAACAATCCAGAAGGAATACGGCCTTGAGTACGGTAAAGACGCTTTGACCATCCATAAAGATGCCATCAAGCCCGGCCAGCGTGTCCTGATCACGGACGATTTACTGGCAACCGGTGGAACGATCGAAGCAACGATCAAGCTTGTGGAAGAACTCGGTGGAATCGTTGCAGGGACTGCGTTCTTAATTGAACTTACGTACCTTGACGGCCGCGACAAACTTGAGAACTACGATATTATGACGTTAATGCAATACTAATTACCTTTATCAAATCTGATAAACGTATGGAATGTGTGATATACTGAAATAAGGGACTGACAACTGGTTAATGTGTCAGCCCTTATTTTTTTAATTTAAAGAAGAATAGAATCGACATTTATCGACAAAAACAGTTGGATTCTGAGAATTTTCTGCTAAACCCTTTACAGAAGCTGTTTTTTTTTTGATAATAGTAACAATCATTAAAATGGAATAATCGTGAACTATATTAAAATACAAAGGTGATTTTGATCATGGCTAAAGATCAAGTACTAACCCCGGAACAGGTTATTGATAAAACAAAAGCATACTTAAACGATGAGCATGTGGAAATGGTCCAGAAGGCATACGAGTATGCAAGGGATGCCCACAGTGAGCAGTACCGGAAGTCCGGTGAACCCTACATCATCCATCCCATCCAGGTGGCAGGGATACTGGCGGATCTGGAGATGGATCCAGCAACCGTTGCTGCAGGGTTTCTTCATGATGTAGTCGAGGATACAGGCATTTCCCTCGGTGAAATTGAAGAAGCGTTCAATGCTGAAGTGGCCATGCTCGTTGATGGGGTCACAAAGTTAGGGAAGATTAAATACAAATCCCATGAAGAGCAGCAGGCTGAAAATCACCGGAAAATGTTCGTGGCGATGGCACAGGATATCCGGGTCATCCTGATTAAATTGGCAGACCGCCTCCACAATATGAGAACCCTGAAACATTTACCACAGGAGAAGCAGCGGAGAATAGCAAATGAGACACTTGAAATCTTCGCTCCTTTGGCCCATCGGTTGGGGATTTCAAAGATCAAGTGGGAATTGGAAGATACGTCGCTCCGGTATTTAAATCCTCAACAGTATTATCGAATCGTCAATTTGATGAAGAAGAAGCGTGCGGAGCGTGAACAGTATTTAGAGGAAGTCGTCAATGAAGTGAAAGATAAGCTCGGCGATGTAAAAATCGTGGCTGAAATTTCTGGACGCCCTAAGCATATTTACAGTATCTATCGTAAGATGGCCCTGCAAAACAAGCAATTCAATGAAATTTACGACCTCTTAGCCGTACGGGTTGTAGTAGACAGCATCAAGGATTGCTATGCTGTACTCGGAATCGTTCATACATGCTGGAAACCGATGCCCGGAAGGTTCAAGGATTATATTGCCATGCCGAAACCGAATATGTACCAATCCCTTCATACGACGGTCATCGGTCCCAAAGGCGATCCCCTGGAGGTACAGATCAGGACGCTTGAGATGCACCAGATTGCTGAATACGGGGTAGCGGCACACTGGGCGTATAAAGAAGGGAAAGAAGTGAACGAACCCGTTTCGTTCGAGAAGAAGCTTTCCTGGTTCAGGGAGATACTCGAGTTCCAGAATGAATCGGCCAATGCTGAAGAATTCATGGAATCTCTTAAGATCGACCTGTTTTCCGATATGGTCTTTGTATTCACGCCTAAAGGAGACGTATTGGAATTGCCATCCGGTTCCGTCCCCATCGATTTTTCATACCGGATCCACTCGGAAATCGGCAATAAAACAATCGGTGCCAAGGTCAATGGGAAGATGGTCACCCTCGATTACAAGTTGAAAACGGGGGATATCATCGAGATCCTTACGTCCAAGCATTCGTATGGCCCGAGTCAGGATTGGCTGAAGCTTGCCCAGACTTCCCAGGCGAAGAATAAAATCAAGCAGTTCTTCAAGAAACAGCGCAGGGAAGAGAATATTGAAAAAGGCCGTGAGCTGGTCGAAAAAGAAATCAAGAATCAGGATTTCGATGTGAAGGAAATCCTGAATCCGGAAAACATCAAGCGTGTGTCGGAGAAATTCAATTTCTCAAATGAAGATGATATGTACGCAGCCGTCGGTTATAACGGGATCACAGCGGCTCAAATCGCCAACCGGCTTACGGAAAAACACCGGAAGAAAAGGGAACAGGAAGATAACCTGGAAGAAACGATGAAGGAATTGAATGCTCAACCCGTCAAGCGCAAAAAAGATGCGGGTGTGCAGGTTGAAGGCATCGACAATCTCCTTATCCGCCTGTCCCGCTGCTGCAGCCCGGTTCCCGGGGATGAAATCGTCGGCTTCATAACAAAGGGCCGCGGCGTTTCAGTGCATCGTGCGGATTGTACGAATGTCATGGCGGATGAAGTGGAACAGCGCCTCATTCCCGTATCATGGGAAAGTGACGGGAATGACCGTAAGGAATACAATGTCGATATTGAAATCTCCGGCTATGACCGCAGAGGGCTCCTGAATGAAGTGCTTCAGGCGGTGAATGAAACGAAGACGAATATATCGGCTGTGAGCGGGAAATCGGATCGGAACAAAGTGGCCACCATCAACATGTCCATTTCGATTCAAAACATTTCCCATCTTCACAAAGTCGTAGAGAGAATCAAGCAGATTTCAGATATATATGCTGTAAGACGAATCATGAACTAAAGGAGATTTCTTTATGAGGGTTGTACTGCAGAGAAGTAAAGAAGCCTCCGTCACGGTCGATGGAGAAGTAAAGGGAGAAATCCGATCAGGCGCTGTATTGCTTGTGGGGATCACCCATGAAGATACACAGGAAGATGCCCGTTATGCGGCAGACAAAGTGGTCAATCTCCGCATTTTTGAAGATGAAGAGGGGAAGATGAATCATTCACTCCTTGATGTTGGGGGAGAGATCCTGTCCATTTCCCAATTCACCTTGTATGGCGATGTGCGTAAGGGAAGAAGGCCGAATTTCATGAATGCAGCCAAACCCGACCATGCAGAAGTGATCTATGATTATTTCAATGAGGTCCTCGAGGAAAAAGGAGTGAAGGTGGCAACAGGCGTTTTTGGTGCCATGATGGATGTGAATCTGACGAATGATGGTCCTGTTACACTTTTGATCGAAAGTAAAACCTGATAAAAAGGCTGATTCCACTACCGGAATCAGCCTTTTTATGTGAATGGGCATCACTCTGTGAAATAATCACTTAAACCATGATAGATGGCCGTCGCAGCCAAATCTTGAAAATATTGAGTATTTACATTGGCTTCTTCTGATGGATTGCTGAGGAATCCTAATTCCAACAGGACGGCTGGCCGGTTGTTTTCACGGATGACATGATAATCCCCGATGCGGACACCCCGGTCTGATGTGGGTAATCGATCCGAGAGACTACCGTGGATCTCTTCTGCCAACTCTTTTTGCTGATCCTGATAGTAGTAAGTCGTATGACCCGCAATGGAAGAATCCATAATGCTGTCAAAGTGTATGCTGATGAAGGCGTCTGCCTGATTATAATGGGATAATGATACCCTTGATGGCAACGATACATATTCATCGGTTTTTCTTGTTAATTTGACCTTTGCGCCAGCGCTTTTCAGTTTCTCGGCAAGAAGTTCGCCTGTCTTCATGGTAAGAAGCTTCTCAAGTGTACCACTTGCCCCCGTAGTACCACTGTCCCTTCCTCCGTGCCCGGGATCGATCACGATCACTTTATCTTCCAGACCACCGCTTCTCTTGCGGTCTGGCGTCGTGTTTTCACCTAATGCAGAGCGGACCGAAACGACCCAACCGGCTACAAACCCGGCACTGCCATCGGCTAATTCCACCTCATACCAGTCTCCATCCTTGCTCTTTACCCCGTAAGATTCTCCGCTTGAAGCTCGTTTGACCACACTTGCCTGGGTGTTTGCTTCACTGCGGATATTCGTGCCGTTATAAAGAATCGTGATGTTTTCATTTGAACTGTTGCTTTCATGGGCGGCGGCTGTCACCGTTTTCTGAACATACCACCCGGCAACCCACCCTTTATCTCCGTTCGGGAGCTTGATTTGATACCAATTATTTTT
Organism: Rossellomorea vietnamensis; assembly: GCF_025398035.1. Taxonomy (NCBI): domain Bacteria; kingdom Bacillati; phylum Bacillota; class Bacilli; order Caryophanales; family Bacillaceae; genus Rossellomorea; species Rossellomorea vietnamensis. Next base: position 4,313,912 of record NZ_CP104558.1, read on the forward strand.
CTCTTTTAACAATGTGAATTTCTCACCCTTGGATACTTTACCGACGATCCGGCCGTTCAGGGAAGTTTCATCACGGACATTGAGACCGTGTACCGAAATGATACCGACCAACTCTCCATCGAAGGATGATTCCTCTTCGGATTGGCTTGTTTCAACTTCATCAGAACCGGTAGAGAACTCTACGTATGAATCACTGATCCATGCAACCTCGTCGCCGAACCGGATCTCATACCAACCGGAAACACTCCCGGTCACCTCTATCTCATCCCCCTTATTCAATACGCCGAGGACGGTGCTTTGGAGGGATGGTGAGGTTCGGACATTCAAGGCGTCATCTGTGACGATTCCTTTTTGGTTCACCTTTTTTTTTCCTTGGGCGGCTTCTGATCCTGTTATGTAATCACGGTGGACCCATCCCCTGATGGTTCCAGATTCAATGTTCAGCCAGTCTCCATCTTCTTTCATTACAGTTACAGTATCTCCATTTTGTAATACCGTCACGACGTCGTCTGAAGTACTGGGGCCACTTCTGACGCGGAGACCGTCTGTGTTCACCTTGCCACCTTTAGGGGATGGATCAGCGGAAACAGACTTGTCCACTGTCACGAGCCAATCGGCCACCCAGCCGTCCCCGCTATTTGTTTCGACTTTATACCAATCCTTTTGCGTGTCTACTATTTTGTACTCTTCCCCCCTATGTACCGTTGTCAATACGGGGAAGCTCAGTCCCGGTCCTGTCCGGACATTAAGGGTCGAGACACTGATCGTGACCTTTCCGGTTTCAGCCTGTGCCTGATCCATGAAGGGCTGCATCGGGAGCATCAGGAGCACAATCAACATTGATGCGATTACTTTCTTAATCTTCGTCACCTCCTGTAAGAAATACAAACACCCATAGTAATATCGGATTTTCCTGCTCAAGTGTTGAACACCATCTGTCACTTTTTTTAGAAGAAGGGGTGTTCCTGAAGAAATCCTTATGGTTTTAATACGATAAAAAAAATAAAATCCCTCTAAAACGAAAGAAAAATAGGTAATTGGAAATGATAAGGGTAGGAATTGTTTTTGAAAGGATGAGTGTACGTGAGGTCGAGTGAAAAAGGATTCATGAGCGCAAATGGGGATAACCAGTTATTTGGAGTCGATTTCCATCAGTTTTTAGAACGTGAAAAAGATGCGTTGAACGTGGAACTTGCTTCCGAATTCGGATTGTCATTACGGGAAGTGAAATTGTTAAAAAAGAAAATGGAGCGATCCTGACGAAATTTTCTTTAACCTCTTGACATGTACCTGCGCCAACCGTATCATTATACAAATAAAATAACATTTACAAAAACCGTTGATCGAGCATAGTAGCTAACCCCCGCGTGTAAAGAGAGGAAATGCCTTGGCTGAGAGCATTTCTACAATGTGACTTAGTGAATGAACACTCAGGAGGTTTCTCTCTGAAAACGATTTGTTAGTAGGAGATGGACGTACCAGGCGTTAACTGGCTAAGTGGAGGTCTTTCATAGACTTCAATTAGGGTGGCACCACGGGAATAACAGCTCTCGTCCCTTGTATATTATACAAGGGACTGAGGGCTTTTTTATGTACATAAAGATCAACGTGCACGATAAAAGGAGGAAATCATCTTGTCCATTCAGATTCCAAGAGGTACACAGGACATCCTGCCTGGTGAAGTGGAAAAATGGCAGTATGTAGAAGAAGTGGCAAAGACCCTTTGTTACAACTATCAGTATAAAGAAATCCGCACCCCGATTTTCGAGGCGAGTGAACTGTTCACCCGTGGAGTGGGGGATACGACGGATATCGTCCAGAAAGAAATGTATATGTTCGAAGACAGGGGAGGCAGAAGCCTGGCGCTCAGACCTGAAGGGACCGCTTCTGTTGTCCGCTCCTTTGTAGGGAATAAAATGTTCGGGCACCCGAATCAGCCGACGAAGCTCTTCTACTCGGGTCCGATGTTTCGTTATGAGAGACCTCAAGCCGGACGCTACCGTCAATTTGTTCAATTTGGCGTAGAAGCTCTCGGAAGTGAGGATCCTGCCATCGATGCAGAAGTGATTTCCCTTGCAATGGGAATCTACAAGAAACTGGGGCTGACACAATTAAAGCTAGTCATTAATAGTCTCGGTGATGCGGGTAGCAGGAATGCACACAGAGAAGCATTGATCAATCACTTTAAACCGAGGATCGATGAATTCTGTGGCGATTGCCAGAATCGCCTGGAGAAAAATCCGCTCAGAATCCTTGACTGTAAGAAAGACCGCGATCATGAGTTGATGTCTACAGCACCATCGATTCTCGACTACTTAAATGACGAATCGAAGCAGTATTTTGAAAAAGTCCAAAAACACCTTTCAGGCATGGACGTGGAATTTACAGTCGATCCCACCCTTGTACGGGGGCTCGATTATTATAACCATACAGCCTTTGAAATCATGAGTGATGCAGAAGGCTTCGGGGCCATTACCACTCTTTGCGGCGGTGGACGCTACAACGGACTGGTTGAAATGATTGGAGGTCCTGAGACTCCGGGAATCGGATTCGCCTTCAGTATCGAAAGGCTGCTTTCAGCTCTGGAAGCAGAAGGGGTCGAACTCCCGATCGAACAGGGAGTCGAGTGCTTCATCGTATCATTGGGTGATGACGCGAAAGATTATGCTGTCAAGCTTCTTCACAACCTTAGAGCTGCAGGGATTTCTTCAGAGAAAGATTATCTGGATCGCAAGGTGAAAGGCCAATTCAAAGCGGCTGACCGTTATGAAGCGAAATATGTGGCCGTCATCGGTGATAATGAATTACAAGAAAATAAAATCAATCTGAAAGACATGGCTACCGGTGAACAGGAAGAAGTGAGCCTGGATCAGTTGGTTGACAATGTAAAGAGCAAGCTCGGTAAATAGACCGCGTTGATTTGATTAGGAGGAGAACATGATGACAAAAAGAACCGCATATTGTGGAGACATAACAGAAACATACATCGGTGAGAAAATCACGATCAAAGGCTGGGTGCAAAAGAGAAGGGACCTGGGAGGATTGATTTTCATCGACCTGCGTGACAGAGAGGGAATCGTTCAGGTCGTGTTCAACCCGGATTTATCGGAAGAGGCCCTTTCCCTTGCAGAGAAAATCCGTAATGAATATGTCCTAAGTATCACGGGTACGGTCGTGGCAAGGGGAGAAGGAACGGTGAACCCGAACCTGAAAACCGGAAAAGTGGAAATCCACGCCGAAGAGGTTCAAATCATCAATGAAGCGAAAACCCCACCGTTCATGATTGATGACCAGATGGAAGTGTCTGAGGATGTCCGCCTGAAATATCGTTACGTAGACCTTCGTCGTCCAGCGATGATGGAAACCTTCAAGATGCGTCACAATGTAACGACATCATTCCGCAGTTTCTTGAACGACAACGGTTTCCTCGATGTGGAAACGCCGATCTTAACAAAGAGTACGCCTGAAGGGGCACGTGATTATCTCGTTCCGAGCCGGGTTCATAAAGGGGAATTCTATGCCCTGCCACAGTCACCACAAATCTTTAAACAGCTATTGATGGTTTCCGGATTCGACCGTTATTATCAAATCGCCCGCTGTTTCCGTGATGAAGATCTTCGTGCAGACCGTCAACCTGAATTCACACAGATCGATATGGAAATGAGCTTCATGGATAAAGAACAGATCATTTCACTTGTCGAAGATATGATGAAGAAGCTGATGAATGATGTGAAAGGCGTAAACGTTTCATTACCTATTCCTCGAATGACGTATGACGATGCCATGAGCCGTTATGGTTCTGACAAACCGGACACACGCTTCGGCATGGAGCTGATCGATGTATCCGAAATTGTCAAGGAATCAGGTTTTAAAGTATTTGCCGGCGCTGTCGCAAACGGTGGACAAGTGAAGCTGATCAATGTGAAAGGCGGCGCATCACAGTATTCCCGTAAAGACATTGACGGCTTGACTGAGTTCGTTTCCCGTTACGGAGCAAAGGGACTTGCCTGGCTGAAGGTTGAAGAGGAAGGCTTGAAAGGCCCGATCTCCAAATTCGTGACCGAAGACGATGCTTCGGCGATTTCAACCTCTGCGAATGCGGAAGCAGGAGACTTGCTGCTGTTTGTGGCAGATAAGAAATCAGTCGTTGCAGACGCCCTTGGAGCCCTTCGATTGAAATTAGGGAAGGACTTAAAGCTGATTGATGAAACGGTATTCAACTTCCTTTGGGTGACAGACTGGCCGCTCCTCGAGTTTGACGAAGGGGAGAACCGTTACTATGCAGCCCACCATCCATTCACGATGCCGGTGAAGGAAGATCTTGAACTGTTTGAAACCGACCCTGCATCTGTTCGCGCGGAAGCGTATGACCTTGTCCTGAACGGATACGAACTTGGAGGCGGATCACTCCGTATATACGAGCGTGATATTCAGGAAAAAATGTTCAAGGTTCTTGGATTCTCGAAAGAAGAAGCGGAAGCACAATTCGGTTTCTTATTGGAAGCCTTCGAATACGGAACGCCTCCACATGGGGGGATTGCCCTTGGACTGGACCGTTTGGTGATGCTTCTTGCAGGCCGCACGAATCTCCGTGATACGATTGCGTTCCCGAAAACGGCAAGTGCAAGCTGTGTACTGACAGACGCACCGGGTGGAGTAAGTGAAGCTCAATTGAAAGAATTATCTTTGTCACTCGATGTAGAATAATGTAAGTAAATACCGGGGGTGATTCGTTGAAATCATCCTGGTGGTGTGATATTATTTAGACAATCACAAACGAGTCCTGATGTGTACGACGTTTTTACCTAACAGTTTTGACCGAACAATTCAAACTTCGGGAGCTTGATGTTTCCGCTAGGCGTTCATGCCCCGTGCCGGGGACTAACAAATAGTGGAATAAAGCACCCACCTGCCGAGAGCGGGTTCAAAACGAAGGAAATGATGGCGGCGGCACGATTGGGACTCGTCCAAACAAATCCAATAAATGATTTCTAATAAAAAGAAGAGTCAGGCTCACAGCAGCCTGGCTTTTTTGTTGGGACTAAAACTTCCCTTAATGGGGTAAACGAAAGAGAAGGACAACATTTCATGTTGATTTTCGGTCCCCTATCCTTTATTCTAATTCAGTATAAACCTAGTTGAATACTTATAATGGAGTTGATTATTTTGCTACACCAGTTTTCTCGAAATGAACTAGCGATCGGTAAGGAAGGTCTCCAAACCCTTAAAAATAGTACAGTGGCCGTACTCGGAATCGGGGGAGTGGGATCCTTTGCAGCTGAGGCGTTAGCCCGTTCCGGTGTAGGTCGTTTAGTGTTAGTGGATAAAGACGATGTGGACATCACGAACGTAAATCGTCAGGTGCATGCATTGCTCTCTACTGTGGGTCAGCCAAAGGTTGATCTGATGAGGGACCGCATCATGGACATCAATCCAGACTGTGAAGTCATCGCGTTGAAAATGTTCTATACGGAAGAAACCTATGAGGAATTCTTTGCTCAGGGACTTGATTACGTCATTGATGCCTCTGATACGATTTCCTATAAAATTCATTTAATGAAAGAATGTCTGAAGCGGGATATTCCATTGATCGCGAGCATGGGAGCGGCGAATAAAACCGATCCGACCCGCTTCAAAATTGCTGATATCAGCAAGACACATACAGATCCAATTGCCAAAGTGATCCGCACCCGCCTGAAAAAAGAAGGAATCAAAAAAGGCGTGACGGTGGTTTTCTCTGATGAGAGTCCTATCGTCATCCGTGAAGAGATCAGGAAGGAAGTAGGAAAAGATGATGCGAAGATCCGTAAAGCACAGCTTCCTCCGTCTTCCAACGCCTTCGTTCCTTCCGTGGCAGGGCTGATTGCAGCGAGTCATGTGATGAACCAATTGCTGAAAGACATTGAAATTAAAAGGGTGAAAGATAAATAAGGACGTTTGCGGAAACAAGACTGAATCTCATAAGGGATTCGGTCTTTTTTTTATGAATAGAGAGAATTCCATTAAATGGTTAAAAAAGGATTGACGTTTCAATGTGTCATAGTGTACTATCTAACTAGAACACTATGACACATTATGGAGGAATGCAATCATGCACGCGTTTAAAGGTCTTCTCTGGAAAGATTTCAAAACCTCCAGCATTTGGTTTTATGGCTGGATCGCCATTGTTTTCCTGATTTTTATCATTGGACTGGTGATCGGTAATTTTGTCAAAGAGCCGGGGGTTTCTCAAATATTCCTCATTATGATCGGTATTTTCCACGTTGCTTTTCTTCCGGGCATCGTCTGCTCCATGCTGCGGGTGGAAGGAAAAACGCAACTGTGGCTTCATAGCCCCTACAGCGGGTTGATGCTGCTTTTATCAAAACTCATCATTGCCTTTATGTACTCCACCTTGTCGCTCTTGTTAGTCGATGGATTGGGGATGCTGACCATGGCCATGTTTCAGGAAGACGCGTTATTCTCCTATTGGCCCATCAAAGAAGGCATTCTTTTCAACCTGGGTGTGACGGTCGTCGGAATCTACTTTTCCGGATGGACGATATTTTTGTGGACACTTTACCATTCCCTTTCAAAATATCCTTCCATAAAGAACATACGGTGGATCTTCATTGCGGGATTCATCATTGTGTATCAAAGTGTGGTAGCCTTACTGACGAGCATTGAATGGGTGGAGAAATTCTTCTTTGAAACTCTTACCGTGAAGGTGAGCACCGGATTCTTTTTCTCTGTGGGTGCTAATGAGGCGAAGGCAGGCTTCGATCCCGAGATGATTCCATTCCCGGTCATGCCATTCCTGTTTGAAGGAATGATCATGATTATCGTCTTCCTCATTTCCTGCAGGTTATTAGATCGCAAGGTTGAGGTGTAAGGCATGACCGAAGAATATAAAGCCTCAAAGCCCATATATCTGCAAATAGCCGATCGCATCATACGTGAAATCGTGAGGAAGGAATTGACCCCTGGTGACAAGCTGCCTTCCGTCCGGGAAATGGCCGTTCATTCAGGAGTGAATCCGAATACCATTCAGCGGACATACAGTGAATTAGAAAGGATGGACATTGTGGAGACGAGGAGAGGGCAAGGAACATTTGTGACAGAAAAGGAAGATGTCCTGACCATACTCAATGAAAAGGTCCAGGAGGAAGTGATTGAGTCCTTCATCCGAAACATGAAAGAATTGGGACTCACAAAAGAACAAATGATCCAGGGTGTTGAAAACTATTTGAGTCGAAGAGAGGGGGAATAGAGATGGTTGTGACATTTGATGGTGTCACCAAGAAATATGGAAAGGAAACAGCATTGAACGATACCTCCTTTCAATTTCAAAAGGGGAAGATATATGGTCTGCTTGGTCCAAACGGCAGCGGGAAATCAACTACATTGAAGATGATTGCAGGGCTTGTGCTTCCGAATAAAGGGACCGTCACAATGAACGGAAAGCCGGTCACACGGAAAATGGCTAGTGAAGTCGCCTATTTGACGGAACTTGATATGTTTTATGAAGCATTCACCGTTGAAGGGATGATCCGGTTCTACGCCTCTCAATTCCCTGATTTCGATACAGGGAGGGCGAATGAACTGGTGGCATTCATGGAGCTCGATGGCAGGAAGAAGATCAAGCACCTATCGAAGGGGAACCGGGGCAGGCTGAAGCTCGTCCTGGCCCTTTCACGAAATACCGAGGTTCTGCTTCTGGATGAACCTTTTTCGGGATTGGATCCCATGGTGAGGGACACGATCGTGAAAGGCCTCCTCTCCTATATTGATTTCGGACATCAGACCGTGATTATAGCCACCCATGAAATCGATGAGATTGAAGCGATCCTGGATGAAGCCTATATCATCTCGGATGGAGAAATAAAAGGCCATTGCCAGGTGGAAGAGCTGAGAGAATCAGAAGGATTATCTGTCCTGCAGTGGTTAAAGAAGACAACAAAATCAGAAGGGAAGATGAAATGATGAAGACGGTTGTGCAATTACAAAGTGTTTCCAAAGTCATCAAAGGAAAGACCATCATTGATAATTTAACGTTCGATGTGTACGAAGGGGAAGTATTCGGTTTCCTTGGACCGAATGGGGCAGGGAAAACGACGACGATCCGTATGATCGTGGGATTGATGAATATCTCAAAAGGAGATGTCCTCATTTCAGGAAAAAGCATCAAGAAAGACTTTGAAGGTGCCATAAAGGATGTGGGTGCGATCGTCGAAAACCCTGAGCTCTATAAGTTCATGTCCGGTTATCAGAACTTAAAGCACTTTGCCCGCATGCAAAAAGGGATCACCGATGATCGGATGAAGGAAGTCATCGAACTGGTCGGCTTAACAGATCGCATCCATGATAAGGTGAAGACTTACTCCCTTGGAATGAGACAACGTCTGGGACTTGCTCAATGCCTGCTTCATAAACCGAAACTTCTCATTCTCGATGAGCCGACAAATGGCCTTGATCCAGCGGGAATCAGGGAAATCCGTGCGTATATCCGAAAACTTGCACAGGAAGAGGGCATGGCGGTCATCGTATCGAGTCACTTATTATCCGAGATGGAGATGATGTGTGACCGGATCGGGATCATCCAGTCCGGTAAGCTTGTCGATGTACAACAAGTCAGGGACTTTGTAGAAGGATCCGAACAGGTCTATCACTTCGAAATCAACGATGTGGAAAAAATCAAAGCCGTCCTGAACGGTTTCGATCCCGGAATCAAGTTTGAATCCCAGGGATCACAAGTCCAGGTGGCCCTGACAAAAGAACAAGTACCGGATGTCATCCGGGCACTGGTGGAATCGGGTGTCCAAATTTACAGCGTCATGCCTGTCGCCAAAACATTGGAAGACAGGTTCCTGGAAATTACAAATGATAAAGGAGAGGTCATCCATGCTTAGTCTTATTAGAAATGAATGGACCAAAATCTTCAAGCGTGTCGGAACGTTTGTCATGCTTGGACTGCTGATTCTCATTATTGGAGTGACAGGTGCATTCACCAAATATAGTGATTCGAAAGCGAAAGAAATGAATAACTGGAAACAGGAGCTATCAGCACAGGTGGAATCAGAAAAGCAAATGTTGGCTGAAACTCCAAATTTGAATAAATTTATGAAAAAAGACACTGAACGAAGAATCGCGATTAACGAATACCGCATTGAGAACGATATCGAACCAAAGGTCAAAGAAACGGTCTGGACGTTCGTAGAAACGAATGCCAACATCGTTTTGGTCGTCGGATTATTCACCATCATCGTGGCAGCAGGTATCGTCGCAAGTGAATTTAGCTGGGGGACCATCAAGCTATTGCTCATCCGCCCCATTTCACGCACGAAGATCCTTCTTTCTAAATACTTTACAGTCATTTTGTACGGCATGAGTATGTTGTTATTATTATTCGTCGTATCACTCCTTCTTGGGCTTGTATTGTTCGGAGGGACAGATCAGTCCACTCATCTGGCATTTGTCGATGGGAAGGTGGTTGAACAGAATATCGTAGGATACTTGATCAAGACGTACTTATTACAAACCGTCAATATTGTGATGATGGCCACCATGGCCTTTATGATTTCAGCTGTGTTCAGAAGCAGCTCGCTGGCGATCGGGATTTCTTTATTCCTGCTATTCGTCGGGGGCAATGCCACAAGCCTGCTCGCCCTTAAATTCGACTGGGCAAAATACAGTCTGTTCGCCAACACAGACCTGACACAGTACACAGGCTTTACAGCACCACTCGTGGACGGCATGACTATGGGCTTTTCCATCACCATGCTGATCATTTACTTCATCATCTTCCAGCTGCTTGCCTTCCTCGTCTTTAATAAGAGGGATGTGGCGGCATAGCAAAGCAGAACATGAAGAGGGACGGACTTATCATAGTCCGTCCCTCTTTATGTGTACCGATATAAATCAGAAAATTTCAGGCGTGTCACTTGTTCAAGGAGGTAGGCGGACTTCGTTGCATCCTTTTTGCGAAGTGTATTCAGGGCTTCAATCATTTCGTCATGTGTCATGAGTCCCACTCCGTGGCCGAAGTACTGGTCTTCTTTTATAAAGACCGAGTTTTCACCCATCCAGATCGGATCTTCAAAATCGGGATTAAAGAAGTAATACACGTCCCCGGGGATATAATCGAGCCCTTTGTATGTGACCATCGGAAGATCATCATCATAGTTATGGCCCCATACAAGGAGATGTGAGTAGAGTTCATTGAAATAAGAAGGTTTGATCGTATCAAGGATGGACTTATAATAGAGCAGAACAATGCTTGTGACACATTCGAAGCTGTATGCAGAACTGTTTGTGAAGATATCATCAATGGCTTCTGATGGAAGCTTGGATTCCTTCAGCTGATATCCATAAGGGGTCTTGGTCCAAAATGTCGGGTTGAACTTCGAATGTTCGAAGGCTGAAAAAGTGGCGTCACTTTCATTCATTTTTTTCGCATTAGCAATGATTCTTTCTCTAACTTTCAGCTCATATTTGAGCTCTGGAAGATTCCGATACCGATACTCGGTTGGGCTTTCTTTTAATGTACTGAATATGTTTTCTTCAACAGCGGTCAGGTTCGGCAAATCCTTAGGGGTGGATTCATTTTCGATGATGATCAATCCATACACCTCCAGGCCTTTTTACTAATGTATGTTTGAGAGGGGGGATATGGTATTAACACAGAAAAAAATGGAAGGAGAAACAAAACCCTTCCGTCTCTTCTTCCATTAAGCTATTTATTTTGCTTATTTATCTTCTCATACACCCCAGCGATGGCCTGTTCGAATTTCCCTGTGGCTTTCGGGGTGTAGTAGTGAGCCTTCTTCAGTTTATCCGGGAGGTAGGTTTGCGCCACCCATCCCGATTCATAGCTGTGTGGATATTTATACTCCACACCTCTGCCCAATTCCTTGGCTCCTTGGTAGTGTGCATCTTTCAGGTGATCCGGCACCTCGCCGCTCTTGCCTTTCCGGATATCTGCAAGGGCAAGGTCGATGGCGGTGATCGCAGAGTTCGACTTAGGTGAAAGGCAAAGTTCGATGATGGCATTAGCTAACGGGATCCTGGCTTCCGGGAACCCGATCTTCTCTGCTGTTTCCACTGCCGCGAGTGTCCGTGGTCCCGCCTGGGGATTGGCAAGTCCGATATCTTCATAGGCAATGACCAATAGTCTCCGTGCAATGCTCGGCAAGTCTCCTGCTTCCACTAGTCTTCCGAGGTAGTGGAGGGCTGCATTCACATCACTCCCGCGGATCGATTTCTGAAATGCGCTGACAACATCATAGTGAGCGTCGCCATCTTTATCGTGAGAAAAGCTTTTCTTCTGTAGGCACTCTTCTGCTATGGAGACATCAATATGAATGACCCCATCGTCACCAGGGGAAGTGGACAGTACAGCCAACTCCAATGCATTCAATGAACTTCTTACATCTCCGAAACTGCTGCTTGCAAAATGGTCAATCGCTTCGTCGGTTACATCGAGTGAATATCCGCCCAAGCCGCGTTCTTCATCTTCAATGGCACGGGTCAGGGCGATTTTCATTTCTTCTATGGAAAGGGGCTTTAATTCGAAAATCTGGCATCTGCTTCGAATGGCGGGATTGATGGCATGATAGGGGTTGCTTGTTGTAGCCCCTATCAAGGTGATCATCCCGTTCTCTAAATAAGGAAGGAGAAAATCCTGCTTTCCTTTATCCAGTCGGTGGACCTCATCCAATAGGAGGATCACCTTACCTGACATCTTCGCTTCCTCCGCTACGATCTGAATATCTTTTTTATTATTCGTCACGGCATTCAGGGTTTTGAAACGGTACTTTGTACTTCCGGCTATGGCACTTGCGATGGACGTTTTTCCAATGCCGGGAGGGCCGTACAGGATCATGGATGATAGCTGCTTCGCCTTTACCATCCGGTCGATGATTTTTCCTTCTCCGACTAAATGCTGCTGCCCGATGATTTCCTCGATGGTCCTTGGTCTCATCTTAAAGGCAAGTGGTTTTATCGACATGAAACATCTCTCCAAACTGACGTTCTAGTACCCTTCACTTTATCACAGGAAGTGCCATTAAGGAAATATTGTGGATGCACAATGAGAATGAAACCGCCCCTTTCACAGTGAGGGCGCGAATATGCTATAATAACAAAAGTCAATAAGAAGAAAAACGTCCCGTCTCAACATGTGACGTTATTAAATATAATAGAGGTGCTGGACATGAAGATTTCAACTAAAGGCCGTTACGGTTTAACCATTATGATAGAACTTGCAAAACGACATGGTGAAGGACCGACTTCACTGAAAACCATCGCACAGCAGCATGAGCTGTCTGAACATTATCTTGAGCAGCTTGTCGCTCCACTGCGGAACGGCGGTCTGGTCAGAAGTATCAGGGGTGCGTACGGTGGTTATGTATTGGGCCATGAGCCATCTGACATTACAGCGGGGGATATTATCCGGATCCTTGAAGGTCCGATCAGTCCCGTGGAAGGAATCGAGGACGAGGAACCGGCAAAGCGTGAACTGTGGATCAGGATCAGGGATGCCGTTAAAGAAGTACTCGACAATACAACAATTGAAGATTTGGCCAGCCACTCTGATGACGGTGAATCAGATGCGTATATGTTCTATATCTAGGAGGTAACAATCAATGGAAAGAGTGTATCTGGATCATGCTGCAACGTCGCCCATGCATCCTGAAGTGATTGATGAAATGACAGCCGTGATGAAGGAGGACTTTGGCAATCCCTCGAGCATTCATTCATTTGGACGTGCATCTCGTCATCTTGTGGATCATGCAAGGACCATCATTGCAGATAGCATCCATGCCGATTACAATGAAATCATTTTCACCAGTGGTGGAACTGAGGCGGATAATTTAGCGATCATCGGAACGGCCGAAGCCAATAAGGAAAAGGGTAATCACATCATTACGACACAGACCGAGCATCATGCCGTATTGCATGCATGTGAATTCCTGGAATCAAAAGGCTTTGAGGTCACGTACCTGCCTGTGGACCGATCAGGAAGGATAGCGCTTCAGGATCTTGAAAAGGAGCTGCGTGATGATACCATTCTCGTCACGATCATGTTCGGGAATAATGAAGTGGGGACCCTGCAGCCGATTAAAGAAATCGGTGAATTATTACAGGATCACCAGGCCTATTTTCATACGGATGCTGTACAGGCCTTCGGATTGACCAGCATCGATGTCCGGGATCTGGGGGTCGATCTGCTTTCGGTTTCAGGACATAAGATCAACGGTCCCAAGGGAATTGGATTTCTTTATTCCCACAAAGGGGTGGATCTTCAGCCGGGATCATACGGCGGGGAACAGGAACGCAAGCGCCGTGCGGGAACAGAGAATGTCCCTGCCATCGTGGGTCTGGGGAGAGCAGTGGAGATTGCACGGCATTCTCTTGAAGAGAAGCATGCGTCGCTCTCCGGTCTCAAGAATCTGCTTAGACAGACGTTGGCTGATAAGGGGACCCAATTCGAAGAGAACGGATCCCTTGAGCACGGATTACCCCATGTGCTAAACTTAAGCTTTCCCGGCACGGATGTAGAATCCATGCTGATGAATCTGGATATGTCAGGTATCGCCGTTTCAAGCGGTTCCGCTTGTACGGCTGGATCGATAGAACCATCACATGTACTCGTGGCGATGTATGGGAAACAGTCCGATCAATCAAGGAACTCCATCCGTTTCAGCTTCGGCCTTGGAAATACGGAGGAACAGATTGAGAGAGTGGCCCATGAAGTCGCAAACATCGTGAAGAGATTAACAACATAAGAGGGTCGTCTTACATGAGGCGATCGAACGGAAACAAGGAGGTGGCGTTAGTGAAAAAAGAACCAAAGGATACGAGAGTGGTCGTTGGGATGTCCGGTGGAGTGGACTCTTCTGTAGCTGCATTATTATTGAAAGAGCAAGGCTATGAAGTCATCGGGATTTTCATGAAGAACTGGGACGATACCGATGAAAATGGAGTATGTACGGCAACCGAAGACTACAACGACGTGATTCGGGTATGTAACCAAATTGGGATTCCTTACTACGCTGTGAATTTTGAGAAACAATACTGGGATAAAGTCTTTACGTACTTCCTGGATGAATATAAAGCCGGCAGGACCCCGAATCCGGATGTGATGTGCAATAAGGAAATCAAGTTCAAGGCATTCCTTGATCATGCATTGAAGTTAGGTGCAGACTATCTGGCCACGGGTCACTATGCACAGGTCGAGTACCGTGATGGCGAATACAAAATGCTGCGCGGGGTCGATAACAATAAGGATCAAACATACTTCCTCAATCAGCTCGGGCAGGAACAGCTTGAAAAAGTGATGTTTCCCCTGGGCGGCATCGATAAGAAGAAGGTACGTGAAATTGCCAGGGAAGCGGGCCTTGCCACTGCAACCAAGAAAGACAGTACGGGAATCTGCTTCATCGGTGAACGTAACTTCAAGGATTTCTTGAGTAACTATCTTCCGGCGCAGCCTGGAAAGATGGAGACCCTGGATGGAAAAGTGATGGGGAAACATGATGGATTGATGTACTATACCATCGGTCAGCGTCACGGCCTTGGCATCGGTGGAGCAGGTGAGCCGTGGTTTGCCATCGGGAAGGACCTGGAAAGGAATGTCCTTTACGTAGGTCAAAGCTTTGAGCACCCTGCCCTTTATTCCGATTCCATCCTTGCGACGGATGTTCACTGGACATCGAATGAAGAGAAATCGTCTGAGTTCGCATGCACGGCAAAATTCCGTTATCGTCAGGATGATAATAAGGTCACAGTCATTCCATTGGAAGATGGCAAGGTGAAAGTCATCTTTGATGAACCTATTCGCGCGGTGACGCCGGGACAGGCAGTCGTTTTCTACAACGGGGATGAGTGCCTTGGTGGAGGAACGATCGATACCATCTTTAAAGATGAGAAAAAACTGACATACGTCGGATAAAGAAAAAGGACTGGGAAAAGGAGAAGGGAATCTCTTTTCTCTCAGTCCTTTTTTCATCATGGAAGGGTTCCATTTCAGGAGTTCCCTTATGTTATACTAGTAACGATAAAAGGAAGTACATACATAAATAATAGACCATATAGAGGTGTTTACATTGGATAAGAATTTAAAAGGCATTGAGTTATTACAAGAAGGAAAAGTAGAAGAGGCGGTAAAACTCTTCACAGAAGCCATCGAAGAAAATCCGAAGGAACCGGTCGGATATATCAATTTCGGAAATGTATTGATGTCGGTTGGTGACAATGAAAAAGCGAAGAAGTTTTTTGAACGGGCGATTTCCGTCGATGAAAACGCAGGAGCAGCTTATTACTCTCTTGGAAATCTGTTCTTCAATGAGAATAAATTTGACGAAGCAAAAGATCAATTTGAAAAGGCCATCTCCAAAGGAATGGAGAATAGCGACGTATTCTTCATGCTTGGGATGAGTCTGTTCCAGTTAGATCAGCCAAGATTTGCACTACCGTACTTTCAGCGAAGCGTTGAATTGAATGAAGAAGACATCGAAGCCCTATTCCAATTAGGATTGTGTCTTGCGAAAGTGGAAGCATATGAAGAAGCGATCACTCAATTATCCCAAGTGGTTGAAGCGGATCCGGAGCATGCAGATGCCTATTACAATCTGGGGGTTGCGTATGCCGGGCATAAGGATGATGCGGATACGGCACTCATGTATTTCAACAAAGCCATTGAGGTTCAACCTGATCATATGCTGGCGGGTTATGGAATCAAGATGATCGAAAAGCTTAAAAATGAACAAAGTGAATAGTTAGGGGGTTCACTGCCTTGAGCCAGCAAGACTCTTTAAAGCTGTTTGGTGAGGAAGAAATATATATAAAAGGAAGGCATCTTGTCACGATTTTTCATAATGAGGAGAACCTTTATTCGGTTGTCAGAATCCGTGTGGATGAAACAAATGATTCTTATGAGGATAAAGAAGCGGTCGTAACCGGGAATTTCCCTAAGATACATGAAGATGAGACCTATATATTTTATGGGAGATTCCAAGAGCATCCAAGATTCGGCATGCAGTTTCATGCCAAACATTTCAAGAAAGAAATCCCCCAAACCACACAGGGTGTCGTCCATTATTTATCAAGTGATCTCTTCAAAGGAATCGGGAAAAAAACAGCTGAAAAGATCGTTGAGCATATCGGGGAAAATGCGATCAGTAAAATACTCGAAAATCCAAGCCTTCTAGATGAAATTCCAAAGCTTCCAAAGGAAAAGGCGAAGAGTATCTATGATACGTTATCCGAGCATCAGGGACTCGAGCGGGTTATGATCATGTTGAATGAGCTAGGATTCGGTCCCCAGATTTCCATGAAGGTCTATCAGGCTTACAAAGAGCAGGCACTTGAAATCATTCAAAAGAATCCTTATAAGCTTGTGGAGGATATTGAAGGGATCGGGTTTACCCGTGCAGATGAATTGGGGTCCAAAATTGGTTTGACGGGCAGTCACCCGGACCGGATCAAAGCCGGCTGCTTATATACCCTGGAACAAACATGTGTCAAGCAGGGTCACGTGTATCTTGAAGCGGAGGAACTCATTGTAACGGTGAAAGAGCTCCTTGAGAAAAGTCAGCCGGAAAGAATCGAATACACGGACATTTCCACTCAATTGGTTTCCTTGGAGGAAGAAAGCAAAGTCATCGGTGAAGGGACGAAGGTATATCTTCCTTCCCTCTATTTCTCTGAAAAGGGGATTGTGACCAATATCGAAAAGATATTGTCCCAGACACAGTATAAAGATCAATTCCCTCAGTCTGAATTCCTTCTGTCACTGGGTGCCCTGGAGGACAGGCTAGGGGTGCAGTATGCGCCTTCTCAAAAGGAAGCCATCGAGACGGCATTGATGTCTCCCATGCTCCTGTTGACGGGGGGACCGGGTACGGGGAAGACCACTGTCATTCAGGGGATCGTGGAACTGTTCGCGGACCTTCACGGGTGTTCTTTGGATCCCAAGGATTACAAAGATGAACCGTTCCCCGTATTGCTCACGGCCCCTACAGGACGTGCAGCTAAGCGGATGACAGAATCCACGGGGCTGCCGGCCATGACGATCCACCGACTTCTCGGATGGAATGGTCAGGAAGGATTTCAGAGCGATGAAGAACGGGCCATCGAGGGCAAGCTGTTGATTGTGGACGAAGTGTCCATGGTCGACACCTGGCTGGCCCATCAATTGCTGAAGGCTCTGCCTGATGATATTCAAGTGATATTTGTCGGGGATGAAGATCAATTGCCGTCCGTCGGTCCGGGTCAGGTGTTGAAGGACTTACTGAATTCGGAAAGCGTGCCGACTGTCAGGTTGACGGATATATACAGGCAGGAAGAGGGTTCCTCGATCATTGAACTTGCTCACTATATGAAAAGGGGACAGGTTCCCGCCGATTTGACCAAACAGCAAAAAGATCGTTCGTTCTTTCCCTGCAGGACGAATCAGATTTCCGAGGTCGTTCAGAAAGTGGTGGAAAATGCCAAGAAGAAGGGCTATTCACCTAAAGATATCCAGGTGCTTGCCCCTATGTACAGGGGTCCTGCAGGAATCGACCGCTTGAATGAACTTCTACAGGAAATCTTTAATCGTAATGATGGGACCCGCAAAGAAATCGCCTTCGGTGACGTCAAATACCGGATCGGGGATAAGGTCCTTCAGCTGGTCAATCAGCCTGAAAACAATGTTTTCAACGGGGATATCGGTGAAATCGTTTCGATCTTCTATGCAAAGGAAAATACGGAGAAACAGGATATGATCATCGTTTCGTATGAAGGAAATGAGGTCACATATACACGGCAGGACCTCATGCAAATCACCCATGCGTATTGCTGCTCGATCCATAAATCCCAGGGAAGCGAGTTTCCCATTGTCATTTTACCCGTCGTGAAGAGCTATTACCGGATGTTACGGAGAAATCTCCTATACACGGCCATCACAAGGAGCAAGCAGTTCCTCATTCTCTGCGGGGAGCTGGACGCTTTCAAGCTTGGAGTGGAAAGGGAAGATGATTTTCTCAGGAAAACGACCTTGAGTGAGAAGCTGAGGGTCATACTGGATCATGAGGGTCGTGGGGAAGAGGATTCATCAGAGGGGGACGTACCCATTGAAGAAGTCCTGCTGAATGAAGACCCGATGATTGGAATGGAAGGGATCAGCCCTTACGATTTCATGAAAGCATAAAGTTGATGAATGACGATTTCATTCATCAACTTTTTTTAAGTTTATTGTCAACTTAAATTAAATTTAAGTTGACATATATTTAATGAAAGCGATATCCTTATCTTGTAGAAAAAATGACAGATGGGGGAAGACAGATGAACAGAAAATTAAGGACAATCGATCTTACACTGGCAGGGATGTTTGTGGCACTTATGGCGATCGGTGCCAACATCACCACATTCGTACCGTTTATGGTGGTGGGCGGTGTGCCCATTACGTTACAGACGTTTTTCGCCATTTTAGCAGGGGCGATCCTTGGAAGCAGGATCGGGGCTATTTCCATGACTGTGTACGCATTGGTCGGTCTCGTGGGGGTCCCTGTATTTGCACGATTTGGAGCAGGATTGTCTTCAATTGTGAGCCCGACTTTCGGATTTATCGTTTCGTTTATTTTCACAGCTTATATCACAGGTAAAATCGTGGAAAAACATAAAGGAATCAAGGTATATATCTTCGCCGCACTGGTCGGGATGGTGGTCAATTACGTAGTCGGAACAAACTGGATGTACGCTGCATACAAGTTCTGGGCACAAGCTCCGGAAGGATTCACCTATAAGCTCGCATGGGCATGGATGGTCGTCCCATTGCCTAAAGACATCATTTTAGCCGTCTGTGCAGGTGTCATGGCTCACCGTTTAGAGAAATCGGTTCTGTCAAAAAGTACATTCAGAAATTTGAAGCGTGCAGCTTAATGGGGAGGTTGTCAGATGAAAACGTGGAAAACACTTGCGGATGAGGTCATCGAGGGAAGGGAACTGACGAATGAAGAAGCGTTAGGCATCCTGCAAAGTCCGGATGATGAGCTTCTGGAGTTATTGCACGGCGCGTACGTGATCCGGAAACATTATTATGGAAATAAGGTCAAATTAAATATGATCATCAATACAAAATCGGGACTGTGTCCTGAGAATTGTGGGTACTGTTCCCAGTCGAGCGTTTCTGATGCACCGATCGAGAAGTACCGCATGGTGGATAAAGAAACCATCATGAAGGGAGCCGAAAATGCTCATCAACTGAATGTCGGCACCTACTGCATCGTCGCAAGTGGCCGCGGTCCGAGTAATCGGGAAGTGGATCATGTTGTATCGGCGGTAAAAGAAATCAAGGAACAGTATAACTTGAAAGTATGCGCGTGTCTCGGATTATTAAAGGGTGACCAGGCGAAAAGGTTAAAGGAAGCAGGGGTGGACCGGTACAACCATAACATCAATACATCCGTTAACCATCATGAAAACATCACCACTTCCCATACATATGAAGACAGGGTGAATACCGTAGAGCAGGCAAAAGCAGAAGGTATTTCCCCTTGCTCCGGAATCATCGTCGGCATGAAAGAAACGCTGCAGGATGTGGTGGATATGGCACATAGCCTGAAGGTCCTCGACGCCGACTCGATACCGGTCAATTTCCTTCATGCCATCGACGGGACCCCTCTTGAAGGAACGGATGAACTGAACCCGAGATATTGCTTAAAGGTCCTTTGCTTGGTGCGCTTCATCAATCCGACGAAAGAGATCAGGATATCCGGTGGGCGTGAAGTGAACCTGCGAAGCCTTCAGCCATTGGGCCTTTATCCGGCAAACTCTATCTTTGTCGGGGATTACCTGACGACAGCCGGACAGGACGGGACAGCGGACCATAAAATGCTTGAAGATCTCGGATTTGAAATCGATTATGTGAAAGAAGAAATCGGGCAGTCCGTCACCACTCCATAAAAATTCAATGGATGCTATGGAAAAGGTTACTCCTTATGAATTCATGAAAATATCCCACACTATATAAGAACGTTGATATTGCATCAATGTTCGGGCGTCAGAACTCATTAAACAAGTATAAAACATGCACTGATTGGACATGATGGTAGGGAATAATCACCATTATCCGGTGAAGCCCTGAGGTGAACATACCGATGAAGTGTCCAAATTGTCAGAGCAAAGATATCGGAAAGATCGGCATCAACCAATATTATTGTTGGGGATGTTATATTGAACTTTCCTTGTCTAAGGGAGTCATTCATACTCACCAAGTGGAAGAGGATGGATCACTCAGCTCCTTAGATGACTTGTTTGATGAGGAAGAACGCCGACTAAGCTAGGAAGAGGTGTCTTTCTTGAATAAAACATTTGCATCCATCGTTGGTTTTGGAGCAGGAGTCGCGGCTTCCATCTATTCTCAGAGATCCAATATGATGAGTCAGAGACAAATGAAACGAATCCGTAAACAAGTAAAGAAACTTTTTTAACAGCTGAAAGAGACTGGCTCATTGTGGGTCAGTCTCTTTTTTTGTTCTTTTTATGAACAATGGGAGGGTGAATGAATCCCCATGAATAAAACCACCTCTTATCTTCAAACACTAGAGGAGAAAAGAGGGAGGTGTGGATGGTGGAAAGAAGATCCTATACAAGATGGATATACAGGCTTTCGATGGCCCTCATTCTTGCATTATTTCTATATGTTCTCTATTTATTGAAGCCTGTATGGCATCCGGTATTAGAGGTCTTATTCTTTTCCCTGCTGCCATTCTTCATAGGAGGCTTCATTGCGTACCTGCTTCATCCGGTAGTGGAAAAGCTGCATGAAGCCGGCATACACAGGGGGATTGCCATTCTGCTTATCTACGTCCTCTTCTTTGGGGGATTGGGTTATAGCATCTATAAAGGGACCCCGGCCGTCATTCATCAGCTGAAGGATTTATCGGAGAACGCGCCGGTTTTCACAGAGCAGTATCAGGGCTGGCTGAAGGTTGTGCAGAGTGAGACTTCCACATGGCCGGACGGGATCCAGTCCCAGCTTGAGAAGAGAATAGACGGACTCGAAGCGTGGGTGACGGGCCTTGTGGCTTTGGTGCTGGCAACCGTCATGAAGTTCATGAACAGTCTGCTCATCGTTGCCATCATACCCTTCGTATCCTTTTATTTATTGAAGGATATTACAAAAGTAAAGGCGTTCATGTGGCAGCTTACCCCGAAAAAATGGAGGCAGAGTGCGATATCATTTTCACATGACGTGGATGAATCCCTCGGTGGTTATATCCGGGGACAACTCTTGGTTTGCTTGATCATCGGTGGTATTTCAGCCGCCACCCTATGGCTGATCGGTATGAAATACCCCCTCATTCTCGGCTTGATCATTGGCGTGACGAATGTGATCCCTTATTTCGGTCCGATCATCGGGGCTGTACCGGCCGCCATCGTGGCAAGTACGATTTCCACGAATATGGTGATTTATGTGGTCATCCTTGTCGTGGTCCTGCAGTTCCTGGAAGGGAACATCTTATCCCCCCTCATCGTCGGGAAAAGCCTTCATATGCATCCTCTCTTCATCATGGGGGCTTTGATCCTCGGGGGCGAGGTGGGAGGAGTGATCGGAATGATCGTGGCGGTGCCTTTTCTTGCGGTCATAAAGGTGGCAATATTTCATGGCAGGACCCATTTTCTTCATACGATGAAGAATGACAATACTGAAAAATGGGAATGATCATTGACAAATACCATGAATATTTCTATAATCCAACATATACAAGTATTCGCATAACATGAAAGCAATGAAGGACCGAGTACGTTATAGTCCATCTTCCAGAGAGAAATCCCCCAGGCTGCAAGGGTTTTCAGATGAAGGATAACGGAATGCTAATCCTGAGTGCAGGTAAAGCCTGCCGTCCGGCCGCGTTAAGGTGTATTGAGGGATGAATAAGCAAATGTTTATTCATAACCAGGGTGGTACCGCGAGAAACAGCTCTCGTCCCTGTTTTAGGGATGAGGGCTTTTTTGTATTCTTTTTTAACCATACATATAAAGGAGGAAGCTTGATATGAACAAATTAACAGGCGCAGAAATTCGTCAGAAGTTTTTAGATTTCTTTCAGGAAAAAGGACACGGAGTAGAACCGAGTGCATCACTCGTTCCCCATGAAGATCCGTCCCTATTATGGATCAATAGTGGGGTAGCGACATTAAAGAAATATTTTGATGGACGTGTGATCCCTCAAAATCCGCGAATCGTAAATGCCCAAAAATCGATTCGAACGAATGACATCGAGAATGTAGGAAAAACAGCCCGTCATCATACGTTTTTCGAAATGCTCGGGAATTTCTCCATCGGGGATTATTTCAAAGTGGAAGCGATCGAGTGGGCTTGGGAGTTCCTCACGGATGCAAAATGGGTCGGATTCGATCCTGAAAAGCTATCTGTCACGATCCACCCGGAAGATCACGAAGCATTTGACATCTGGAACCAAAAAGTTGGGGTCCCTGCTGAACGCATCATCCGTATCGAAGGGAACTTCTGGGATATCGGAGAAGGCCCGAGTGGTCCGAATACAGAAATCTTCTATGATCGCGGACCTGAATACGGAGACAATCCCGAAGATCCTGAATTATATCCAGGCGGGGAAAATGATCGTTATCTTGAAGTGTGGAATCTGGTGTTCTCACAATTCAATCACAATCCTGACGGGACGTACACACCGCTTCCGAAGAAGAACATCGATACCGGTATGGGCCTTGAGCGAATGGCGTGCGTCGTTCAGGAAGTTCCTACGAACTTTGATACCGATTTATTTATGCCGATCATCGCTGCCACGGAAGAAATTTCAGGAAAGTCTTACGGCAAAGATAACGATACTGATGTAGCTTTCAAAGTCATTGCAGATCATATCAGAACGGTTTCCTTTGCGATCGGTGACGGGGCCCTTCCATCCAATGAAGGCCGCGGGTATGTGTTAAGAAGACTTCTTCGCCGCGCTGTACGTTTTGCCAAACAGATCGAAATCAACCGCCCATTCATGTATGAATTGGTTCCTGTCGTTTCTGAAATCATGGTTGACTTCTATCCGGAAGTGAAGCAAAAAGCAGAATTCATCCAAAAAGTGGTGAAAAATGAAGAGGACCGTTTCCATGAGACATTGAATGAAGGTTTGGCTATCCTTTCATCCATCGTCAAGGTGCAAAAGTCTTCCGGAAGTAACGTGATTCCTGGTGAAGATGTCTTCCGTCTTTATGACACGTATGGTTTCCCTGTTGAATTAACGGAAGAGTACGCAGAAGAAGAAGGATTGACGGTTGATCATGAAGGTTTTGAAAGAGAGATGGAAGGTCAGCGTGAAAGAGCGAGATCTGCCCGCCAGGATGTAGGAAGCATGCAGGTGCAGGGTGGAGTCTTGAGTGATATTACAGTGGAAAGCCGCTTTGTCGGATATGACACACTCACAAGCAATTCGACAGTCCTTGAATTATTGGTGGACAATGAACGTCAGCCTAAAGTCGGTAAAGGTCAGGAATGCCAGTTCATCCTCAACGAGACTCCTTTCTATGCAGAAAGCGGTGGACAGATCGGGGATAAGGGATACATCGAAGCAGATGGCGTAAAAGTATTCGTCAAAACGGTCAAAAAAGCACCGAATGGACAAAACCTTCACACGGCAGTTGTCGAAGAGGGTACATTGGAGCAGGGTGCCGAGGTCCTTGCCAGGGTTTCAAGAGAATCCAGAACAAAAGTGGAGAAAAACCATACAGCGACCCACATCCTTCACCAGGCATTGAAAGACGTCCTTGGAGATCACGTGAATCAGGCAGGTTCCCTTGTTGAACCGGATCGCCTGCGCTTTGATTTCTCCCATTTCGGATCTGTGTCAACAGAAGAAATGGAACGGATCGAAACCATCGTCAATGAGAAGGTTTGGAAGGCAATGTCGGTGAATACGGCCCTGAAGTCTCTAACCGAGGCTAAAGAGATGGGTGCCATGGCGTTATTCGGTGAGAAATATGGTTCAGAAGTACGTGTCGTATCGATTGGGGACTACAGCCTGGAACTTTGCGGAGGCTGCCACGTATCCAATACATCTGAAATCGGACTATTCAAGATCCTCTCTGAAAGCGGGATCGGTGCCGGTACCAGGCGAATCGAAGCCGTTACGGCAGAAAATGCGTATAAAATATTGAATGATCAGGTATCTCAACTGAAAGAGGTTGCAGCGAAACTGAAATCGAATCCGAAAGAAGTAGTCAATCGGGTAGACTCATTATTAGGTGAGATGAAAGAGCTTCAAAGGGAAAATGAATCATTATCTGCAAAGTTGTCTAACATAGAAGCAGGCAGCTTAACGGATCAAGTGAAGGTCATCGATGGTGTGAATGTCCTGTCTGCAAAAGTGGCATCAGGTGACAGCAACGGACTGCGCACGATGATGGATGATCTGAAGCAGAAGCTTTCATCCGGGGTGATCGTACTGGCAACAACTGGAGAAGATAAAGTGACCATCATTGCAGGAGTTACTAGTGATTTAGTCGAAAAAGGATATCATGCAGGGAAATTG
The DNA here is from genome assembly GCF_025398035.1 of Rossellomorea vietnamensis. Classification (NCBI taxonomy): domain Bacteria; kingdom Bacillati; phylum Bacillota; class Bacilli; order Caryophanales; family Bacillaceae; genus Rossellomorea; species Rossellomorea vietnamensis. The sequence goes on from NZ_CP104558.1 coordinate 4,338,435, forward strand.
GTCAAAGAAGTCGCATCACGCTGCGGTGGAGGCGGCGGCGGTCGTCCGGATATGGCCCAGGCAGGTGGTAAAAATCCGGAAAAAGTCGAAGAAGCCCTTCAATTTGTAGAAGAATGGGTCAAATCCATTTAACTCCGTGTGAAAGTGGTGTACAATGGAGGTAACGATTAACAATTCGGTTGTCAAAAAGACAAGCCTAAAGAGAGGTGCTAAAAATGAGTTCTTTTGACAAAACGATGCGGTTTGATTTTTCAGAGGAGCCGTTCGAACATGACGTGAAGGAAGTGCTCTTACAGGTTCACGATGCTCTGCAGGAAAAAGGGTACAACCCGATCAATCAAATCGTAGGATACTTATTATCTGGAGACCCGGCTTACATTCCCAGACATCAGGATGCCAGAAATATCATCCGCCGTTTAGAACGAGATGAGATCATCGAAGAATTAGTCAAATCGTATTTGAAACAACACAAAGAGGGATAATAGATGCGTGTAATGGGTTTAGACGTTGGCTCTAAAACAGTCGGAGTCGCAATCAGCGATGAGCTTGGCTGGACAGCTCAGGGAATTGAAACGATTAAGATCGACGAAGATCAAGGTGTGTTCCGGATGGATCGAATCAAGGAACTTGCCGATGAATACCAGGTGGATACCGTTGTGGTTGGAATGCCTAAAAACATGAATAACACGATCGGTCCACGTGGCGAAGCGTCTAAAGCTTATGGAGAATTGATTCAACAGGAGTTATCCCTTCCCATTAAATACTGGGATGAAAGACTGAGCACAATGGCTGCTGAACGAGTGCTTTTAGAAGCCGACGTAAGCAGGAAGAAACGTAAGAAAGTGATCGACAAAATGGCTGCGATGATGATCCTTCAAGGATATCTTGACAGCCAAAAATAATGAGGTGAATGTTCATGGAACACGGAGAAAAGCAAATTACAGTAGTTGACGAACAAGGAAATGAGCAATTATGCGAGGTCCTTTTCACATTTGAATCAGATAAATTCAATAAATCGTATGTCCTTTACTATCCGCTTGGTGCAGATGAGAACGATGAAGAAGAAATCGAAATTCATGCATCTGCATTCATGCCTGGTGACGAAGGTCAGGAAGGCGAATTAAAGCCGATTGAAACAGAAGAAGAGTGGGACATGATCGAAGAAATGTTAAACACTTTCCTTGATGAAGAAGAAGACACTGAATAAGCATTCGTCATAGGACTGTATGAAACAGGGACCGCAAAAAGGGACAAAAAATTCACCCTTTTTGCAGGTCCCTGTTTCACTTTGTGCAAAATATTGTATAATAGTGGAGATGATGTCGAATTACGCATGACGGATAGCCCGCTTTTTTGCTCGAAGGGGGGAAATGAAAGCGTTGGAAGAAAAGAAAAAGATAAAAGAGACACTTATGAAGAAATTGCTTGAAAGGCAAGAGGAGGCCAAAGTCATTAGAAAAGTAGTAGGACTTGTCATTCTTTGTCTTGTCATTATCATAGGGGGAACGGCCATTGGAGGCTACCTTTATGTGAATTCTGCCCTGAAACCGGTTGACCCTGATAATACGAAAACGGTGAAAGTGGACATTCCCATTGGCTCCGGGGTATCGAGTATTGGAAAGATCCTGGAGGACAAAGGGATCGTTAAGAATTCAACGGTCTTTAAATATTACGTGAAATTCAATAACGAAGCAGGGTTCCAGGCAGGTTCTTATGATTTGACGCCTTCCATGACCTTGAATGAAATCGTCAACAGCTTGAAGACTGGAAAGGTCATGAGGAAAGCAGAATTTAAGATTACCATTCCAGAGGGACTTCAATTAGATCAGATCGCAGAGATCATCGCTGAAAAGTCCCCATATAAAAAAGATGAGATTGAAAAGAAACTAAACGATAAGAAATGGCTCGAGCAATTAAAAGAGGAATATCCGGAATTGATAACAGATGAAATCTTCAAGAAAGAAATCAAACGACCGCTGGAAGGATATCTTTATCCTGCGACGTATCCTTTCTATGAAAAGAAGCCATCTTTAGACACAATCCTAAAGAAGATGATCGCGCAAACGAATGAAGTATTGGCTCAATACCAGGAAGCCATGGCAGCAAACGATTATACGCCACATGAGCTCCTCACCCTTTCTTCCCTGATCGAGGAAGAAGCGACGGAAAAAGCGGACAGAGGGAAAATTTCAAGTGTGTTCTATAATCGTATGGAAGAAGGAATGCCCCTTCAGACAGATCCGACGGTCCTATATGCTTTAGGTAAGCATAAAGACAAAACCGTATATAAAGATCTTGAAGTGGAATCGCCTTATAACACGTACCAGGTGAAGGGATTGCCGCCTGGTCCGATTGCGAATGCGGGCTTGTCTTCAATCGAAGCCGCCCTGCAGCCTGAGGATACAGAGTATTATTATTTCCTGGCTGCTTCCAACGGCTCGGTATACTATTCCGAAACACTGGATGAACATAACGAGAAAAAAGCAAAATATATTACCAATAAAGAAGAATAGCACGGTGAGAAGAGGAAAGAAACATTCGCTTTCCTCTTCTCTGTGTGGTAAAATAGTACAAGTTATTTTTATATACGGGCGTTATCTTGATGAACGTGTGAAGTAGAAAGCTCATTGTGGCTTTCTTCTTTTCATGTTAAGAAAGAAGCGTTACACAGACACCATTTATGAACATGATCGTGAGGTTTATATATGAACGAACAAGTGATTGGCTATATAGAATCAATCGTGAAAGGACGTCCGGCCCTGATTTCCGAGATGGAGCAATATGCAGTGGAACACAATGTTCCCATCATGGAACTGGTCGGTATCGAAGCCCTCCTGGGGATGTTGCGGATCCAACAGCCGAAAGTGATCCTTGAGATCGGGACGGCCATCGGATATTCTGCCCTCCGCATGGCGGGGGCACTTCAAGAGGCGACGGTCGTCACCCTTGAGCGGGATGAAGAAAGATTCGAAGCAGCACAGGGGTTCCTCTCCCGTTCTGAAGATGGCAAAAGGGTCGTCACCCTGTTCGGTGATGCATTGGAGCTTGCCGAGGAAGTGAAAAAGCACGGACCATATGATGCTATCTTTATCGATGCTGCCAAAGGTCAGTACCTTAAATTCTTTGAACTATACTCCGGTATGTTGTCAGAAAACGGCGTCGTTTACTCGGATAATGTCCTATTCAAAGGACTGGTTGCAGAGGAACACGTCGAACAGAAACGAATCCGGAACATGGTCAAGAAGCTGCAGAATTATAATGCATGGCTAATGAATCATGAAGAGTTCGATACAAGTATTTTACCTGTCGGTGACGGAATCGCCATCAGTAAAAAAAGAGGTGAACAACGATGAAAAAGCCGGAACTTCTTGTGACCCCTGCCTCTGTATCCGATATTGAATCATTGGCATCTGCAGGTGCCGATGCCTTCATGATCGGTGAAGAGCGATACGGCCTGAGGCTTGCCGGGGAGTTCTCAAGGGAAGATGTAGGAGAAGCCATCAAAGTCGCCCACAAGCACGATAAGAAAGTATATGTGGCGATGAATGCCCTCTTTCATAATGATAAAATCGCTGAACTCGATGACTATATTGCATTTCTTAAAGAGCAAGGGGCGGACGCCATTGTTTTCGGTGATCCCGCCGTATTGATGGCTGCACGTGAAGTGGCACCGGAGATGAAGCTCCATTGGAATACGGAAACGACGGCCACCAATTGGTACACCTGTAATTATTGGGGCAGAAAAGGAGCGAAGCGTGCAGTGCTCGCCCGGGAATTAAGTATGGATAGCATTATCGAAATGAAGGAAAATGCAGAGGTCGAAATCGAGGTGCAGGTGCATGGAATGACCTGTATGTTCCAATCCAAACGCTCATTGCTCGGGAATTATTTTGAATATCAAGGCAAAGTGATGGAAATCGAAAATCGGAAAGAACAGCGCAATATGTTCCTTCACGATGAGGAGCGTCACAATAAGTATCCTATCTTTGAAGATGGGAACGGCACGCACATCATGAGCCCGAATGATATGTGCATCATTGATGAGCTTGGTGAAATGATGGAAGCGGGTGTCGACTCCTTCAAAATCGATGGAGTGATGAAGTCTTCTGAATATATCCTGGAAGTGACGAAACTGTATCGTAACGCCATGGATTTATGCGCAGAAGATGAAGAACGATATGAGGAACAGAAAGATGAGTTTCTGGAAGAAGCGAAAAGCCTGCAGCCGGATAATCGTCCGTTGGATACTGGATTTTTCTTTAAAGAAACGGTGTATTAAGAACGAGAGATTGATCAGAACGGAGGAGTTATGATGACCACGGTTGTAAAAAAACCGATTTCAAAGGTTGTAGACGGGAAGCGTGTCATTGTGAAGAAACCTGAATTACTGGCTCCTGCCGGTAATCTGGAAAAGTTGAAGATCGCGGTCCATTATGGGGCAGATGCCGTCTATATCGGCGGGCAGGAATATGGACTGCGTTCAAATGCCGGTAATTTCACCTTTGAAGATATGAAAGAAGGCGTGGAGTTCGCCCGGAAATATGGTGCAAAGATCTATGTCACCACGAATATCTATGCCCATAATGAGAACATGGATGGTCTTGAAGATTATCTTCGTGGACTTGGGGAAGCGGGAGTAGCGGGGATCATTGTCGCAGACCCCCTTATCATTGAAACATGCAGAAGGGTTGCCCCTAATGTAGAGGTGCACTTAAGTACACAGCAGTCCCTTTCAAACTGGAAAGCCGTCCAATTCTGGAAAGAAGAAGGACTGGACCGGGTGGTGCTTGCCCGTGAAGCAAGCGGCAAAGAAATCCAGGAAATGAAAGAGAAAGTGGATATAGAGATTGAGACCTTCATTCATGGAGCGATGTGCATCGCCTACTCCGGTCGTTGTACATTAAGCAACCATATGACCGCGAGAGATTCAAATCGCGGCGGCTGCTGTCAGTCATGCCGCTGGGACTATGATTTATATGAAATGAATGAAGACGGGGAAAATGCCCTTTATGATAAAGAAGATGCACCTTTCGCCATGAGTCCGAAAGATTTGAAGCTTGTCGAATCCATCCCTGGAATGATCGAATTGGGGATCGACAGTCTGAAGATTGAAGGACGGATGAAGTCCATTCACTATGTGGCTACTGTCGTAAGTGTGTACCGCAAAGTGATCGATGAATATTGTAAAGACCCGGAAAACTTCAAGATCCAGAAGGAATGGCTCGAGGAGCTTGAGAAGTGCGCAAATCGTGAAACGGCCCCGGCGTTCTTTGAAGGGGTACCCGGATTCAAGGAGCAGATGTTCGGAGTCCACAACAAGAAGAATACAAATTATGAATTTGTCGGACTCGTATTGGACTACGACGAAAACACCCAGATCGTCACCTTGCAGCAACGGAACCATTTTAGAGCCGGACAGGAAGTAGAGTTTTTCGGTCCTGAAATCTCCAATTTTACGCAGGTTATCGAAAAGATGTGGGATGAGCGCGGGAATGAGCTTGACGTTGCCCGTCACCCGTTACAAATTGTGAAATTCAAGGTGCATCAGAGGGTTTATCCCCATAACATGATGCGAAAGGAGAACATCTAATACTTATGAAGCAGAAACCCGTTGTGATCGGTGTAGCAGGAGGATCCGGCTCTGGGAAGACGAGCGTCACCAAAGCCATTTATGAGCAATTCCAAGGTCATTCCATCTTAATGCTGCAGCAGGATTATTATTATAAAGATCAATCGAATCTACCATTTGAGGAACGGTTGAAAACCAATTATGATCACCCATTAGCCTTCGATAATGATTTGTTGATTCAACATTTGCACGGTCTATTGGATCATCAGCCCGTCAATAAGCCGGTGTATGATTATAAAATGCACACCCGCTCGGATGATACAATCCTCGTTGAACCGAAAGATGTGATTATTTTAGAGGGAATTTTAGTATTAGAAGATGAAAGATTGCGTAACTTAATGGATATTAAGCTTTACGTAGATACAGATGCGGATCTTCGGATCATCAGAAGGATGCTTCGCGACATTAAAGAGCGCGGACGTTCCATCGATTCCGTCATCGATCAATACATTACGGTCGTCCGTCCGATGCATAATCAATTCATCGAACCGACGAAGCGATATGCCGATGTGATCATCCCTGAAGGCGGTCATAATCACGTGGCAATCGATTTAATGGTAACAAAAATTCAAACAATTCTTGAACAAAAGTCATTTTTGTAATACGATAGCATAGATAAAGACATATAGGCGAAGGTTACCATTTCCCACATTGTAAAGAAGCAGGGAATGGAGGGAGAAGAAATTCTCCCTCCATTCCCTCCCTTTACATACGCAGCACATTTACATATAGAGCACGGGAAGCTCTTAGATAGAAAAGGAGTGAAGAGGGTCATGAGTACAGAAAAAGTATTTCCTATGACAGCAGAAGGTAAAGAGAAGTTAGAAAAAGAACTGGAGAATTTGAAAACGGTTAAACGTAAAGAAGTCGTCGAGCGCATCAAGATCGCCCGCAGCTTCGGGGATTTATCGGAGAACTCTGAATACGATGCAGCAAAAGATGAACAAGCATTCGTTGAAGGACGTATTTCCACTTTAGAGAATATGATTCGCAATGCGAAGATCATTCAAGAAAATGATATGAATTCAGATACAGTTCAATTAGGTAAAAAAGTGACGTTCGTAGAATTGCCGGACGGAGACAAAGAAACATACACAATCGTCGGTAGTGCAGAAGCGGATCCATTTGAAGGAAAGATTTCAAATGATTCACCAATCGCGAAAAGCCTTCTTGGGCATAAAGTAGGCGCTGAAGTGAATGTTCAGACTCCAGGCGGGGAAATGAGCGTCAAGATTGTAGAAGTAAGCTGATCACCCGGGAAGAGGCTCTAATTTAGAGCCTCTTCTTTTTTTATGATTAATTCGTATAAAACTCGTCAACAATGGGGACGAGGTGACAAAATGAAACAGAAACGAATCAGGCTGTTCAGTATCGTCTTATTACTTGCTCTCTCTGGACTTTCAGGGAGATTGATGCAATTGCAATTATTCCAGACTGAATCCTATTCCAAACATAAAATCAATCTTCTTGAAGAAAGTGTCGCTCAACGTACTCAAGCATTGGTGATCGATGAAGGCAGGGGGGAATTTCTCGATCGGAATGGTGAACCCCTTACGTATACAGAAAAAAATGTCCTGGTCCTTTTTCCATTTCTCAAACAACTGGATTGGCCGGTGGACAAAGTGGCAGAGATCCTTCATGTTCCTCAAGAGACGATCCGGACGAAAGTAGAGGAAGCGAAAGGGCCGATCGTTTTCGGCGGGAAAGAGCCCTTAAGGCTTTCGGAAGAACAGATGAAGGAAATTAATTCTCTTGAAATACAGGGAGTGTTCGCCCTTACGAAAAAGTATAAAAGCGACGAAGTGCCAGCTTCCCAGCTGATAGGGGTCACGGGGGAAAATACAGACGTATTCCACGAACGCTACCCTGATAAAGTGAAGGGCGCCAATCAGAAAATCGGGGTGTCCGGACTTCAGGAGAGCTTTGATGAGTGGCTGGTCGCAGAAGAGGAAGCGAAACTGATCTATCATGTCGATGCAAGGGGAGGCCCATTGTTCGGGGTGGATGTAAAGTATCTGGCACCAGCCAACCCCTTTTACCCCCTGAATGTGAAAACGACCATCGATAGAAGGATGCAGGAGGCACTGGAAGAAGTGGCGGATACCTACAATATTCAAAAAGGGGGGCTGCTGCTCCTGGATATTGAAAAGAGTGAAATACTTGCCAGCGTATCAAGACCTGCCATGAAAAGCCGGGACCCATTCAGTGGAGGGGCGGGAAATCTCATGCTGAAAGCGCTGATCCCCGGTTCTGTATTTAAGACCGTCGTCGCAGCTGCAGCCATGGATGAAGGGCTGGTGGATGAACGCAGGCTTTTCCCTTGTGATGAAGATATCCGTGGCGAGGCAGCCGAAAAGCCTCACGGAAACATTAATATTAAGACAAGCATAGCCGTCAGCTGTAACCGCACATTTGCGGATCTGGCTAAAGAGCTGACAGAGAAAGATGACCACCTGCTCGATGAGTATGCAGAAAAGGTCGGACTGATCGGTGACATTGCATGGAAAGGCAATGTCTTTCATTACGAAAGCTTTCCCCAGCTTCAGGTGAGTGAAGGAAGGATCTTCGCCTCAGACGGAGACAGGGCTGAACCTAAACTTGTTGCCCAAACAGGTATCGGGCAACAAGAAGTCCGCGTCACCCCACTCGGCATCGCCAATATGATGGCCACGATTGCCAGGGGGGGAGAGAAATTTCAGGTGAGTGCCGTCTCTTCCGTGCAGTATCAAAATGGAACCAACATGTTTTCCTTCCCTAGACAGAAGGTCGAGGGTGAGACGATCACCCCTTTCACGGCCATGAAGCTTCAGCAGTACCTGCGGGGTGTGGTGAACTCCCCGGAAGGTACGGCACCCTATTTGCAAAACGCGGCCTATACCATCGCCGGGAAGACTGGAACCGCACAGACAGGGAATTACAGGGGAGAAAGAGTGAAAGCAAACGAATTATATAATAAATGGTTCGCAGGCTACTTTCCCTTCGAAGATCCCAAATACGCTTTGGTGGCCGTCAACATGGACGTGACCATAGGCGAAGGGGGAATTTACCCGATCTTCAAGGACAGCGTCGATGCTGTCTACCGGCTTGATCATGAGTAGAAGAGATGTCCCGTGAGTTCTGTGACCTTTTTCCCTTTATAGCTGAATCATCCCGGGATGGATAATGTTTCGCTTTATTCTTTTCCTCTTATCATGTTAAAATGTTTAGGATAATAGGGAGGGAACAAAATGGCGAAATACCAATCTCGATTAGACAAACGATCTAAAAAGAATACTAATAAACTGTTAAACATAATGATTGCAATCGTACTTCTATTAATTGTCGTGGTGGGAGGCACCATCGTACTTGGAGGCGGCGACGAAAAGGCAACAACAGACGCCCCGAAGAATTCAGAAACCAAGGGCGCTGACAAGAGCGATAAGGCGACGAAAGAAAAGGACAACTCCGTTTCCATGGATGACAAAGACGATTCGAAGGATAAAACGGACGATGAACAAAAAGATGAAGACAAGAAGAAAGATGATGAGAAAAAGAAAGACGAGTCCTCTGATGAGGAGCAGGATTCTGTCGCATTAGACGGGGAAGACCAAAGTAAGATGAAGGTCGAGGAAAGTGACGACCCCAATGTGGTAAAAACGATGGTGCATCCTGACTGGAAGCCGATCGGCACCGAGCAGACAGGTGAACACGTATCTGTCTATGACGAAGGGACGGTCGACTGGCAGGAAAAGATCAAGGCGACTTCCTACGCTACAGGCATTCCTGAAGGCAATATGACCGTCTGGTGGATGGAAGGGAATGGCGGTCCTCAGAAGTCCATGGCGACCGTAACGGCTAAAGACACCAAAACCCCTTACCGGGTGTATCTGCAATGGGTCGACGGCAAAGGATGGCAGCCGACGAAAGTGCAGGAATTAAAGGAAAATGATAAAGATTGATGTATATAAAAAGGCTCTTCCAATCATATGGAAGGGCCTTTTTATATGAATTACTTCTTCACTTTAAAATGAACCACGGCACTATATAATCTTCTGCCGTTCTCATCGATGGAAACGGAATGATCCACGTGATGGACGGAGAGCATGATGGCTTTATTATGCTGGATCTGTTCGTCTACCTTTTTCTCCAAAGTCCTGAGATTGTCAGCTTCAAAAAACTCCACTTTATCTTCTATTAAATCGAATGAAATATTCATGGTGAACCTCCTTATTATCCGCGATCCGGACAGGCTTTCTCCCTCTATTTTAGAGCGCCTCCACCCTTTTGACAATGAATTATTGTTGAATTCCTCAGGAGAATATGATAATTTAATAACAGTTTTAAAATTAATTCATAGTATGTTTATAGGAATTATAAACTTAATGCAGCTGAGGTGCTGAACCATGGGTAGAGAATTTTTGGATCTGTTCGGTGACTGGGCAGATTCGTATGATGATACAGTGACAGGAAAAGATGTGGAATATCAAGCCGTATTCGAACACTATGATACGATTCTTGACGGGGTGGTCGCCCGTTCAAAGGGGAAGGTGGTCGAGTTTGGACCCGGTACAGGGAATTTAACCAAGAAGCTATTGGATGCGGGACTCGAGGTCATTCCCTATGAACCCTCTCCTGAAATGAGAGCGATTGGAATGCAGAAGCTTGGTGATCGGGTCACATTCCGGGACGGCGACTTTCTGGATTTTTCGTTAGAGGGAAAAGCTGATTCCATTGTTAGCTCTTACGCATTTCATCATTTAACCGATGAAGAAAAGGGAAAAGCTTTCGGCATCTATGGAAAGCTTCTAGTACAAGGTGGTAAAATAGTATTTGCTGATACAATGTTTGAGACCGATCAGCATCATCAAGCCGCCATATCCCAAGCGATCAAGAAAGAGTATGTCAATCTGGCTGAAGATTTAAAACGGGAATATTACACGACTCTCGAAGTGTTAAGGGAGCTTTTGCGTGAGAATGGGTTTTCCGTACAGTTTCAGCAAGTGAATACATTTGTGTGGATCATGGAGGCGACTAAACAGTAGAAAGAGGTTTTAGCAATGAAAATCGCCATCATCGGAGCAATGGAAGAAGAAGTAGCCTTATTGAGAGAGAATATTTCAAACCCGAAAGTGGAAACCATCGCAGGGTGTGAATATACAAGCGGTACAATGCATGACAAAGAAGTGATTTTGCTTCGTTCAGGAATCGGGAAAGTGAATGCAGCGATGTCAACGGCTGTACTATTGCAGCACTTCAAACCGGATTGCATCATCAACACAGGGTCAGCAGGAGGATTCGATCCTTCTCTAAACGTCGGTGATGTAGTCATCTCAACTGAAGTAAGACATCATGATGTGGATGTAACGGCTTTTGGTTATGAATACGGCCAGGTCCCGCAGCTTCCGGCAGCTTTTACGGCAGACGAGAATTTGAAGCAAACAGCGATCAATAGTGTGAAGGAACTCGGAGATGCACAGGTGGTTTCCGGATTGATTGCCACTGGGGATTCATTCATGAATGATCCAGTGAGGGTGGATGCGATCCGTGACAAATTCACGGATTTACAGGCAGTGGAAATGGAAGCGGCGGCGATCGCCCAAGTGGCGCATCAATTCCACGTACCATTTGTCATCATCCGTTCCCTTTCCGACATCGCGGGCAAAGAATCGGATGTGTCTTTCGATCAATACCTGGAAAAGGCTGCGCTTCATTCAGCTAAAATGGTCATGAATATCGTGAAATCTGTTTAATAGAAAGAGAATACAGCTGACCCAGGCATCTCCCCCTCTTACCGCGTGTACCAGGCTTGTTCAGACGAACAGTCCTTCCATCGGTAATGAAGAGGGTTTGGTGAAAGGGTCAGTTTTTTGTTTGAAAGGGGATTGAAGATATGGACGTGTATAAAAGTGTACATGACCTGATAGGGAATACACCGATTGTTGAACTGACACATTTTCCGCTGAAGAACGGGATCCGCCTCTTCGCGAAGCTTGAATTCTTTAATCCCGGAGGCAGTGTGAAGGATCGATTGGGGCTTGAGCTGTTAAGAGATGCCGTGGAGAATGGTAAGATCATGCCAGGGGGAACCTTCATCGAACCAACGGCGGGCAATACGGGGATCGGCCTGGCTTTAGCCGCCGTCAATTCAGGATATAAAGTGAAGTTCTGTATCCCTGAGAAATTCAGCGTGGAGAAACAGGAACTGATGAAAGCCCTTGGAGCGGAAATCGTCCATACCCCCACTGAAGAAGGTATGAAGGGTGCCATCGCGAAAGCCGCTGAATTGGTTGAAGAGACCCCTAACTCGTATTCCCCGCAGCAATTTGGGAACGAAGCCAACCCGAATACGTATTACAGAACAGTAGGACCGGAACTCTGGAAACAGATGGAGGGTCACATCCATACATTTGTCGCCGGCGCAGGGACTGGCGGGACCTTCATGGGGACTGCACGCTACCTTAAAGAAATGAAGGACACGATTAAAACAGTGATCGTGGAGCCTGAAGGATCGATCCTGAATGGGGGAGAGTCAGGCCCACATAAAACAGAAGGCATCGGGATGGAGTTCCTGCCTGGATATATGGATGCAAATTATTTTAACAGTATCCATACCGTCACGGACGAGGATGCCTTCACAAGGGTAAAGGAACTTGCATTATTGGAAGGGCTGCTGGTAGGCAGTTCTTCCGGAGCTGCCCTGCATGCAGCGCTAGTGGAAGCAGAAAAGGCTGAACCGGGTAGCCATATCGTCACCATCTTCCCGGATTCGAGTGAGAGATATTTAAGCAAAAAAATATACCAAGGAGGAATCTAATCATGAAAAAGAAAACGCAACTAATCCACGGTGGTATCCCGACAGATCCTCAAACAGGTGCTGTATCCACTCCCATATACCAGGTGAGTACGTATAAGCAGGATGAAGTAGGAAAGCACAAGGGGTTCGAATATTCACGGTCAGGAAATCCCACACGACATGCCCTTGAAGAGCTGATCAAAGATCTTGAAGGCGGGGAAAAAGGCTTTGCATTCGGCTCGGGAATGGCAGCGATCACTGCAGTCATGATGATGTTCAACAGCGGGGATCATATTGTGATGACAGATGATGTGTACGGTGGGACGTACCGTGTCATGACGAAGGTGTTAAACCGGATTGGCATCGAGTCCACTTTTGTAGATACAAGCGATGTAAACAATATCGAAAAGGCCATCCAGCCGAATACAAAAGCGGTTTATATTGAAACACCGACCAACCCATTACTGAAAATCACGGATATAGAGGCAGCGGCTTCATTAGCCAAGAAACACAATCTGCTGACCATCGTCGATAATACGTTCAGTACACCTTACTGGCAGAACCCGATTGCCCTGGGAGCGGACATTGTCCTTCACAGTGCTACGAAATACATCGGTGGACACAGTGACGTTGTGGCAGGTCTCGTTGTAGTGAATTCAGAAGAACTGGCTGAAGAATTATTCTTTGTACAGAATTCAACAGGCGGTGTCCTTGGGCCGCAGGATTCATGGTTATTGATTCGCGGAATCAAGACGTTGGGGCTGCGTATGGAGGAGCATGAAGAGAACACCAGGAAAATCGTCGAGTTCCTGACGGCTCATCCGAAAGTATCGAAGGTTTACTATCCTGGTCTTGAAACTCATCCGAATCATGCCATCGCCAAAAAGCAGGCATCAGGATTCGGCGGGATGGTCTCCTTTGATGTAGGCAGTGAGGGAAATGCAGACCGTCTTCTGACCAATACGAGATATTTCACGTTGGCTGAAAGTCTCGGAGCAGTGGAAAGTCTTATTTCCGTTCCGGCTCGCATGACCCATGCCTCCATTCCGGCAGAGCGCCGGAACGAACTGGGGATCACAGACGGCCTTGTCCGGATATCCGTCGGTCTTGAAGATGTGGAGGATTTGATTGAAGATATTGACAACGCCCTTTCCAAGTAACCCTTGGCAGAACTGGTATCAATTACATGGTAGGCTGTATGGAATCATATGTTACCATAGAATGAGAGTTTACTAGTTCAAAAGTAGGTGAATGCAATGAAGAACACAAGCAAAAAGATCATTCAACATAAGATCGTCGATTTCAAACGATTTGGTTTTACATTACTTGCACTGAGTGTCTTTATGTATTTAGGTGTCATCATTCCGACAGTGACCGTTACACCCGGCAAAATGATGCCCCTCATGACAGGGACCGTTGTTTTACTCGGGCTGTCACTATACTTCTTCACAAAAGCAATCAAATATAAAAAAGATCTGCAATCAGATGAATAATAGATGAAAAAAGCGGGTTCTCAGTGAGGACCCGCTTTTTTATGTGGAAATTTGTAGAAAAAATAATGAAGAAAAGAGTTTACTTTGGTGCAATAATTGGGTATACTATCCAATGTAAGAAAAAAATCACAAGAGGGAGGTCGAAGAAAATGTTCGTGCTTATTGGAAAAAAAGACACAACTTCATATTGTTTTGATCATTCGACCGCTTGTGGGATGTTTTCTGCTTAATTTGAATTTCATTCAATAATAGCCACAGGGAGAATGTAGATCCCTGTGGCTTTTTTGTGCCACAAGGGTCGGTCGCTTTGTGGCTATTTACTATGCCCTGCATACTTGCAGGGAACGTTGAAAGGGGTGATATTGTATGACACTGAATCTTTTATTTATAACGGTAACCTTTAATAAGAAACAGGAAACGTTTGAAGAAGCTTCTCATCATGAAATGGTTTTAAAAAGCTATGAAGAAACGAAAACAAAGCAGCACACTATGCCTCAAATGTTTTAATCCTAAAAAAAACCAACAAATGGAGAGGAGAATGAAAAATGATTTATGTACAAGAGAAAATGCTGAATGCGCTATGGGTAGAGAAGGATACTGCCTAACGAAACAAAAAGGTGGTGGAGAGATGTTTTTGAATATTGTCATTTGGTCGGCTTTCTTCCATAGAAAGAAGACCCGTGAACTCAAATAACAAATGGAAGGAGGACCCCTAAGGCTCGGGGTCCTCCTTTTTCTTCGGTCACATATCTGTCAATACTTAGTAAAGAGTTGTTCACGAATGGGAGGGGAATATCCGTTTTTTCGTGATACATTAATAGTAGGAAATGCAATTTAATGAGGGAGAGGATGACAATGTTTTCAATGATCATGGGTCTTATCCTGACGTCTGTAATTGGTTTGATCATTTCGGCTGAAGTCAGTGTAGAGTAGAAAATGAAGAAAAGCGGTCCCGGGACCGCTTTTCTTTATCAGGATTTATTCCGCTTTTCTTTTTCCTCCCGGTAAAATTCATGAAACATTTTCATGAGGGCACGCTTTTCGATCCTTGAGACGTAGCTTCTCGAAATCCCCAATTCTTTTGCAATTTCCCTCTGTGTTTTTTCTTCTTTTAAATCCAGCCCGAACCGGCCGACGATGACTTCTTTTTCCCTTTCGTCCAGCACGCAAATATATTTTCTCACTTTTTCGAGTTCCATGCTTAATTGAATCGTGTCGATGACATCATCGCTTTCCGATTTCAGGATATCGATCAAACTGATTTCATTTCCTTCTTTATCCTGGCCGATGGGATCGTGGAGTGAGACATCTTTCTTGGTTTTCTTCAGGGCACGGAGGTGCATGAGGATTTCATTCTCGATACATCGTGCCGCATAGGTGGCAAGTTTGGTTCCCTTTCCTTCAGAGTAACTTTCGATCGCTTTGATCAATCCGATGGTCCCGATGGAAATCAAATCTTCTGGATCTTCGCCTGTGTTTTCGAATTTCTTGACGATGTGGGCAACCAACCTGAGATTATGTTCGATGAGCATGTTGCGGGCGTGTTCATCCCCTTCCGCCATCAGCTTTAGATATTTTCGTTCATCTGCAGCGGATAATGGTTGCGGAAAGGCATTATTCTTAACGTAAGAAACGAGGAAAATTAACTCCTTAAAGAAATAACCCAGTGCTGTTAGAACTCCAGACATATTTCCACCTCCATGAGGACTTGAGCCTATACTCATTCATATGTTGATAAGGGGATGTCCTTGCATGTCCGGTGAAAGTAATCGGGAATTGGAACATTTTTTTCCAAGTTGAATTCTATAATAAAGATGCAAACTGCCTATACGCTCCTTCCCTATGTACATATACTGATAGTAAAAGTGAGTGAGGAGGTATGGTCATGCCTTATGGATATCCTTGTTACGGACCAGTCTATCCAGGTTGCTATGGCGGCGGGGGATTCTACTTTGCGTTAATCGTTGTATTGCTAATCTTGCTTTTCCTATTTGGTGGCTGGTGGTACGTCAATAACTATAACTGTTGTTAGCCTGATGGGTATGAAATAAATACACAAAGAGAGCCCTGTTCACAAGTGAACAGGGCTCTCTTGTATACCTTACATCTTCTTCAACGTAAAGGGGCTGACCATCAATACAGATAGTGTGATGGTCATGCACACGATCAGCACACTTGAGACAAATGGAATAAGAAGATAGCTCAAGGTCAGTAAACAGCCGGCTGCTGTAATGGGAAGACCGGTAAAGTAGCCGTCATTTTCGGAAATGTTGAAGCGGGCCAAACGGTAAGCACCACACGCTACATACAAAATGGTGAAGAACATGCCGGGATAGTCAAACTGGCTGAGAACGGCGGTATACATAAGCAATGCAGGGGCCACACCAAAGGAAATGATGTCGCTCATGGAATCCAGCTGCTTTCCTAATTCCGACTCGATGTTTAACTTTCTTGCCACCAATCCATCGAACCTGTCGGTCAAGGCAGCGATGAAAATGAGGATCAAGCTTAGATGTAATTGGTTATGAAGAACGGAAATAATAGCAAAACCACCTAATGACAAATTTGAAAGGGTAATCAGGTTGGCTGTTTGGGTTTTAAGCTTTTTGAACGTTTGATCGAGTACTCCGGAGAGAAACAATCATCACTCACTCCTTCTTTTAAGTTTGCTCACTGTTGAACAAGGTTCGCGGCTGAAATATGCCTTAACGAGTACCTGTTCACCTGGTTAACGTTGATGGTATAACACTATACAGTGAAAAAAGATCCTTATTCATATAGTATATAATTATATTTTATTATATACTTATTAAACTGTTAAAGTTAATCGTTTTTTACATTGAGTGGGGGATTTGACTGGACAGTAGGTCAATATGTTGAAATGAAATGCTGTCTGAGCATATATTCCATAAAAAAGAGGACGGATTTTATATAAATCCGTCCCGTTTCATGTTAGTATTCTACGAAGTAGCTTTTATTTTATTTGTAAGAGATCGACGGTGAATTTCCATTTCGATGAGGCGAATGAATTCTGTATTGAGTTTCAGTTCCAACGCTTTGTAATAAGAATCAATCAACAGTTCGTCCGATAATTTCCTCATTAATGCCACCTCCATTACTCATCTTCTTTTTATTCGAAACTTAATGTAAGTACGTTTTTTAGTAGTAATGTAACTTTACCAAAATTTTTTTTGCAGAACAAGCGTTCCGTTATCCACAGTTCGTGGTGGATAAGTTGTGACTAACTTGTATATAACTGGTAAATAAAGCTTATTATTGTTCTGTATAATGTGAATAAGGTTATCCACAAGGTTGAAGAAAGCTGGGAATTTGTCGAAAAATATTTATTTTTTATCGTAATATGTTTGGAATTACAGGAATATATATGATTTATTTTGAATCTGTATGTAAAATTGGTTATCATTAATCTGTTATAGGTTAAAGGTATACAATAGAAATCGTTCCCCCCTATAGTGGAACGTTCATCTAATGAAGATATATCGAAAGCAGTTTATCATATAATCGATAAAGAAATTTGAGGTGTAGCATGTGATCAAGCAGTTTTTACCCAATGAACAGGTCCAGGATATTTTTACTATCACCCCGGGGCATCTTAAGGAAAAAGGGATCAAGGCCATCATTACCGACTTGGATAATACGTTGGTGGAGTGGGACAGGCCAAACGCCACCCCGAAATTGATCCAGTGGTTTAAGGAAATGCAGGAGCAGGGGATCCTTGTGACCATCGTATCCAACAACAATAAAAACCGCGTGGGGGCATTCGCCGAACCTTTGGGTGTGCCATTCATCTTTCAGGCACGAAAGCCTATGGGACGTGCTTTTAAGAAAGCGATCAAACAAATGGGTGTAAAGAAAGAAGAGGCGGTTGTCATCGGCGATCAGCTATTAACGGACGTATTGGGTGGGAATCGCAGTGGATTCCACACGATACTGGTCGTACCTGTGGCTCAATCGGATGGTTTTTTTACCAAGTTCAATCGTCAGGTAGAACGCAGAATCATGAAGTTTTTCAAGCGTAAAGGCATGCTTGAGTGGGAGGACAAACAGTGAGTGAAGTTGTATGTATAGGTTGCGGCGTTGAAATTCAGACGGAAAATAAAGAAGGCATGGGGTATGCCCCTCCTTCGGCTCTTCAAAAAGAAGAGATCATCTGTCAGCGCTGTTTCAGATTAAAGCATTATAATGAAGTCCAGGATGTTCCGTTGACCGATGATGACTTCCTGAAAATACTGAATGAGCTTGGTGACTCCGAAGGGCTTATCGTCAAAGTGGTGGACATCTTTGACTTTAATGGAAGCTGGCTTCCTGGACTCCACAGGTTCGTAGGGTCCAATCCAATCCTTCTGATAGGAAACAAGGTGGATCTCTTGCCTAAGTCCGTGAAACATTCCAAGCTGATTCATTGGATGAAGCATGAAGCGAGTCAACTGGGATTGAAACCGATCGATGTTCAACTGGTGAGTGCGGCCAAGGGACAGGGGATCGGAGAAGCGATCGAAGCGATCGAGGAATATAGGAATGGAAAAGATGTTTACGTGGTTGGATGTACAAACGTAGGGAAATCCACGTTCATTAACCGCATCATCAAACATGTCTCAGGAGAGCAGGATGTCATCACGACTTCCCATTTCCCTGGTACGACTCTTGATATGATTCAAATTCCATTGGATGATGAAGAATCATTGATTGATACACCCGGCATCATCAATCATCATCAGATGGCCCATTTCGTAGATAAACAGGATTTGAAAATCATTACGCCTAAAAAAGAAATCAAACCAAGGACGTTCCAGTTGAATCCGGAACAAACTTTGTTCTTCGGCGGATTGGCCCGTTTTGATTTCATGGCGGGTGAGCGTCAGCCGTTTACCTGCTATTTCTCAAATGAGCTGTCCATCCATCGGACGAAGATTGAAAAGGCGGATGAACTCTATAAAAATCATGCAGGGGAATTATTGCAGCCACCAAGAAAAGACGATATGGATACGTTCCCTCCACTTGTGAGGCACGAGTTCAGGATTAAAGAAGCGAAAACGGATATCGTTTTCTCAGGTTTGGGATGGATTACCGTCAATGATGCTGGAGCGACCATTGCCGCTCACGTCCCGAAAGGTGTCAGCGTCTTCTTAAGAAAATCACTGATCTAGGAGGGGTTCTGTGGCTCTTTATGGTGTGATTGGGGACCCGATTGCTCACTCAATGTCGCCCCTGATGCATAATAGCGCGTTTGAAGATAACGGAATCAACGCTGAATATGTTCGATTTCATGTAAAGAAAGAGCAGCTTCCCGACGCCATCCGCGGAATCAAAGCCTTGGGTATTCAGGGAGTGAATGTGACGGTTCCTCATAAAGAACATGTCATGTCTCTCCTCGATGGGATTGATCCATTGGCAAAGGCCATCGGTGCTGTCAACACGATTGCCAATGAAAATGGCAAGCTGATCGGGTATAATACAGACGGTCTTGGATTTGTTGAAGGCTTGAAGAAGGCAGCCGGCGATCGTCTGGAAAACAAGTCGATGCTGATCATCGGGGCCGGCGGTGCAGCCCGGGCCATCTATTATACACTTGCCTCTTCGGGTGTACGGAAGATCGATGTCACCAACCGGACCCCGGGAAGGGCAGTGAAGATGATGGACGCCTGTCCGTTTCCATTAGATTCTTCGTTCCTTACCCTTGAAGCTGCTGAGAACGAATTGCACGAATATGATGTCATCATCCAGACGACATCCATCGGTATGTTTCCTCATATAGAAGACAGTCCTATAAAGGTCAATGCTTTAAAGCGGGGAAGCATCGTCTCGGATATCATTTATAATCCACTGGAAACATCATTATTGAAACAGGCCAAAGAAAAAGGGGCCCTGACTCAGAACGGGCTCGATATGTTCGTTTATCAGGGAGCACTCTCATTTCAGAAGTGGACAGGAATCTTTCCGTCCTATTCCATTATGAGGGACACCGTTTTACAACAACTAGGAGGTTAACATGTTAACAGGTAAACAAAAAAGGTTTTTACGTTCAGAAGCACATCACTTAAATCCGGTTTTTCAAGTAGGAAAAGGCGGAGTCAACGATAATATGATCAAAACAATCGGAGAAGCAATTGAGACGAGGGAATTGATGAAAATCAGCATCCTTCAAAATTGTGATATGGATAAGACAGAGGTTGCACAAGAGCTTTCAGAAGGTGTAGGAGCTGAAATTGTCCAGATCATCGGAAATACCATTGTCCTGTACAAAGAATCGAAAGAAAATAAGCAATTAATCCTGCCAAGATAAGGATCGATACGATGATGAAAAAAAAGGTTGGACTTCTGGGAGGTACTTTCAATCCTCCCCATATGGGTCACTTGGTCATTGCAGATCAAGTGTTGGAAAAGGCACAATTAGATGAAATCCGCTTCCTTCCTAACCATGTACCTCCCCATAAACAGGTGGATGAAAGGGTGACCGTGGACCAGCGTCTTCGGATGCTGGAGGCAGCCATCAAGGGTCATCCCCGTTTTTCGATTGAACGGATCGAACTCGAAAGACAGGGTGCCTCCTACACATATGACACCATCAAACTTTTGATGGAAAGAGAAGAGAACACCGAATTTTCGTTTATCATAGGCGGGGATATGATCGAGTATCTCCCGAAATGGTATAAAATCGAAGAATTGCAGAATATGGTGAAGTTCATCGGGGTCAATCGTCCGGATTATTCCCATGAGTCTCCCTACAACGTACAATTGATCGAAGTACCCGCCGTCGATCTTTCTTCCTCATACATTCGTGACACAGTAAATAAGGGACAAACGGTTCGCTATTTGGTTCCGGACGACGTGTATCGATTGATCAAGGAGGAGAAGTTATATGAATAGAGAAAAAGCACTGGAGCTGGTTAAAAAGCATTTGACTGAACACCGCTACATTCACACATGTGGTGTCATGGAGACGAGCATCGAGCTTGCGAAACGGTATGGAGCCGATGAGAAAAAGGCTGAAACAGCTGCGATCTTTCATGATTATGCAAAGTTCCGGGATAAAGGGGAAATGCAGGGGATCATTGAAAGGGAGAATCTTTCAAAGGATCTATTACTGTATAATGGCGAGTTATGGCACGCGCCTGTAGGAGCTATTCTGGTAGAACGGGAAGTCGGGATAGAAGATCGTGATATCCTGGATGCCATCCGCTTCCATACTTCCGGGAAAGAGGGGATGACGGTACTCGACAAGGTGGTTTATTTAGCCGACTATATTGAGCCGAATCGCAGGTTCCCCGGTGTGGAAGAAGTGAGGGAGCTTGCCAAGGAATCATTGGACCTGGCACTCATAAAAGCTCTTCAGAATACGATCACGTTTCTTATGAAAAAAAATCAAGCGATCTATCCGGATACATTTCGCTTTTACAATGAACTGACATTAAATCAGAGGAGATGAAGGAATGGAACAAAATTTAGTAGAATTAGCCTTTAAAGCGGCTGATGATAAACGCGCTGAGGATATTGTTGTATTGGATATGAAAGGTGTTTCGTTGATTGCCGATTATTTCCTGATCTGTCACGGTAATTCAGACAAACAGGTACAGGCGATCGCGCGTGAATTGAAAGACGCAGCAGAAGAAAAGGGATACACAGTGAAACGACTGGAAGGATTCGATCAGGCACGCTGGATCCTGGTTGATTTAGGCGATGTCGTCGCTCACGTATTCCATAAAGAAGAAAGAGGTTACTATAATCTTGAACGTTTATGGGGAGATGCATCATTCGTCGAGGTCGGACAAGGTGAGAACCTGTAAATGAGTTATGAGCGTTTTGCTTATGTATACGATTATTTAATGCAGGACGTCCCATACGATGGCTGGTTGGAGTATGTGAACCGCCAGGCAATACGTCACCAGGGGAAGAGGGTTCTTGATATCGCTTGTGGAACCGGGGAATTATCATTGAGGCTTGCACGGGACGGATATGATGTGACGGGGGTCGACTTGTCCCAGGACATGCTCACCATCGCCCAGGAAAAGGCATCGGCACAGAGTGTTCAGATCCAGTTATTTCAGCAGGATATGTCGAGACTCGATTCCCTTGGTGAATACGACATCATTACGATTTTTTGTGATTCATTGAATTACCTGGAAGACGAGAGTGACGTGGAGAGCACATTTAAAGGGGTCCATCGTCATCTGAAGCAGGATGGGCTATTCCTTTTTGATGTGCATTCCATTTTCAAAATGACCCAGATATTCATGAACCAAACCTTTACCCTTACGGATGAACACGTATCCTATATATGGGATTGCTTCCCCGGTGAAGTTCCCAATAGTGTGGAACATGAACTGACTTTTTTCGTGGAAGATGAAGAAACCGGACAGTACGAGCGAGTGGAAGAGCTGCACAAACAGCGTACCTATCCAATCCTTATGATAAAGGAGTGGCTCCGTGGCAACGGCTTCGATGTGTTGAATATCACTGCGGACTTTACGGAAGAATCTCCCACTGACAAGAGTGAGAGAATCTTCTTTGCGTGTAAAAAGAAATAATCAAAAGCCGGGTCGCCTCAGAATGAGAGCGACCCGGCTTATATTGGTTTAAGACAGGATCAAAACGGTAGAAAAAAGAAGGAATAAATCAATTTATGTCGAAGTATAAAAAGAGGAGTCACTTTAGACCCCGAATTGTGATTTGGTTCCTTCAATATCATCCACGAATTTTTCTTGTGTGGCTTCGAAAAGTTTCTCGAAAACATCTCCCAGTTCTCTTTCCATTACAGAAATCCCGATCCCGGTCACCCCTCCTTTTACACAAACCTTTTCTTGAAGTGTCGGTAACGTATAAATATTCTTCTTTAACAGATCCCCAAGACCGACCAGCATTTCAGACGCGAGGACAGTTGCGGTTTCATGATCGATCTCTGTCACTTCCACTGCAGCATCAATGAACCGCTGCGTCACATAACTGAAAAAAGCCGGCCCGCAGCTGACGATATCAGATGCTACCCGAGTTACATTTTCATCAATCTCGACTGGAGTAGAGATATGTCCGGCAATCTTCGTTAATTCCCTTCTCCATTTATCTGAACAATGACTTCCATATGTTAGAAGGGACACACCGCTCAGTGCGCGGTTCGTGATGCTTGGAATGAATCGTGCGCAGGAACAGGGTAATAAGGATTCCAACTGATTCACACTTACCGGGCTTGTGATGGAAACGACACATTTGTCCTTCGAGAAGTTTTTCTTATTCTCCTGGATCACATCATATACATCATGCGGCTTGACGCAGATGAAGACCAGATCAGATGAAGAAATGACGTCTTCATTCGTACGAGCTATGTTCACGTTGCGGAATTTCTCTTTTATATCCTCGGCTTTTTTTAATGAACGATTCGTAATATGAAGATGTGAAGGAGAAATCGCCTTTGATTCAATGAGAGCTTCAATAATGATTTTCCCCATGTTTCCCGTTCCGATGATACCTATTTTCATGTTCAGCCCTCCTTCTTTCCCACTCTCTCCTAAAAGGTATGAATTCCATACAATGAATATTCCACCAGAGGTGATTTCCATGCAGTCCTTAATCGAAAAGTACCGAACGATCCTTGTGATCTTCGCGATTTGTGCCTTTTTCCTGATTGGGTATATATTGAAAAATGCCGGGGAGCCTTCCGTTGAAGAACCTTCCTTTACTGCAGCAGCAGAAGTGAAAGTACCTGAAAAGCCTGAAGAGCCTGAAATGGTGAAGAGTCCTGAAACAGTGTATGTGGACGTTAAGGGTGAGGTGGTGAATCCCGGTCTATATGAAGTGAAGCAGGGGGACCGGCTTAAGTTTGTCATAGACAGGGCCGGAGGATTCACAAACGATGCAGACAAAAAGTTGATGAATCTTGCCGTCAAAGTGACGGACGAAATGATGATCTATGTCCCGAAAGTAGGTGAAATGGAAACGGCGCCTCAGTCACTTCCTGCCCCTGTTTCTCAAGGGGCAGAATCAGGAGAGGATAAACTTAATATCAATACAGCCTCACAAGCCGAATTCGAAACCCTTCCTGGAATAGGACCATCGAAAGCCGCCACCTTTATCCAATACCGTGAAGAACATGGTCCGTTCAACTCCATTGAAGAGATAACAAACATTTCAGGAATTGGAGAAAAAACATTCGAGAAATTAAAGGAACATATTTTTGTCCAGTGATTGACGAAAGGCAGGAAGTCTTTATACACTTAAACAAGCATTAAAATAAAGAGCAGAACAAAGGAAGGGAGAATGGTGATGGAAAGAATCGCATGGCATCAATATTTCATGGCTCAAAGTCAACTGCTGGCCCTCCGCAGCACGTGTACGAGACTGGCGGTGGGAGCAACCATCGTCCGGGATAAGCGGATCATAGCAGGAGGCTATAACGGCTCCATAGCAGGTGGAGATCACTGTATAGATGAAGGGTGCTATGTCATTGACAATCACTGTGTGAGGACCATCCACGCAGAAATGAATGCCCTCCTGCAATGTTCAAAGTTCGGGGTCGGGACGAAGAATGCGGACATATATGTCACGCACTTTCCTTGCCTTCAATGCTGTAAGGCGCTCATCCAGGCAGGCATCAAAACGGTTTACTATGCAAAAGATTATAAAAATCATCCTTACGCCATCGAGCTGTTCGAAAAGGCAGGCGTCCATGTGGAAAAAGTGCCTTTCCAGGAAAGCAGTATCGATGTAAAACACAAGGAAAAGGCAACACTCATGATCCAGTTGATAGAAGATCTGCGGCAGCAGGGACTTCCAGAGGAGAAGATTCGTCATTATGAGCAAGAATACATAAAGCTCTTTAATGAGTAGGGGCCTATGCGTTTATTTGGCGTTGTCGGTCCTATCAGGGACTCTGCTGGCACTTCAATTTTTTTGGGGTGCTGTCGTCCTTGTTCTCCTTCTCCTTTCCCTTTTCCTCAGAAAAATGCCCCGCTACATCCTTTTCGTTTCATTCCTCCTAGTGATCGTTTCCTTCTTTCACACCTTGTTACAAGAGAAAAACCAGAAATCAGATCTTTCCCCGCAATCTGAACCTTCCATTCATAAAGTATTTATCGATGAGATCCCCACCATTGACGGCAGCTCCTTTGTTTCATTTGCGAAAGTGAAGAATGAAAAAATCCTGATTCGCTATTATTTTGATACTGAAGAGGAAAAAAGGCAGTTTGCAGAAGTGAGTCCCGGATTTGTTTGCAAAGTAAAAGGACAGTTGGCAGAACCTCAACATGGTAAAAATCCGAACTCCTTCGATTATAAAGATTATCTGTCCCATCAAGGGGTGTATTGGATCCTTGAAGTACAGGGATTTGAGGGATGTGTGGATCGAAGCACCTGGAAACATGGCCTTACACAGCTTAGATTTCAAGGGTTGAAAAGAATTGAATGGGAGTTTCCCCCTTCAACGGTTGGTATCACTCAGGCATTACTGTTCGGTGAGACAGGGATGATTACAGAGGATACCATGAAGGCATTCAGGGAGCTCGGTGTCGTTCATCTCCTTGCCATTTCAGGTCTTCATGTGGGACTCTTGTTTGCGATACTTCATTACCTTTTATTAAGGGTTGGCCTGACAAGGGAAGCAGCATCCTTGTCAGGTATTCTATTTCTTCTATGTTATATCGTATTGACCGGTGGCTCTCCCTCTGTTGTACGGGCATCCTTCATGCTGATCATCCTCATCATCGGCAAACAAACCTCCAGGAATATCGGTGTAATCGATAGCCTGGCCACAGTATTCCTCCTCATTGTCTTATACGAACCTTTCTCGGTATTCAATGTGGGCTTTCAGCTTTCATTCGCCGTCAGTTTTTCACTTGTGCTTTCTTCCAGGTCCATTTTACAGAATTCTTCTTCCTTCAAACAAATGGTCACCGTCACATTGGTGGCCCAATTGTCTTCACTTCCCTTCGTGATTTATCATTTCTATGAGTTCTCTCTGATCGGTTTTTTGACGAATCTCTTTTACGTCCCGCTTTTTTCCATCATCATCCTTCCGATGGCCATCCTCATCTATCTCTTCATTTCAGTAGGATCGGCCGGATTGGCCATGTTCCCTTATCAAATTCTGCTGGAAGGAATTCAATGGTTATCCTCTGCCGTTGCTTCTTTACCATTTAGCACCTTGGTGATGGGGAGGCCGAATGTTTTTCTTCTCCTGGGGTATCTCATACTGATTTATTTCGCATTCGTTGGGATGGAGAAGGGAAAATACCTTTCCGTCGGTCTGCTTTTTCTTTTTACCTTCCTACACCTCGTCTTGAACAACTACCATCCTTATGGAGAAATTGTCTTCATTGATGTGGGTCAGGGGGATGCAACCCTGATCGATCTGCCATACAATCACGGCACTTATTTAATTGATGCAGGAGGGGAAATCCCGTTCCCGAAAGAAGAATGGGAGGAGAAAAAGAACCGTTTTTCGGTAGGGGAGGACATTTTGGTGCCTTTTTTAAAAAGCAAAGGAATTACGTCTCTTGATGCATTGATTTTAACTCATGGAGATCTTGATCATATAGGCGGAGCGGAAGCAGTATTAAACGAAATGAAAGTAGGAGAACTATTAATCAGTCCCGGCAGCGGGGAGAAGGTGGAGGTGGACCGGATTGTTAAGATGGCGCAGGAAAAAAGGATTCCTGTCAAAGAAGTGATGTATCGGGATAACTGGCGTGGAGACCGTGATGGGCTGCATATCGTATCCCCCCTTGATAAAGAGTATGAAGGGAATAATGACTCCATTGTTCTATATGGTGAAATCGGATCAAAGAAATGGTTGTTTACAGGGGATCTGGAGAAGGAAGGGGAAAGAGCGTTCGTTACAACATTCGATCTTCCTGTGGATGTGTTGAAAGTCGGTCATCATGGCAGCAATACAAGTACATCGGAAGCGTTCCTCGATGAAACGGAACCGAGTGTGGCGGTGATTTCTGCGGGAGAAACCAATCGCTTTGGGCATCCTCACCCTGAAGTGGTGGAGCGATTAAAGGAAAGGGGACTGACAATTTACAATACGGCTGTGAACGGGGCGATCACCTATCGTTTTTGGGATAAAAAAGGAACGTTTTCAGCCCACCTGCCATAGGATGTAGAACAAAACAAATTAAGCGCTAATGAAAAAGGGGCAGACCTATTGCAAAGAATCAGGGCATTCAAACCATCTTTATGATACGGAAAGTACCATATATGGAAGTTGAAGTAACCGTTTTCTTTACAGGCCTGCCTCCTATTTTTCATTAAGATCCGATTAATTTGATCGCTGTTGCAATAATGAACATTAATGCAAAGAATCCAAAAGAAACACCGAATGCTACACCTGAATCTACTGCATCATTTCTTTTTGATTGTACATTCTTTTCAAATTGGTTCACAATTACCCCTCCTATTTCTATTCTAGTATAGAACAACGCTACTGAAAAATCTATACTTCCCTTTACTTTTTCCTTTACTGACAAGAGTTGTCACCCATAAGTTCGTGGGTGTGTGGTGACACTAATCAATACAAAGGAAATACCGTTGACGGATCAGGTTCCTAGGTCTTATCCGTCAACGTTAATATAGATATAGGGGGTGTCCTATAAGAGGGATGTCCCCTTTACCCCTTGCCAAAACCAGAAAGCTTTTTTACCATAGAGTAGAGAAAAGACTTAATGGAGAGTGCTGACTTGGTTATCGATACATGGAAAAAAATAGAGAAATCTCAATTTGCCGCTGTATATTTAGTTTACGGAAATGAGTCATTTATTATTAATGAAACGAAACAAAGAATTGTCTCAAGGGCCATTTCAGAAGAAGAAATGGATTTTAATTTTTCAAGCTATGATCTCGAGGAAACACCGATAGAAGTAGCGATAGAAGACGCGGAAACCTTTCCGTTCATGGGAGAAAGAAGAGTCGTCGTTATCCAAAATCCCGTTTTTTTGACTGCTGAAAAAACAAAAGAAAAAGTAGAGCATAACATCAAGCGTTTTGAACAATACATACAATCACCTGCACCGTACACCATCCTTGTCATCACGGCGAATTATGAAAAGCTGGACGAGCGTAAAAAGATTACCAAGTCCTTAAAAAAGAGTGCTGAGGTGGTCGAAGCCAAAAAGTTGAATGAGCATGAATTAAAATCCTGGGTAAGGGAACGTGCTGCCGGTAATAGTGTACAGATCGACGAAGATGCAGTTGAATTACTGCTGACATTAGCAGGCACCAATCTGATGATGCTCACTCAGGAATTGGATAAGCTTTCTTTATATGCAAGTGACACGAACCGGATCGATGTAGAGGTTGTTGAGCGGTTAACGGCCAGATCGTTGGAACAAAATATTTTCACGCTAGTGGACAAAGTTGTGCACAGAAGGATCGATGAGGCATTAAGGATCTATTACGATTTGCTCAAGCAAAATGAGGAACCGCTTAAAATATTGGCGATCCTCGCTGGGCAGTTCCGCCTCATTTACGGCACAAAGGAGCTTTCACGCAGAGGCTACGGCCAACAAAAGATTGCCTCGACCTTGAAAGTGCATCCGTTCAGGGTAAAGCTCGCAGCCGGACAGGCGAAGCATTTCAATGATAAGCAGCTGGCCCATATCATCGATACCCTCTCACAGGGAGATTATGAAATCAAAACAGGGAAGATCAAGAAAGAACTGATGATTGAAATGTTCCTGTTTAAACTTCATGATCAAAGTTTTACATAAAAAAACCACCGGACCAATTGGTCCGGTGGTTTTTTTCAATTAGTTCGCTTTTTTCATTAGGCGAGACTTTTGACGATCTGCAGCGTTTTTGTGGATAAGACCTTTTTGAGCTGCTTTGTCTAATTGACGTACCGCTTCAGTTACTAGATCTTTCGCATTATCAGCGCTGTTAGTCGCTGCTGCTTCTGCTTTCTTGATAGCAGTACGCATAGTAGATTTTACTGCAGCGTTTTGAGCGTTACGCTCGTTGCTTGTTTTTACGCGTTTGATAGCTGATTTGATATTTGGCATTCCTGTCACCTCCTATAAAAGGATCGAGATTCTATGTGACTCGATTTAAATTCCTAAACAATAAGAACAAATGATATTTTATCAAACGGACAGTGATATTGCAATACTATGGAACGAAATTAAACAAGTGAATGAACACATACCAAAAAGGTAAACATAAAAAAATACTGGATAATATCCCAAGCCTGGAGGTAGAGTCACAATGAAAAAAGAAGAAATCGATCTTAGTAAATATTCCATTCGTACTGATCTTGCCGTGGAGGCGAGGGAAATGGTCGTCAGTGATAAAGCGGAGGATACGTCATCCATTCAGGGTGTCATGATTAAAGAAAAAGAAGAAGATGGAGTGAAGGTTTCCCTGGTCACGGTCACGCCGGAAGGGGAAGAAAAAATCGGTAAAAAACCGGGTAACTATCTGACCATTGAGGCTCATGGTATCCGTGAAGAAAATACAGAGCTGCAGCAGAAGGTCGAAAATATATTCGCCAATGAATTCAATCAATTCCTTATCAATAACAAAATCAGTAAAAATGCAAGCTGTTTGATCGTCGGTCTCGGAAACTGGAATGTGACCCCGGATTCATTGGGGCCAAGGGTATGCGAAGACATCATAGTGACGAGGCATCTATTTGAACTTCAGCCTGAATCGGTGGAAGAAGGGTATCGACCGGTCAGTGCCCTCGTCCCGGGTGTCATGGGTCTGACAGGTATTGAAACGAGCGATATTATATTCGGAGTGGTGGAGAAATCCAAGCCCGACTTTATCATCGCCATCGACGCACTGGCTTCCCGGTCCATCGAACGCGTCAATGCGACGATCCAGATATCAGATACCGGAATCCATCCGGGGTCTGGAGTGGGGAATAAACGAAAAGGGCTGGATCAGGAAACGCTGGGTGTCCCGGTCATTGCCATCGGTGTTCCGACTGTGCTCGATGCTGTGACGATCGTCAGTGATACAGTGGATTTTCTCTTAAAACATTTTGGGAAAGAAATGAGAGAAGGCGATCGTCCGTCAAGATCCCTTGCGCCTGCAGGACTCAGCTTCGGTGAAAGAAGGAAGCTAACCGAGGAAGATCTCCCGGAAGAACAGCATCGCCAGACATTCATGGGGATCGTCGGGACTCTTGAAGATCAGGAAAAGCGAAAACTGATACATGAAGTCCTGTCTCCCCTCGGCCATAACCTGATGGTCACCCCGAAAGAAGTGGATGTGTTCATGGAGGACATGGCGAACCTCATCGCAAGCGGCCTCAATGCGGCGCTCCATGATGCGGTGAATCAGGCGAATACGGGATATCAGACGAGATAAAAGGATTTGGATGATTTACGCCTCGAGGGGGAATGTGGACCTCGAGGCGTTTTTACTATGGGAAAATGTTTCCCTTGCTCATGAAAATCCAACACATAGCCCCTCCCATCACGAAAAATACTAGACTCCACCGTTTAACTTTCCACCAATCATCTCATAATGACTACTACATACAGTTCTACTATCTCTATCAATGTCATAGGTTGTACTAGAGTAGAGAAAAGAAAGGGTGGGAGAATGAGATCATACAAAGACTCTAATTATGTCATTGCCATTCAAATGTCTACGATACTGAAAGGGACGCTGATCTTCATTGCAGGATTGCTCTCTGTTTTTTCGATGGTCGGCATCCTCACTTCTTTCAACCCTGAATATAGAATAACGTCGAATTCGTTGAATCAAGCGGCTTCCAGTGTGAAGGGTGAAACATTATATAAAATATTGGCTCTGGAAAACAGGTCCTTTAATCAAATATTGACAGAAGAGGAGCAGGCCCTCCCAAGCTTCTCATCCATCTTATTTCAGGTGGCGACCAACGTAAGTTTCGAAGATCCCCGGAGCTTTCTCGGTCGTGAACTGCCGGGTTTCTCGATTTTCGATGGGGATATCCTGGTGGCAGGGGAAGGGACGGACTTCACGAATATGCCGATTGAATCGGTCCCCCCACCCGAAGCCCTGGAATCTGAAAATGAAGCGCAACTCAAAAATGTCGGTGATCTGAAAGAAACCAATCAAAAAGGCGGGGACGTAGCGCCGCCATTATCTACAGGAAATAAAAAGACGGTTCTTCTTTACTTCACCCATACGAGGGAATCCTATCTTCCTTATCTGGAGGGCGTGACCAACCCGGATTCCGCCATGCACTCGAAGATCAATGTCACCAGGGTGGGGGAAATGGTGAAGACGGGCTTGGAGGACGAGGGGATAGGGACAAGCATCGACAAGACCGATGTCATCCAAAACTTAAACCATAAGGGACTTGACTACTGGGCAGCTTATCAGGAGTCGCGGCCGCTGGTGCAGGCAGCCATGACCAGCAATAAAGATTTGTTGTATATGGTGGATATCCACCGGGACTCACAGAGAAGAGACATGACGACCGTGACGATAGGCGGCATACCCTACGCGAAGCTTGCATTTGTTGTAGGGGAAGAGCATCCGAACTATGAACAGAACCTGAAACTGGCAACCGAACTTCATAAGCGTTTGGAATCAAAATATAAAGGGATTTCACGTGGAGTCATAGCGAAAAAGGGCAGCGGCACAAACGGCAAATTCAATCAGGATCTTTCAGGGAACGCCATGCTCCTTGAATTCGGAGGGGTGGATAATACATTTGAGGAACTGGAGAGGACGGCAGACGCTTTCGCTGATGTATTTGCTGAATATTATTGGCAGGCAGAAAAGGTGGATGCTCCCCTCAAGACCCCTGCTGTAAGACAGTAATGAAAAGGATGGATGATCATGACGAAATTCTTTTTTAAATGTGCATTTCTCATAACGGCATTATTTATCGGAGTGCTGATCGGGATGCAATATGCCAACCAAGGAATCGTGGATATGAAGGGCCATGAACAGCAGAACTTCACCTCTCCTGTCGGCGTCAACCAGAACGTGGAGGGAAATGTCGAGGCATCGTTCCTGGGGAATGAGGTAGATTCCAAAACCCTGACTGAAAAGAAAGAGAAGCTGGAAGAAATGAAAGCCTTTAATGTATTTTCTTCCATCGGAAAAGTAATAGCGGATACCATCGAAAGCATCACCAACAAAATAGTGGACGTCATTGCTTCGCTCATTTAAACGTAAAAGAAGGCCCTATTGGAGCCTTCTTTGTTATGTTTTACGTCACAGTTCGATTCGCGGAATACAAGGAAATCGGTCAATTCCCAACAGGCCTTTTAGTTTACATTGAATAATGTATAGTCTACTGCTATAATTCAAAATAGTGTACATGTGTGGAAATAACAGGAGTTGAACGAATAATGAACCGTGAAGAGAAATTAGAGAGACAATCGAGAATTAGAAACTTTTCCATTATAGCTCATATCGACCATGGGAAATCTACCCTTGCCGATCGTATATTAGAAAAGACGAAAGCATTGACGGCACGTGAAATGAAAGCCCAATTGCTGGATTCCATGGACCTTGAGAGAGAGCGTGGAATCACTATCAAATTAAACTCTGTGCAATTAAAGTATCAGGCAAAGGATGGGGAAGAATATATTTTCCATTTGATTGATACACCGGGTCACGTAGACTTTACATACGAAGTATCCCGTAGTTTAGCGGCTTGTGAGGGAGCTGTCCTTGTAGTGGACGCCGCTCAGGGGATTGAAGCCCAGACGCTTGCAAACGTGTATCTTGCCTTGGATAATAACTTGGAAATCCTGCCCGTCATCAACAAAATCGACCTTCCGGCAGCCGATCCCGAGAGAGTTCGTCAGGAAGTGGAAGATGTCATTGGTCTGGATGCATCTGAAGCGGTCCTTGCATCAGCCAAAGCCGGAATCGGGATTGAAGAGATCCTTGAGCAGGTCGTGGAAAAGGTGCCGGCTCCAGAAGGGGATCCCGATGCACCATTAAAAGCCCTTATCTTTGACTCTTTATATGACGCCTACCGAGGGGTCGTTGCCTACATCCGTGTGATGGATGGAAGCGTCAAGGTAGGGGATAAGGTCCGCATGATGGCGACAGGGAAAGAGTTTGAAGTGACCGAGATCGGTGTCTTCACTCCGAAAGCGACGGGTCAGAAGGAATTGACGGTCGGGGATGTTGGATATTTGACTGCAGCGATCAAGAACGTCGGAGACACCCGTGTAGGGGATACGATCACACTTGCCGATCATCCTGCACAGGAAGCATTGCCTGGTTATCGACGAATGAACCCGATGGTTTATTGCGGTCTCTATCCGATTGATTCAAATCGTTATAACGATTTGAGAGAAGCACTTGAAAAACTTGAATTAAATGACTCTGCCCTTCAATTCGAGCCTGAAACTTCACAGGCATTAGGGTTTGGATTCCGTTGTGGATTCCTCGGTCTTCTTCATATGGAGATCATTCAGGAACGGATCGAACGGGAATTCAAGATCGACCTGATCACGACTGCGCCAAGCGTTATCTATCATGTGAAATTGACGGACGGTGAAGAAGTGAAAGTGGATAACCCATCCATGATGCCGGATCCACAAAAGGTCGACCATGTTGAAGAACCTTATGTCAAAGCAACGATCATGGTTCCAAACGACTATGTAGGTGCCGTCATGGAGCTTTGTCAAGGAAAGCGCGGGAACTTCATCGATATGCAGTATATGGATGATACCCGTGTGAACATCGTCTATGAAATCCCACTAGCTGAAATTGTATATGACTTCTTCGATCAGTTGAAATCAAATACAAAAGGGTATGCTTCATTTGATTATGAGCTCATCGGATACAAGGAATCCAAGCTAGTGAAAATGGATATCCTGCTCAACGCTGAAAATGTCGATGCCTTGAGCTTTATCGTTCACCGTGACTTTGCTTATGAACGCGGGAAGCTGATTGTTGAGAAATTGAAGGAATTAATCCCGAGACAACAATTCGAAGTACCCGTCCAGGCAGCGATCGGACAGAAGATTGTAGCAAGATCGACCATTAAAGCCATCCGTAAGAACGTACTCGCTAAATGTTACGGTGGGGATATCTCGCGTAAACGTAAGCTTCTTGATAAACAAAAAGAAGGAAAAAAACGTATGAAGTCCGTCGGGAATGTTGAAGTTCCCCAGGAAGCCTTCATGGCCGTCCTGAAAATGGATGATACGGATAAAAAATAATCGTCATGCAGATAAAGGGGGAAAGTGGCTTGTTTTTCAAGCACAGCTTACCCCCTTTTCTCTATGAATGCCCCCAAAGGAGGGATAATCTTGGTTAAATCAGCTTATATTCATATTCCTTTTTGTGAACATATCTGCCACTATTGTGATTTTAATAAAGTTTTCCTGGAAGGCCAGCCTGTAAATGAATACTTAATCAGCCTTGGTCAGGAAATGAAACATAGAGTATCAGCTTCTGAGAAACTGGATACAATCTTTGTCGGAGGTGGTACGCCGACGTCTTTGGATGCTGGTCAGCTCGATACGCTGTGTGAATCCATCACGACCCATTTGCCCTTTGAAAAGGGTGAATTCACCTTCGAAGCAAACCCTGGTGATCTAACACAAGATAAACTTCGTGTGCTAAAGGATCACGGTGTGAACCGGTTGAGTTTCGGGGTTCAATCCTTCAATGATGACCTGTTGAAAGGGATCGGTCGCACCCATAAAAGCAAGGATGTCTATACGTCAGTAGAAAACGCTCAAAAAGTAGGATTCTCAAACATCAGCATCGATTTGATCTATAGTCTTCCAAGGCAAACGGAAGAAGATTTTCAGGATACACTGACAAAAGCACTTGACCTGGATCTTCCTCATTACTCAGCCTACTCGCTCATCGTGGAGCCGAAAACGGTTTTCTATAACCTGATGAGAAAGGGTAAGTTATCACTGCCATCACAGGATCAGGAAGCAGCTATGTATGAGATCCTGATTGAAACGATGGAGAAGTATGGGATCAATCAATATGAGATCAGTAACTTTGCCAAACCCGGATTTGAAAGCAAACACAATCTCGTTTACTGGGACAATAATGAATATTATGGTTTAGGAGCAGGTGCACACGGTTATATAAACGGAGTACGTTATTCCAACTACGGACCGCTCAAAAAATACATGGACCCGATTTCAGAAGGTTCCCTCCCGACCATCCAGGAGCATGGAGTCACCAAAGCCGAAATGATGGAAGAAGAAATGTTCCTCGGGTTGCGTAAAGTCGAAGGCGTAAGTAAAACCATATTCCAACAAAAATTCGGTTCCAGCATAGAATCCGTCTTTGGCCCTTCCATCGAAGAAATGGATAAACGCGGACTGCTCTCAGTAAATGAAGAATGGGTGGCACTTACAAAACAAGGGCGCTTCCTTGGCAACGAAGTATTTCAATCATTCCTGGGTGTAATTTAATTGCTTCAATCTAATATATTGACATCCCTTTACTGATTTGATAATTTATTAATTAGATTTAGCACTCATCTTAGTAGAGTGCTAACAGGGGTGATGAATGTTGTTAACAGATCGACAACTTCTAATTCTTCAAGTGATCATTGATGATTTTATTCTTTCTGCCCAGCCTGTCGGTTCGAGGAGCTTATCTAAAAAAGATGAGATCTCATTCAGTTCGGCTACGATCCGAAATGAAATGGCAGATCTTGAGGATTTGGGCTTTATCGAAAAAACCCACACATCCTCAGGTCGCGTACCTTCAGAAAAGGGCTATCGATACTATGTGGATCACTTGCTTTCTCCACAGAAATTAAAGAAGAATGATGTGCATGCACTACGCTCCATCTTTACCGAGCGCATGTATGAATTGGAGAAAGTGGTTCAGAAATCGGCGAAGATCCTTTCAGAGCTGACCAATTATACAACGATTGTATTAGGGCCTGATTTAAAGGAAAACAAGTTGAAAAAAATTCAACTGATTCCCCTAAACAAAGATACGGCCATTGCCATCATCGTCACGGATAACGGACATGTTGAAAATAAACTGTTCCATATCCCGCCGACAATGGATGCCTCCGAGCTTGAAAAGCTTGTACACATATTGAACGACCGCTTGACGGGTGTTCCGATTAGTGAGTTAAACGATAAAATCTTTAAGGAAGTCGCTCTTTTACTCAAAGAGCATATACAGAATTATGATTTTATCCTCCACTCCCTAACGGATTCCTTTAATCCAACGGTCACGGATAAGCTGTTCTTTGGAGGTAAGACCAATATCCTGAATCAGCCTGAATTCAACGATGTACAAAAGGTCCGCATGCTTCTTGAAATGATCGAACAAGAAGAAAGCATCTATAACCTGATCCGCCCATCTGCCACAGGTGTGAACATTAAGATCGGGAAAGAAAACGATCATCTTGCTATGGAGAATTGCAGTCTCATAACCGCTACTTATTCGATTGGCAAAGAACAATTAGGTTCCATTGCGATCATCGGGCCTACCCGGATGGAGTATTCCCGTGTCGTCAGTCTACTTAATTTCTTCTCAAACGATATGTCCAAGGTTCTGACGAAGCTGTATCAAAGTGGGGATTAGTGGACATATTGTATAAAGGAAAATAAGGCCCCGAAAGTGCGTCTCTACACACGTTTCGGAGCCTTCATACGAGCGCTTTAAAGGATCACATTTTTAAGGAGGTGAATGTTATGTCTGAAGAAACGAAACAAGAGCAGCAGGAAGCGAAAGAGGAAAAAGGCGAAGCGGTGGAAGAAGTGTTCGCTGAAGAACCTCAAGCTGAGGAAGTGCTTGAAGAGCAGCAAGAATCAGATGAGCTTTCACAATTAGAGGAAAAGCTGAATGAGTCTGAAAATCGTTATCTTCGTTTAAGAGCCGATTTTGATAATTTCCGCCGTCGCATTAATGTGGAAAACGAATCAAAGGAAAAATATCGTGCTCAAGGACTGATTACGGAACTATTACCGGCACTGGATAATTTCGAACGTGCCTTGAATATAGAAGCTGATAATGAGCAAACGAAACAACTGCTTCAAGGAATGGAAATGGTTCACAGAAGTCTTGTAGAAGCCCTTAAGAAAGAGGGAGTGGAACCAATAGAAGCGGTAGGTCAGGAGTTTGACCCTCATATGCATCAAGCTGTCATGCAGGTGGAAGATGAAAACTACGATAGTAATATCGTTGTCGAGGAATTCCAAAAGGGATACAAACTGAAAGACAGAGTAATTCGTCCTTCTATGGTGAAGGTCAGTCAATAAACAAGACATTACATATACAAAACAGGGAGGATTCTTACTATGAGTAAAATTATCGGTATTGACTTAGGTACAACAAACTCATGTGTATCAGTACTTGAAGGCGGAGAGCCAAAGGTCATTGCAAACGCAGAAGGAAACCGCACAACTCCTTCAGTCGTAGCGTTCAAAAATGGTGAAAAGCAAGTTGGGGAAGTAGCAAAGCGCCAAGCGATCACAAACCCTAATACAATCATCTCAGTGAAACGTCACATGGGGACAGATCACAAAGTAGAAGCAGAAGGAAAAGAATATACGCCACAGGAAATTTCAGCTATGATCCTTCAACACTTAAAATCATATGCAGAAGATTATCTTGGCGAAAAAGTGGAGAAAGCAGTTATCACTGTTCCTGCTTACTTCAACGATGCAGAGCGTCAAGCGACAAAAGATGCAGGTAAAATCGCAGGGCTTGAAGTTGAGCGTATCATCAATGAGCCGACTGCTGCTGCCCTTGCTTACGGACTTGACAAAATGGATCAAGACCAGACAATCCTTGTATACGACCTTGGTGGCGGTACATTCGATGTATCCATCCTTGAACTTGGTGACGGAGTATTTGAAGTGCGTTCCACTGCCGGTGACAACCGTCTTGGTGGAGACGACTTTGACCAAGTCATCATCGACTACCTTGTAGCTGAATTCAAGAAAGAGAACGGTATCGATCTTTCTAAAGATAAAATGGCTCTTCAACGTCTGAAAGACGCAGCTGAGAAAGCGAAGAAGGATCTTTCAGGAGTGACTTCCACTCAGATCTCACTTCCTTTCATCACAGCTGGAGAAGCAGGACCACTTCACCTGGAAGTGACTCTTTCAAGAGCGAAATTCGATGAAATCTCTGCTGACCTTGTAGAACGTACAATGGGACCAACTCGTCAAGCGATGAAAGATGCCGGTCTTTCTGCAAGCGAAATCGATAAGATCATCCTTGTTGGTGGATCGACTCGTATCCCTGCCGTACAGGAAGCAATCAGAAAAGAAACAGGTAAAGAGCCATCTAAAGGCGTTAACCCTGACGAAGTTGTAGCGATGGGTGCAGCGATCCAGGGTGGAGTTCTGACTGGAGATGTAAAAGACGTTGTATTACTAGACGTTACACCACTTTCACTCGGTATCGAAACAATGGGTGGCGTATCAACGAAGCTTATCGAGCGTAACACAACGATCCCTACGTCTAAATCTCAAACATTCTCAACTGCTGCTGATAACCAGACAGCTGTTGATATTCATGTATTACAAGGTGAGCGCCCAATGGCTGCCGATAACAAAACGCTTGGACGTTTCCAATTAGCGGACATTCCACCGGCACCTCGTGGCGTACCACAAATCGAAGTGAAATTCGATATTGATAAGAACGGTATCGTGAATGTAAGTGCGAAGGACCTTGGAACAGGTAAAGAGCAAAACATCACAATCAAGTCTTCCACAGGCCTTTCAGATGATGAAGTAGAACGCATGGTGAAAGAAGCCGAAGAAAATGCCGAAGCAGATAAAAAACGTAAAGAGGAAGTTGAACTTCGCAACGAAGCCGACCAACTTGTTTTCCAAACGGAAAAAACGTTAAAAGATCTTGAAGGCAAAGTAGAAGAAGATGAAGTGAAAAAAGCGGAAGATGCGAAAGCTGAACTGAAAGAAGCGATCGAGAAAGATGATCTTGATCTTATCCGCGAAAAGAAAGACGCATTGCAGGAAATCGTTCAAAGCTTAACGATGAAGCTTTATGAGCAGGCTCAAGCGGAAGCTCAGGCAGCTCAAGGCGCTGAAGGCGAAGCTTCGAAAGATGACGATGTGGTCGACGCTGAATATGAAGAAGTAAATGACGACAAGAAATAATCAGATGTAAACGAACGAAAAAGTCAAAGTCAGGGCGGTTCTTGGCTTTGACTTTTTCTGTGATTGCAGGAAACCTTCAATCAACAGACACAAACTAAAGTAAGGAATGTTGAGTTTTTATTGATAATAGTCGAAGCTCAATGTTAAAATAACCTTTATGCAAAGGATTCGGGAGTGGTGTTTTAATGAGTAAACGGGACTATTATGAGGTTCTTGGGGTTGGAAAAGACGCCTCAAAAGACGAAATGAAGAAAGCATACCGCAAGCTCTCCAAAAAATATCATCCGGATATTAATAAAGAAGCGGATGCGGATGAAAAGTTTAAAGAAATATCGGAAGCGTATGAAGTGTTAAGTGATGATCAGAAGCGCGCTCAGTATGATCGTTTCGGACACACGGACCCTAACCAGGGATTCGGAGGCGGCGCTGACTTTGGCGGCGGCGGTTTCGGCGGTTTCGAGGATATCTTCAATACATTCTTCGGTGGAGGCGGCGGAGGCCGCAGAAGAGATCCAAACGCTCCCCGTCAAGGAGCGGACCTTCAATACACGATGTCTCTGACATTTGAAGAAGCGGTATTCGGGAAAGAAACCGAAATCGAGATTCCGAGAGAAGAAGAGTGTGATACGTGCCATGGTTCGGGAGCGAAGCCTGGGACTAAGGTCAATACATGTTCTCACTGTAATGGATCCGGTCAATTGAATGTCGAGCAGAATACACCATTCGGCCGCATTGTGAACCGAAGGGTTTGTCACTACTGTAACGGTACAGGTAAGCAAATCAAGGAAAAATGTTCAACGTGTGGCGGTGCGGGTAAAGTACAGAAACGTCGTAAAATCGCTGTCAAGATTCCTGCTGGTATCGATGATGGACAACAGCTGCGTGTGACAGGTCAAGGGGAACCGGGTATTAATGGCGGTCCTGCCGGTGACCTGTATGTGGTTTTCCACGTCCGTTCACATGATTTCTTCGAACGTAACGGAGATGACATTTACTGCGAAATGCCTGTAACGTTTGCCCAGGCAGCATTGGGTGATGAAATTGAAGTACCGACCTTACACGGTAAAGTGAAGCTGAAAGTCCCTGCAGGAACTCAGACGAGTACGAGATTCCGTTTGAAAGGCAAGGGCGTACCGAATGTGCGTGGTTACGGTACGGGAGATCAGCATGTTCAGGTGAAAGTGGTCACTCCTTCCAAGCTGACGGATAAGCAGAAACAATTACTGAGAGAATTTGCCGATATCAGCGGTCAAATTCCTGATGAACAGCATGAAAGCTTTTTTGATAAAGTAAAAAAGGCCTTTAAAGGCGAATAACTAAAGAGCGGAGTTGGTAGATCAATGAAATGGTCAGAAATCAGTATTCTTACAACGAATGAAGCGATTGAGCCGATTTCAAACATTCTTCACGAATCAGGGGCAAGCGGTGTGGTCATTGAAGACCCTGCCGAATTAGTTAAGGAAAGAGAAGATATGTTCGGGGAGATCTACCAACTCAACCCTGATGACTACCCAACTGACGGCGTCATGGTCAAAGCCTATTTGCCCGTCAATAGTTTCCTAGGTGAAACCGTTGACGAGATCAAGCAGGGCATCACGAACCTCGTTACGTATGATATCGACATTGGTGAAAACAAAGTGGAAATCTCTGAAGTGAATGAAGAAGAGTGGGCTACGGCCTGGAAGAAATATTACCATCCCGTGAAGATTTCCGATAAATTTACGATTGTCCCAACATGGGAAGATTATACTCCTGTTCATAGTGATGAACTTATCATTGAACTGGATCCGGGCATGGCGTTCGGAACGGGTACTCACCCCACTACCGTCATGTGTATCCAGGCACTTGAGCGGATCGTAAAAGAACATGATACCGTCATTGATGTTGGTACGGGCTCAGGTGTATTATCCATTGCATCGGCTCTATTAGCTGCAGACCAGGTACGTGCATATGACCTGGATGAAGTCGCGGTTCGTTCAGCAAGGCTGAATGTAAAGTTGAACAAAGTACAGGATACGGTATCAGTGGATGCCAATAATCTATTGAACGGGGTGACCGGGCAGGCTGATGTGATCGTGGCGAACATCCTGGCTGAAATCATCCTGCGCTTTACAGAAGACGCATACGAGCTTGTGAAGCCGGGTGGATATTTTATCACTTCCGGGATCATCCAGCCTAAAAAGCAGGAAGTACGTGACTCTTTGGAGGCTGCCGGTTTCCAGATCGAAGAAATCATGGTAATGGAAGACTGGGTGGCGATCATCGCGGTCAAGCCTGAATAAAACAAAGTAAAAACGGTGGAGTTGAAACTGTATGCAACGATATTTTATAGAAGACCTATATCGAGAAAATGATCCGATCATGATCACGGGGGATGATTATCATCATATTGTCCGGGTCATGAGGATGAAGGAACAGGATGAAGTATTCGTTGTCTTCAAGGATCAGGCATCAGCGATCACCCGTATTGAAACGATTTCCAGTGACGCAGTCAAGCTATCAATAGTACAATGGGAAACATCGACGAAAGAATTACCAATTAAAGTAACCATTGCGAGCGGACTGCCGAAAGGGGATAAATTGGAGTTGATTTTCCAAAAGGGAACGGAGCTTGGAGCCACTCAATTTATCCCTTTTAATGCGGACCGCTCCATTGTGAAATGGGACGAAAAAAAAGCAAAGAAAAAGACAGATCGATGGGAAAAGATCGTGAAGGAAGCAGCTGAACAGTCCCATAGACTTCTCGTCCCTGATGTCTCTGCACCCGTTTCAATGAAACAATTGATTCAAGCTGGCAGTCAGTTCGATTATAAACTTGTCGCATATGAAGAAGAAGCACGCGCCGGTGAAAAAGGGAACCTGTCAAAGATGTTGTCCTCCATCGGTAACGGGCAAAGTGTATTGGTCGTATTCGGCCCTGAAGGTGGATTATCGGAGAAAGAAATAGAGATGTTGAGGAGCGGGGGCTTTCTTACATGCGGCCTTGGCCCAAGGATCCTCCGAACGGAGACTGCTCCATTGTATGTTCTCTCAGCCATCAGCTATCAATTAGAACTTATGAGGTGATTGCAATGCCATCAGTAGCGTTTCACACTCTAGGGTGTAAAGTGAACCACTACGAAACTGAAGCCATCTGGCAACTATTTAAAGAAGAAGGATATGAACGGGTAGAATATGACTCGATCGCAGATGTGTATGTCATCAATACATGTACTGTAACCAATACAGGAGATAAGAAGAGCAGGCAGGTCATCCGCCGTGCCATCCGGAAAAATCCTGACGGGGTCATCTGTGTAACAGGATGCTATGCCCAAACGTCCCCAGCCGAAATCATGGCCATCCCGGGAGTCGATGTCGTTGTCGGCACACAGGATCGCAGGAAAATGCTTACGTATATCGAGGAATACAAAAAAGAGCGTCAACCGATTAATGGCGTCACGAACATCATGAAAAACCGGGTGTACGAGGAATTGGATGTCCCTGCATTCACGGACCGTACCCGTGCCTCCCTTAAAATCCAGGAAGGCTGCAACAATTTCTGTACGTTCTGTATCATTCCATGGGCACGCGGATTGATGAGATCCCGCGATCCTGAAGAAGTCATTCACCAGGCCCAGCAGCTTGTTGATGCAGGATACAAAGAAATTGTCCTGACAGGGATCCATACAGGCGGATACGGAGAGGACATGAAAGACTACAA
This sequence comes from Rossellomorea vietnamensis, assembly GCF_025398035.1. NCBI lineage: Bacteria > Bacillati > Bacillota > Bacilli > Caryophanales > Bacillaceae > Rossellomorea > Rossellomorea vietnamensis. The sequence goes on from NZ_CP104558.1 coordinate 4,381,066, forward strand.
TCTTGCTATGCTCCTTAAAGATCTTGAGCAAAAGGTGAAGGGTCTCAAAAGAATTCGCATATCTTCCATTGAAGCGAGTCAATTGACGGATGAAGTCATTGAAGTGATCGATCAATCCGATATCGTGGTAAGGCATTTGCATATTCCGCTTCAATCGGGCTCCAACACGGTTCTAAAAAGAATGCGCCGAAAATATACGATGGAATTCTTTGCCGAGCGTTTAGAGAAGCTTAAAAAAGCGCTGCCTGGTCTTGCCGTCACATCCGATGTCATTGTCGGTTTTCCTGGTGAAACGGAAGAAGAATTCATGGAAACCTATAATTTCATCAAAGAGCATAAATTCTCTGAGCTTCACGTTTTCCCTTATTCAAAACGGACAGGCACGCCCGCAGCCCGAATGGACGATCAGATTGATGAAGACATCAAGAACGAACGTGTCCATCGTTTAATTGAATTGTCGAACCAATTAGCGAAAGAATACGCTTCGGAGTTCGAAAACGAAGTACTGGAGGTAATCCCTGAAGAAATCTATCAGGATGATCTTTATGTAGGATATACGGATAACTACTTGAAAGTGGTATTCCCTGCAACCGATGAGATGGTAGGGAAGCTTGTGAAAGTGAAACTCACCAAAGCGGGTTATCCTCTAAATGAAGGTCAATTTGTGCGGGTACTTGAAGAATCAGAAGAAAAAGCAGCTATTTAATGGATGAAGGCACCTGACGTTTCGCTCGGGTGCCTTGCATTTATTTTCGCACAATAATACTTTGTAACCACTTTCTTTTTTTTGGTTAGAATCGAATTATCTATTGATTAGTGCAGGAGAAGGTTGTAAACTAGTATTGTTAATCGAATAGTTGAAAAGAGTCTTTTTTTTAAACAATAGTGCAAACGATTGCATTAAATGTAAGCGTTTGTATCTTACTATACTTTGATGAGGTGTTACGATGAAAAAGGCATGGCGTAAAGAGGCAGTGGGATACCAAATCTATCCGAGAAGTTTCCAGGATTCCAACGGTGACGGAATCGGGGACTTACAGGGAGTCATCCAGCGTTTGGATTATATTAAAGAGTTAGGGATCGATGTGATTTGGATCTGTCCAATGTATAAATCACCTAATGACGATAATGGGTATGATATTTCGGATTATCAGGATATCATGGAAGACTTCGGAACGATGGAAGACTTCGACCAGCTTTTGAAAGAAGTTCATAATAGGGATATGAAGCTGATCATTGACCTTGTCCTGAATCATACAAGTGATGAACACCCTTGGTTCATCGAGTCAAAGAGTTCCAAGGACAATCCAAAGCGTGATTGGTATATTTGGAGAGATGGCGTGAAAGGGAAAGAACCGAATAACTGGGAAAGCATTTTCGGGGGATCTGCCTGGCAGTATGATAAAGAAACGGACCAATACTTCCTCCATGTCTTCTCGACGAAACAGCCGGATCTGAATTGGGAAAACGAAGAAGTGCGTGAGGCATTATATGATACGGTGAATTGGTGGCTGGATAAAGGTATCGACGGGTTCAGAATCGATGCCATCAGTCATATCAAGAAGCGTGCCGGTCTGCCGGATATGCCGAATCCAAAGAAAGAAAAATACGTTTCTTCCTTTGACATGCATATGAATCAAAAAGGGATCCATGCGTTCCTTCAGGAATTCAAGGATCGTACGTATGCCAATTATGACGTGATGTCGGTTGGGGAAGCGAACGGTGTGAAGGCAGATGAAGCGGAACTATGGGTCGGTAAAGAGAACGGAAAGATGGATATGATCTTTCAATTCGAACATCTTGGATTGTGGGATGCAGAAACCAATCCGGATCTCGACATCGTGGAATTGAAAAAGGTGCTCACCCGTTGGCAGAAAGGGCTGGAAGGAAACGGCTGGAATGCCCTTTTTATCGAAAATCATGATAAAGCCCGTGTTGTTTCGACTTGGGGGAACGACAAGGAGTACTGGAAAGAAAGTGCCACAGCGATGGCAGCCATGTATTTCCTGATGCAGGGGACACCTTTCATCTATCAGGGACAGGAAATCGGCATGACCAACGTTCAATTTCCTTCCATCGAAGATTATGACGATGTAGCCGTGAAAAATCTTTACCGTCTTAAACGTGAAGAAGGGGTGCCTCATCAAGACATCATGGAAATCATCTGGGCTTCATCCCGTGATAACAGCAGAACACCGATGCAATGGTCAGCCGGGGAAAACAGCGGATTCACAAGTGGCACACCTTGGATGAAATTGAACCCTAACTATAAGACAATCAACGTAGAAGCACAGGAAAAAGATGAAAACTCCATTCTCAACTTCTACAAGAAAATGATTCAACTTAAGAAAAGGGAAGACGTCTTCACGTACGGAATCTACGATTTGCTCCTTGAAAAAGACAAGCAAATCTATGCCTATACCCGCACAGGAGAAAACACATCCATGGTCGTCATCACAAACCTTTCCACAAAGAACGCTGTTTGTGACCTTGGTAAACGAAACGTATCATCAGAGAACCTTCTATTGAACAACTATGAAGTGGAGGACCATGGAGAGTTGAGCAAAATAACCCTCAAACCATACGAGGCGAGAGTATACCGACTAAAATAAATACCTTACAACCCCGGATCACTCCGGGGTTGTTTTTTCTTCCTTTCTGAGATTATCATTTTAGAACATATGAAAAGGTTTTCTTTATTTTGGGAGATACTATAAAGTGCTCGTCTTTTTCTCTTAGTTTTGGTATGATAAGAGAGGTACGGACAACTGTTAAAGGAGAGATAATCAATGACTATGAACATTGCAAGTATGATCGATCATACTTTACTTAAACCTGAATCAACAAAAGATCAAGTAGAGGTGCTTTGCCAGGAAGCGAAAGAATTCAAGTTTGCTTCTGTGTGTGTAAACCCTACTTGGGTACAATATTCAAGCGAATTATTAAGCGGTACAGAAGTGAAAGTATGTACGGTGATCGGGTTCCCGCTTGGAGCTTCTACACCTGAAACGAAAGCGTTCGAAACAAAAGATGCGATCGAAAAAGGGGCAACGGAAGTCGATATGGTCATCAATATCGGTGCACTGAAAAGCGGTGACCATGAACTGGTGAAACGTGACATCGAAGCGGTTGTTGCAGCTTCTAAAGGAAAAGCTCTTTCTAAAGTCATCATTGAAACATGTCTTCTGACAGAAGAAGAAAAAGTGAAAGCTTGTCAACTTGCTGTGGAAGCAGGAGCGGATTATGTGAAAACATCGACCGGCTTCTCGACTGGTGGAGCAACGGTAGAAGATATCGCTTTAATGAGAAAAACGGTTGGACCTGATATTGGCGTGAAGGCTTCAGGCGGCGTACGCTCCCTTGAAGATGCACAAGCGATGATCGAAGCCGGGGCTACTCGTTTAGGCGCGAGCTCAGGTGTGAAAATCGTCCAAGGTTTAACAAGCGATTCAGATTATTAATGTGATAAAAAGCTGAGCGGATAACCGCTCAGCTTTTTTTTGGAAGGTGGACCTTTTCGATTAACCGGGCAAACGAATTGGCGAAGGGAAGAACAAGCAGGGAACATATAAGATTGAATAGGACACTGGCGTGGGCCAATTGCAAATCCGGAGAATCGGCGAGCGTTCCTACGACCGACCCAAGTAAGGGAATGAAAGGGATGAAAAGTGCCACTCCCATCACATTCAGCCAGATATGGGCGTATGCCGTCAGCTTGGCCTGGGTGCCGCCGCCGATGCTTGCAATAAAGGCTGTGATACAGGTGCCGACATTGGCACCGAGCATGATGGCTATCCCTGCATGGAGATCAATTGAACCAGCAGCAAGGAACCCCATCGTCACGCCTGTCACGACGGTACTCGATTGGATGATGGCCGTCAGCACACATCCAATCAGTAAGGCAAGGACAAGATGTTCATTGACCTGAATCATATAAGAACGCAACGATTCGTGCGTCGTCAAAGGGGTTGCAAGCCATTGAATGGCCCGGATCGATGTAAAGATCAATCCGAAGCCTATAAAGATCATACCGCTGCTTCTGATCTGTGGAGATTTGAAAAAATACAGTACACATCCGATGATCATGGATGGAACGATGAGATAGTTCATATCCAGAGTGAACATTTCAAGAGTGAAAGTGGTCCCGATGTTCGAACCGAGCATGATGCCGATGGTTTGACGGAAAGGGATCAGACCGGAGGAAGCTAGTCCCACTGTAAGGACCATGACCGCCGAGCTGCTGTGAATGAAAGCGGTGACAACGGTCCCTGTCATGACACCCTTCACAGGGGTGCTTGTAAGATAATGAAGCCATGTCTTGATCTTCTGATTTGCGATATTAAATAGTCCCGACCTGAGCCAGGCCATGCCGAATAAAAAACATAAGATAAAAAAAATAAAGGCGATTCCATGTAAGATCATTGAATTCCTCCTGTACACCAGTACGACTACTACAAATGTATGGGGGAAATGAATGAGACATGCCTATTTATGTGAGTGTTTTATGATAAATTGTTGACCTGACACATATCATATATTATAATGGCAAAGTACATGGATTTCTTTATAATATATTAAAGAATCCATCCAAGAAAGACATACACTTTCTGTCCCCTTGTGACAATCAGGCAAGGGCAAAGCCATAACCAATTGGTGAAGTAAAGGACGTCAGATAATCCTGCGTCTTAAGAAATTGGTACAAACCATTTCTTGACTTGAACATGTAAGTGTAGTGTGTTCGGAGGGAGGGAAAGAGAGATGTCAAAAACAGTTGTTCGTAAAAACGAATCGCTTGAAGATGCTCTTCGTCGCTTCAAACGCTCAGTTTCTAAAACAGGAACTTTACAAGAGTTTAGAAAGCGCGAATTTTATGAAAAGCCAAGCGTAAAACGCAAAAAGAAATCAGAAGCTGCAAGAAAGCGTAAGTTCTAAGAGAGGGTGTAAGTATGAGTCTTCTCAATCGTTTAAATGATGATATGAAACAAGCGATGAAAAATAAAGAAAAAGAGAAGCTTTCCGTTATCCGCATGCTTAAGGCTTCACTTCAAAATGAAGCCATCAAACATGGGAAACAGGAACTCTCTGAAGACGAAGAGTTGACTGTCCTTTCTCGAGAAGTGAAGCAACGGAAAGACTCCCTCCAGGAATTTCAAAACGCGGGTCGAGAAGACCTCGTTGAGAAAATTCAAACAGAACTGACTTACGTCGAAATATATATGCCTAAGCAGCTTTCAGAAGAAGAAGTCTCTGCTATTGTCGAACAGACGGTAGCGGAGGTAGGTGCTACTTCTAAAGCCGATATGGGCAAAGTGATGGGAGCAATCATGCCTAAATTAAAAGGGAAAGCCGATGGGGCTCTCGTCAACAAACTTGTTCTTCAACATCTATCATAAGATTAAAGAAACCGGAAAGCCTTGATGCTTTCCGGTTTTTTTAAACCGATTTCAGATGGAACAGGGAATGCGAGCATTTTGTAACATATTTTTTAAAAAAATGAAACTTTTTTAATGGGTCATCCGTACATAAAGTATCAAGGAATATTACCTGAAACGAGGGGGTTAAGTTGAGGAGAAGTATACTTGTATTATTGATGCTGATTCTTGGGTTCAGCTTTATTCAGCCGCTGATCAGTTCAGCAGCGGATTCGGATAGGGTATACGTGATTCCCATTCAAAAGGAAGTGGAAAGAGGTCTTCATGCCTTTTTGGAAAGGGCGATTAAAGATGCGGAAGACCATAATGCGGAACTGATCATTTTCGATATTGACACACCTGGGGGATTGGTTGATGCCGCGGGCGATATCGGACAGCTCCTGGATGGGATCGATGCAAAAACGATTGCGTTTGTAAATGACCATGCCCTGTCTGCGGGAGCATTCATTTCCCTCCATGCAGATGAAATCTATATGGTACCAAATGGCCAGATGGGTGCAGCAGCAGTCATTGATCAGGAGGGGAATGCGGCGGATAAGAAAGCCCAGAGCTACTGGCTGTCTGCCATGAAAAGTGCCGCTGAATCAAATGGGAGAGATCCTCAATATGCTCTGGCCATGGCAGATGAGTCCCTTGTAATAGAAGAGCTGGGGATCGAAAAAGGTGAACTGTTGACGCTGGGATCAAAGGAAGCGAAGGAAATAGGGTATTCAGAGGGGACAGTGAAGAACCTCGATGAATTGTATGAAACCCTTGGAGTGGATAAAGCTTCTGTGAAACGGGTGGATGAAACGTTCGCGGAAAAACTCGCCCGCTTCATCACAAATCCTGTGGTTGTTCCGATTCTTTTATCCCTGGCAAGCATCGGTCTGATTGTGGAACTGTATTCACCCGGTTTTGGAATTGCCGGTTCTATCGGCTTGATTTCCCTTGTATTATTCTTTTATGGACACTTGGTTGCAGGACTTGCGGGATATGAAACCATTCTTCTTTTCATCATTGGTATCATCCTTATAGTCGCAGAATTTTTCCTCCCCGGGGGAATTGCGGGGGTGCTCGGTATAGGGGCGATCCTTGCAAGTATTATGTTGGCAGGGGGCGATATGGTGCAAATGGGAATCTCTCTTTTGATCGCTTTATTCATTGCCGTTGCAACAGTGATTATCTTTGTAAAGGTGTTTGGTAAAAAGATGAAATTTTTTAACAAAATCATTTTAAACGATTCCACCAGCACAGAAAGCGGATATGTATCCAATGCCAATCGATTGGATTTAATTGGGAAAACCGGCGTGACCAAAACACCTTTAAGGCCATCCGGAACCGTCATCGTGGAGGAAGAAAGAATCGATGCAGTGACAGAAGGCGGCTTTATCAAAGCGGGTGAAAAGGTTAAAATTGTGAAGGTGGAAGGGTCAAGGATTGTAGTAAGAGACATTTCATAAACTTTAGGAGGTAACAAACTATGGTTATAGGACCAAGTACGATTTTACTGCTCGTTGCGATTGTGGTGGGCATTATCGTTTTAGCTGTATTATTTACATTTGTACCAGTCATGCTGTGGATTTCAGCAATCGCGGCAGGAGTCAGGATCAGTATTTTCACACTGGTTGGGATGAGATTAAGGCGTGTTATCCCGAGCCGTGTGATCAATCCATTAATTAAAGCCCATAAGGCAGGAATCACGGTAACGATCAACCAGCTGGAGAGTCACTATTTAGCTGGCGGTAACGTAGACAGAGTGGTCAATGCACTGATTGCGGCTCATCGTGCAAATATTGAATTGACGTTTGAGCGTGCTGCGGCGATTGACCTTGCAGGTCGTGACGTACTTGAAGCGGTTCAAATGAGTGTTAACCCTAAAGTGATTGAAACTCCGTTCATCGCTGGTGTGGCCATGGATGGGATCGAAGTGAAGGCGAAGGCGCGTATCACGGTCCGTGCGAATATCGATCGTCTTGTCGGTGGTGCCGGTGAAGAAACGATCGTTGCCCGTGTCGGGGAAGGGATTGTATCAACGATCGGTTCATCCGACAATCACAAAAAGGTATTGGAAAACCCGGACTTGATTTCTCAGACAGTCCTATCAAAAGGTCTGGACGCAGGTACGGCATTCGAGATCCTCTCGATTGATATTGCGGACGTTGATATCGGCAAGAATATCGGAGCAGAACTGCAAACAGAACAAGCGGAAGCTGATAAGAACATTGCCCAGGCGAAAGCGGAAGAACGAAGAGCGATGGCCGTTGCCAATGAGCAGGAAATGAAAGCAAGAGTAGAAGAAATGAGAGCGAAGGTTGTGGAAGCGGAAGCAGAAGTACCCCTTGCCATGGCTGAAGCACTCAGGTCAGGGAACATCGGTGTGATGGACTACATGAACTTGAAGAATATCGATGCCGATACAGAAATGAGAGACTCGATCGGAAAGCTGACAGGGGATAAAAAAGATTCGAAGAGTGATAAGTAAGCTCCCTTTGTTCAGAAAGGAGGTATCTCCATGGAATCATTGATCTTATTTATTTTGATCGGGATCATCACATCCATATTCAATAAAATGAAACAGCCTCCATCCAATAAACCCGTGAGGCAGAAGCCGATTCAAACGGCCTCCCCCGCTTCTCCAGAACCTGTTGGAAGAGGCAGGGAAAGAGTTGAGCGGGAACGAACCGGATGGAGGGAACCAAGGTCATACAAAGAGCCTGTAAAAGAGGCCGTTTCCTCCATCCAAACCCGTTTGGAAGATAAGAAGAGGGAGACGGAATCTACTTATTCCAGCCTTCAGAAACAAGAAGAACGATATTCAAGGAAGCTTGAAGCCCAGCAGAACCGGGCAAAGAGGATTCGGGAGGATAGCCCGGGTCTCATCCTTGATTTCAAAAATGAAGATGATATCGTGAAAGGATTTATTTTTTCAGAGGTGTTCGGCCCTCCGAAATCAAAAAAACGCCATCATCAAAAATAAAAGTGATGAAACCCCTTTTCATTTCATAAATATGAGATGAAAGGGGGTTCTTTTTTTATGGCAAAAAGCTTTTTACAACATATGCGTAAATGGATGACACAGAAAATGGATTTACCCGAAGATGTCATGATGGACCTTCCTCGCGTCACAATGATTGGACAAATTCATATCTATATAGAAAATCACCGGGGTCTGTTGACCTTCACAGATCGGGAGGTGCGGCTTCTGCTTAAACAGGGTCAACTGTTAATAAAAGGGGAGCAATTTGTCATCAAGATGATCCTTCCGGAAGAAATTCTCCTTCAGGGGAAGATCGTAGAAGTGATCTATTTAGAACAATAGGAGGGACGGATTTGAAGAATCAATGGTTCACCTTTCTGAGGGGAAAGGTATTTGTGAAAATGGAAGGCAGATTAGTTGAGCGGGTCATCAATCAATTGCTCCGCGCTGGTATCACAATCTGGAACGTGAAGAGAGCGGGAACGGAGACGATCACCTTTTACTTATCCTTAGAAGATGTACATAACTTCCGAAGAGCGGTACGGGCATCTGAGTGTAAAGTGACATTTCTAAGAGGGCAGGGGGTTCCCTTTCTATTCAAGAGATCACTGAAAAATTCGGGCTTCATGATTGGTGGACTGGCATTCTTCGTCATCGTATTCCTTCTTTCCAATATGGTGTGGGGCATCGAAATCAAAGGTGCGTCACCTCAAACCGAGCACAGTATACGAAAGGAACTGGAGGCGATGGGTGTTTCCAAGGGGAAGATGCAGTTCTCCATACCCGATGTTGAGAACATCCAGCGTGAGTTATCCTACAGGATGAATAACATCACATGGGTGGGGGTGGAGTTACAGGGGACAACCTTTCACTTTCAAGTCGTGGAAAAGAATGCGCCTGTTCCATCTGAATCAACCGGCCTGCAGCATATTGTCGCCAAAAAGAAAGCCATCATCACCGACATGTTTGTAGAAGAAGGGGATCCCCAGGTGAACGTCAATGACTACGTCAATAAAGGGCAGCTCCTTGTATCGGGTCTGATCGGGAATGAAAAGGAGCCGAAGGGAGTCTCGGCGAAAGCGAAGATATTGGGGGAAACATGGTATAAGACATCGGTTGAACTCCCGTTGAAGTCACGATTTATCGTGTTCAGCGGAAACGAGAAAAGAAAACATTATCTCGGCTTCGGTTCAATGAATATCCAAGTATGGGGATTCGGGAAAGCGGAATTCAAGGATGTCGTTGTGGAAGAAACGAAAAAGCCACTGCGTTTTTTGAAATGGGAACTTCCGGTTTATTATATTGATCGCAGCATGAAAGAGAAAGAGGACGTGGAGAGGACCTATACGAAATCCGAGGCGATCAAGGCCGCGAAGAAGCTTGCCAAAAGTAATCTGGAATCCTCCCTCCCGGAAGATGCAGAAATAAGAGGGGAAAAAATTTTGCAAGAAAAGGTGGAGAATGGTAAAGTTAGGGTAACCATTCACTTCAAAGTAATAGAAAATATTGCAGAAGGACAACCACTTATTCAAGGAGACTAACGAATGTCAGATGAAATCTTAATGAAATTACAACTTGAAAACCCTAATGAAGCCATCGCTTTGTTCGGTGTTTCAGATTCTCACCTTAAATTAATAGAACAGGAATTACACGTTTCGATCGTAACAAGAGGCGAAGAGTTGCTGGTTTCAGGTAAAGAAGAAGATGTAAGTCTCGCCGTTGATATTTCTGATCGACTGGTGGCCGTGATCCGTAAAGGGATCAATATCGGCCAGCGTGATGTCCATTATGCCATAGAAATGGGCAGACAAGGGACGCTTGAATATTTTACAGAGTTGTACAATGAAGAGATTACTAAGAACGCCAAAGGTAAATCGATCCGGGTGAAGACCTTGGGGCAGCGCCAATACATCCAATCCATCAAGAAGCATGATATGGTGTTCGGGATCGGGCCTGCCGGGACGGGGAAGACCTATTTAGCCGTTGTCATGGCTGTACATGCCTTAAAGAACGGGCAGGTCAAGAAGATCATCCTGACGAGGCCTGCCGTGGAAGCGGGTGAAAGCCTTGGGTTCCTTCCGGGTGACTTGAAGGAGAAGGTGGATCCTTATCTCCGTCCCCTGTATGATGCCCTGCATGATGTACTGGGAGCAGAGCATACCGCCCGCCTGATCGAGAGGGGGACCATCGAAATCGCTCCCCTTGCATATATGAGGGGACGTACACTGGATGACGCGTTCGTGATCCTTGATGAGGCCCAGAATACTACGAAGGCACAAATGAAAATGTTCCTGACAAGGCTTGGTTTTGATTCCAAGATGATCATCACGGGAGACCGTTCCCAGGTGGATCTGCCCAGGGGCAGCGAGTCAGGATTGATTTCTTCTGAACGGATTTTAAAAGATGTTAAAGGAGTGTCGTTCATTTATCTCGATCAAGCCGATGTAGTCCGTCATCCGTTGGTCGCGAAAATTATCGATGCCTATGAAACAACCGAAAAATAGACAAAGAGAGATTGATCCAGTTGATCCATGCCGCTATCATAAGATCCGGCATGGACGTGGATCAATCTTTTTTTGTTGGGCTATACATAGATAAATAAGTCAAAAACTGTTATGATTTTACATAATTACTAAACGCCTTTATATATGGCTATCCGAAATTGTTTATACATATCAGGGGGTTCTTTATGCAAACTCACCCATTTCTACTCAAAATCAGGAGCTTTCTCAGCTACCGATTATTTACCAATCTCTTATTTGTGCTGCTCGGCATCATTGTTTTCGGTGTCCTGTATGGAAATGTGAAACCGAAAACGCTGGATATAAATTTATATGAAGATGCCCCCACCACGATAAGGGCACCCAAGAAATTCGTCGATAAGGAGGCCACTGCCAAGAAGAAGGAAGAAGCAAAGGCAGAAGTGGCGAGTGTATATACTCCGAAAGAAGGGGCGATCGATAACTCTACTTCATTGATCCACTCTCTGTTGGAAAGTGTAAATGAAGTGAAGGATGAGTCGAAACAGCAGGCGGGGGATGAGGAAAATCTAAAACCGCCTACAAGCACGGATACAACTGAACAGCTGAAGCTCCTGAAAGCCAAATTGCCGAAGGATAAAAATAATAATGTCACCAATAGTTTGAGTGATGATGTGTTAAAAACCCTCCTGGAGGCGTCAGAAGATGACCTGTCCCGTGTAGAGACCATCGTTACCACACAAATGAAAATCATCATGGAAAACGGCGTGAAAGAGGAAGAATTAAATGAAGCGAAATTGAATCTGGAACAACGGATCACAAACTATTCATTTAAAGGTGATTTATCCACCGCTGCCGTCAAGCTGGGGAAAGTCGCCATTGAGCCGACGCTTTATTACGATGCTGAAAAAACCGATGAGTTAAAGAAGCTCGCCGAGGCAAACGTGGAAAAGGTTGAAATCATCGAAGGCGGGGTCATCGTAGAGGACGGGGACCTGATCACACCTAAAACATACAGCATACTGAAATCCCTGGGGATGGTGGAGGATACATTCTCCTTCAAACCGTATGTCGGACTGGCACTCTTTGTCCTTGTGGTGATAGGTTCACTATATTATTTCTTCTACACACTTGAAGTCACCGAGGAAAGAAAGCAAAATTACTTGATCCTCACAAGCATCGTATTTGTCATATCACTCCTGATCATGAAGATCGTAGGACTGATCGAGCAGCTGGAAATCAATGATATTGCCTTCATATTGCCGGCAGCGTTCACAGGTATGATATTGAGGATCCTACTTAATGAACGGATCGCCATGATGATGGTATTCATCCTATCTGCCTGCTCGAGTATCGTATTCCACCAGCAATTCAACGGTTCAATCGATATCGAAATTGCGATTTATACGTTATTCAGCGGTGTATCAGGTATCCTTTTCCTTGTCAGCCGAAATCAGCGTTCGAATATTTTAAGGGCCGGGATTTACGTAGCCCTTGTCAATATCCTGATCCTGGGATTTTTAATCCTATTAAGCGGTACTTCCTATTCGAATAGTGAATATGTGTATTATATTGTATTTGCCCTGGTATCGGGGATCATGTCTTCCATCCTCACGATCGGTTTCCTCCCGTTTTTTGAAGCGGGATTCGGGATTCTTTCATCCATGAGACTGGTCGAGCTCTCTAGCCCTACACAGCCGTTATTGAAGAAGCTGTTGACCGATGCGCCCGGCACCTATCATCACAGTGTCATGGTGGCGAACCTTGCGGAAGCCGCGTGTGAAGCCATCGGGGCTAACGGGTTACTCGCCAGGGTCGGATGCTACTATCATGATGTAGGAAAGTCCAAACGTCCGCATTTCTTCATTGAAAATCAGCTGAATATGGGGAATCCCCATGACAGGGTCTCGCCTGAAACAAGCAGGGATGTTATTATTAGTCATGCTTCAGATGGAGCGCAGATGCTCCGGAAACATAAATTGCCAAAGGAAATCATCGACATCGCCGAGCAGCATCACGGAACGACGCTGTTGAAATTTTTCTATTATAAGGCAAAAGAACAAGGGAAAGATGTTAAGGAAGAAGAATACCGTTATCCAGGTCCTAAACCTCAGACGAGGGAAGCGGCTGTCATAAGCATCGCGGATAGTGTAGAAGCGGCTGTCAGGTCGAAGAAATCACCCACCCAGGCAGAAATTCAAAAGCTTGTCCATTCGATCGTACAAGACCGCCTGCAGGACGGACAGTTTAATGAATGTGATATTTCATTAAAACAATTAGAGACGGTGAAGAGGTCTCTATGTGAAACATTGAATGGTATATTCCATCCGAGGATCGAGTACCCTGAACTTCAAGCAAAAGGAGAAGAGGCATGACTTTATTAATCGACTTTATTGACGAAACAGAAACTGTATCCGATGAACAGACAGAGCTGGTCCAGAATATCCTGAACTTCGCTGCTGATCAGGAAGGGATCGAGGATGAAAGCGAAGTGTCCGTGACCTTTGTAACCAACGAACGTATTCAGGAAATCAACCGGGAATATCGGGCTAAGGATCAGCCCACGGATGTCATTTCATTTGCCCTCGAAGAACTTGGGGAAGATGAAGTGGAAATCATAGGGGCAGAGATTCCCCGCGTTCTTGGGGATATCATCATTTCCATTGACCGCACTAAAGAACAGGCGGAAGAATACAACCATTCCGTCTCCCGTGAACTTGGTTTTCTGGCCCTTCATGGCTTCCTTCATTTATTAGGATATGATCATATGGAAGAGGAAGAGGAAAAGAAGATGTTCAAGAGACAAAAGGACATTTTAGATGAATATGGACTCAAAAGAGACTAAATTCGGCTTATTCCGGTTCCTGAAATCCTTTGGATATGCAGCGGAAGGAATGAAGTCTGTCTGGGCAACGGAACAGAACTTCAGAATTCATTCATTCGCAGGGATTGTCGTTTTCCTCCTTGCCTACATGCTCTCTGTATCCGCCATGGAATGGATCATACTGATCATCCTTGTCTTTTCCGTCCTTGCCCTTGAAACGATGAATACAGCCATTGAAAAGGCAGTCGATCTTACCACGGAAGGGTATCATCCTCTTGCGAAGGCTGCGAAGGATCTGGCTTCGGCTTCGGTCCTTCTCTTCGCAATCTGTACAGCGATCGTAGGAACCATCATCTTTCTTCCAAAGCTATTGGAGCTGATCCCCTAAAACGGAAAAAAGGCAGTGTAATACCGTAAGATAAAGGCTGCAGGGAAGAAATTGAGCGATTTCTTCCCTGCAGTCTTTAATTCATTTGAAAACGTTCTTATACTTGTATAGAATAAGTGGAGCAAAGGACAAAATTGATAAATAGTTTGAATTATCTAACTATTTTATTACAAAATGATAACAGCCCATTTTCTTTTATGAAAATTGTAGTAAAATGAATGTGTAAGGGTTAAAAGGAGAGTTCAATCAATGAATGCAGAACAATTGATACAAGAAGCTAAACTAGCGAGGGAAAAAGCATACGTACCCTATAGTAAATTCAAGGTGGGAGCGGCTCTTCTGTCAAAGGACGGTAAGGTCTATCACGGTTGCAATATTGAAAATGCAGCGTACAGCATGTGTAACTGTGCTGAACGGACTGCGTTATTCAAGGCGTACTCAGAAGGCGATACAGACTATTCGATGATTGCGGTTGTGGCAGACACGGCAAGACCTGTTCCACCATGTGGGGCATGCCGGCAGGTCATTTCAGAACTTTGTCCGAAAGAAATGAAAGTCGTATTGACGAACCTGAAGGGCGACGTAGAAGAATTAACCGTAGCAGAACTATTACCAGGAGCTTTTTCACCGGAGGATCTAAATGAGTAATAATATCAGTAACACAGAATACAAATCAGGCTTTATCTCCATCATTGGAAGACCTAACGTCGGGAAATCCACTTTCCTGAACCGGGTCATCGGTCAGAAGATCGCCATTATGAGTGATAAGCCCCAGACAACACGCAACAAAGTTCAAGGAGTTTACACGACCGATGATGCCCAGATGATATTCATCGACACTCCTGGAATTCACAAACCGAAACATAAACTGGGAGACTTCATGATGAAGATTGCTCAGAACACTTTAAAAGAAGTGGACGTCATATTGTTCATGGTGAACGTCGAAGAAGGATTGGGAAAAGGAGATCACTTCATCATAGAGAAGCTGAAGGGTGTTAAAACACCGGTCTACCTCATTCTTAATAAGATCGACCAGATCCATCCAGACGCCTTACTGCCTATGATTAAACAATACAATGACCTGTTCCCCTTTGCGGCGACTGTGCCTATCTCAGCACTCGAAGGAAACAACGTGGACCAGCTGCTGCAGGTACTGAAGGATCAATTACCTGAAGGGCCTCAATTCTATCCTGCAGATCAGATTACCGATCACCCGGAACGTTTTATCGTATCTGAACTGATCCGGGAAAAGGTCCTGCACCTGACACGGGAAGAGATTCCCCACAGTATCGCAGTCGTGATCGACAAGATGGAGAGGAAAGAAGAGAAGGACCTCATCGACGTCATCGCCACCATCATTGTAGAGAGAGATTCCCAGAAGGGGATTGTCATCGGCAAACAGGGTTCCATGCTCAAAGAAGTCGGAAAGCGCTCGCGGGTGGATATTGAGAACCTGTTGGGATCAAAGGTCTACCTCGAACTATGGGTGAAGGTACAGAAGGATTGGCGTAACCGATCTGCAAACCTCCGTGACTTTGGATTCAGTGACGACGAATATTGATAATTAACAATATTTAGGCCACATGTTTTAGAGAGAAAATGCTCATTCTAATCACAAGAAAGCTTATGAAGTCTTGCTAGTTTAAATCCAGAAAGGTGGGTTTTTTATGTTAGACTTAACATGGAAATTTTTTTCGCAGACAGGAAGTATTGACACCTATCTCCTTTTTAAGGAGCTTGAGAAGGAGACATTTGAGGATCCTTACAGCTTTGAAGAAGAAACAGCGGAAGTAGATTTTCCTTTAACGTGATAAGTATGTCATCACCCGGGAAGATAGAGATCGGGAGGTGGCTAAATGCTGCAGAAGTGTGAAGGAATTGTCATTCGAACCAATCATTACGGTGAGTCGAACAAGATTGTTACCATATATACACGGGAATTCGGAAAGATTGGATTGATGGCTAGAGGGGCAAAGAAACCTAATAGCCGTCTATCCGCCATTTCACAATTGTTTACATATGGTTATTTCCTTTTTATCAAAGGAAGCGGGCTGGGTACCCTTCAACAGGGGGAGATGGCAGAGTCCCTGAGGCATGTGAGGGAGGATCTGTTTAAGACGGCGTACGCCACGTACATCGTGGACCTCCTTGATAAAGCGACGGAGGATCGAAAGCCGAACCCTTTCCTGTTTGAATTGCTGTACAAGACTCTTCACTATTTGAATGAAGACCATGACCCGGAGATCCTGATGCATATTTTTGAAATGAAGATGCTCCCTGTAATGGGGTTGTATCCTCACCTGAATGGATGTGCAGTATGTGGGGAGACCGATGGTGAATTCGCTTTTTCCTTTAAAGAAAATGGATTTATCTGTCATCGCTGTTTGAGTGAAGATCCACATCATTTACCGATCTCACAAAGCACTGTGAAGCTTCTCAGGGTATTTTACTATTTCGATCTCAATCGATTGGGAAATATATCGGTGAAAGATGAAACGAAACGTCAATTGAAGCGGGTAATCAGGACTTATTACGATGAAAACTCAGGTCTGACATTAAAATCCAGGAGGTTTCTGGACCAAATGGATAACCTTAAGGACTTATTCTAGTTACATAGATGCTGCTTGTGATATAGAAAGGCCCATTCACTTTTGTGAATGGGCCTGATTTTTTTATTGTAATATTTAAAATTTGATTTTCTCCTGAAGGAAGCCTTTTACTTCACTGATCGGCATTCTTACTTGATCCATTGTGTCGCGGTCACGGACGGTTACTTGACCGTCTTCTACGGAGTCAAAGTCAAATGTGATGCAGTATGGTGTCCCGATTTCGTCCTGGCGGCGGTAACGTTTCCCGATGGATGCCGTTTCGTCGAAGTCGATCATAAGATCTTGGGACAGCTCTTCATATACTTTGAATGCATCGTCAGAGAGCTTTTTCGAAAGGGGCAGGACAGCCGCTTTGAACGGTGCCAGTGCCGGGTGAAAACGTAATACGGTACGTGAATCGTTTTCGAGTTCTTCTTCTTCGAACGCATCGCATAGGAATGCAAGGGTTACCCGGTCAGCCCCAAGGGAAGGCTCGATGCAGTATGGTACATATTTTTCATTCGTTTGTGGATCCATGTAGTGGAAGTCCTCATTTGAATGTTCCATATGACGCTTCAGGTCGAAGTCTGTACGATCTGCCACACCCCAAAGTTCACCCCAGCCAAACGGGAATTTGTATTCTATATCCGTTGTTGCATTGCTGTAATGGGATAATTCATCCTGATCATGATCACGCAGTCTCATATTGTCTTCGCTCATTCCAAGATTTAGTAACCAGTTTTTACAGAATTCACGCCAGTACGAGAACCACTCAAGGTCTTCACCAGGTTTGCAGAAGAATTCCAGTTCCATCTGTTCGAATTCACGGGTTCTGAATGTGAAGTTACCAGGAGTGATTTCATTTCGGAAACTTTTACCTACTTGTGCAATACCAAAAGGCATCTTCTTACGCATGGATCGTTGAACGTTCTTGAAGTTTACAAAGATCCCCTGTGCTGTTTCAGGACGTAAATAAATTTCATTTGTAGAAGATTCCGTTACTCCCTGGTGGGTTTTGAACATAAGATCAAATTGGCGGATATCCGTGAAATCGTGGCTTCCGCAATCTGGGCACGGAATATCATGCTCTTTGATGATTTCTTCCATTTTCTCGAATGAAAGACCATCGACGATCATCTCGATGCCTTTTGCTTCCAGGGCGTTTTCGATGATTTTGTCTGCCCGGTGACGTGTCTTACATTGCTTACAGTCAATCATCGGGTCATTGAAGTTTCCAACGTGACCGGAAGCTACCCATGTCTGCGGATTCATCAGGATACTTGCATCAAGGCCCACATTATAAGGGGACTCCTGTACGAATTTTTTCCACCAGGCTTTTTTAATATTGTTTTTCAGCTCTACACCAAGCGGACCGTAATCCCATGTGTTGGCAAGTCCTCCGTAAATTTCAGAACCGGGGAAGACAAACCCCCTGTGCTTTGCTAAGTTGACTACTTGTTCCATTGACATATAAGTCACTCCTTTTCATCATTTATGTAAATAAAAAAGCTCGTCCTTAGGCGCTTGAGGCCTAGGGACGAGCTTGTTACTCGCGGTTCCACCCTAGTTGATATACGTAAAGGTATACCCACTTTTAAACGGTAAATAGCTCCGGATTGCCGTCTCCATGCCATCTGGGCTTTCACTGTCCCCAGTCGCTTATCGGTTAGCAAGGATTATTGATCCATCATAGCCTTATTGGTTATAAGATGAAGACATTTTATCATGATAAAGAAATAAAAACAACTAATGATTGAAAGAAGCGAAAAGATTTGATGTTTTGTTCAAAAGAAGATACTCTTTGTAAAGTGAAATTTAGCTATAGGTTGTCACAATTGGATGATAATATGCTCTTTTCATTTTGGTTAAATAGTATATAATATTTGATATAAAGTATAACATAAATCGTTTGACCGTTAGGTGGTGAGTAACAATCGAACTCAATAAGCGTCAAGAACATATTCTGCAGATAGTGAAAGACAATGGACCTATCACTGGTGAACAGATCGCGGATCAATTAAATTTAACCAGGGCGACTCTAAGACCCGACCTTGCCATCCTGACCATGGCAGGTTACTTGGATGCCCGTCCGAGGGTAGGGTATTTCTATACAGGGAAAACAGGGACACAGCTGCTGACGGAAAACCTGAACAAAATATTCGTCAAGGATTATCAATCAATTCCAGTTGTCGTGAATGAGAATGTTTCCGTGTATGATGCCATCGTAACGATGTTTCTGGAAGATGTGGGAACATTGTTTGTCGTGGACGCCAATACATACTTAGTGGGTGTCCTGTCCCGTAAAGATCTTTTAAGAGCGAGTATCGGAAAGCAGGAACTCAGTACGCTGCCGGTGAATATT
This sequence comes from Rossellomorea vietnamensis, assembly GCF_025398035.1. Classification (NCBI taxonomy): domain Bacteria; kingdom Bacillati; phylum Bacillota; class Bacilli; order Caryophanales; family Bacillaceae; genus Rossellomorea; species Rossellomorea vietnamensis. The sequence continues at coordinate 4,400,099 of NZ_CP104558.1, forward strand.
ATTATGACAAGGATGCCCAATATCACGGTTTGTGAGAAGGATGACCAGCTTATCGGTGTGGCGAAGGACTTGATTCATAAGCAAATCGACTCTGTCCCCGTCATCAAAAAGACCGAAAAGGGTGATTTAGAAGTCATAGGCAGGATTACGAAGACCAATATAACCAAAGCATTTGTTGCGTTGGCAGATGAATATTAGAAGGTGGTGAACGATCGTGAAAGAACCGATCATCTATGTAGTATCCGACTCGGTGGGTGAGACTGCTGAATTAGTCACAAAAGCGGCGATTAGCCAATTCAATGGTTCCAATACGGTCATCAAGCGCTTTCCGTATATAGAGGACACCGAACATATCGATGAAGTGATTTCCTTGGCGAAGCTCAATCAGGGTTTGATTGTGTACACCCTTGTAAAGCCGGATATGCGTGCGTACATTAAAGAACAATCTGAAAAGGAAGAGCTCTATGCATTTGATATCATCGGTCCATTAATGGACAAATTTCAATCTTCCTATCAAAGGGAACCGCTGTTTGAACCAGGGACTGTCAGGAAGCTTGATGACGATTACTTCAAGAAGGTGGAAGCCATTGAATTTGCCGTCAAATACGATGATGGGCGTGACCCCCGGGGCATACTCAGGGCGGATATAGTGCTCGTCGGAGTGTCCAGGACGTCAAAAACGCCTCTGTCGCAATACCTTGCACTGAAAAGGATCAAAGTGGCGAATGTTCCACTTGTACCGGAAGTAGATCCTCCGGAGGAATTATTCATGGTTTCACCGAAGAAATGCTTCGGATTAAAAATCAGCCCGGAAAAGCTGAATACGATCCGCAGGGAAAGATTGAAATCTCTCGGATTGAACGATCAGGCGAGCTACGCCAATATTAAACGTATAGAAGACGAACTGACGTATTTTGAAAAAATAACGGACCGCATCGGCTGTCACGTCATCGATGTTACCAACAAAGCCGTCGAAGAAACAGCCAATGTCATCACAAATATTTACCAAAAAGCCAACGATTGATCGGCGGTCATTTGTATGACCGTATACATAAAAAGATGATTCCCCCTGAAAAACGGGGGAATCATCTTTTATTTAGGCCGTTTTCACACATCGGAATTTTTAGTGAAATAAAAATCGATATCATCAAGCACGTGGAGACTGATGGTTGGTTTTGACAATCTCTATAGTTTTAGTGAAAACTTACCCTTCGAAAGTTGATTGGAGCGGAAGGTGCTCGACTCCTGCGGGAAACGCTGGACAGTCCGAAAAGCGAAAGCGGCTTGACCAGCCCCGACCAGCATAAGATGAATGGGCTAAGGAGGCTTCCTTTTGCCTTCTTGGACCATTTAGCTTATGACCTCGAGGGGCTAGCCGCTGTAGCTGGACAGGTGAGACCCCGCAGGGCAAAGCCCGAGGAGGCTCACCGCCAGCCCCGCGGAAAGCGAGCACCTGGAGCGGAAATCAACCAGCAGTCGCTTCTTTATGTTTGATGAAATTCAAACATAAAGAAAAACCTAAAGGAATTAAGTTTTTATAGTGGTCAAACTTGTCCGATTATACTATAATAAAAAATTGTGATAAAAATATTTAAAATAGGTTTAGACTAAACTCTTAAGGAATAAACTAATTATTGTGATATGTCAAGTCTCGTCTGAATTAAAATTCGACAATTTTAATCAAATCTCTGGGAAAGTTCTAAAAGAGAGAAGGATAATACGGAGTGATGTAGAATAGTTAGTATTAGCGAACATAACCCTACCGTATATGTAGACGCGGATGCTTGCCCGGTAAAACAGGAAATCATTAAAATAACAAGAGGGTATGGCTTTAAGATCATTTTTGTTGCTTCCCATGCCCACAGGAAGAACACACCTGATGAAGGTGAATGGGTATATGTGGATAGTTCGAAAGAAGCGGCAGACTTATACATCATGAATCATGTAAAGGCAGGAGATGTTTTGGTCACACAGGACATAGGTCTTGCAAGTCTGGTATTGCCGAAAAAAGTTTATGCCATCTCTCCCAGGGGAAAAGCCTACAGGGAAGAGAGTATTGTCACGGCACTCGATTATCGGTATGTCGCTGCCAAAGAACGCAGGAGAGGCAACTATGGTAAAGGTCCCAAGCCTTTTACAAATGAAGACAGAGAAACATTTTGTACGTCCTTCGATAAAATCTTGTCGGAAATTGCAGGAGAATCGCAATAAGTACAGAATGGATAAAGAGGGTAAATAAAAACAGGTGATAGAGTATGTCTGAAAGAATCCCTGAAGATAAGTTAAATAAAATTTTATCGTCAACCGATATCGTCGATGTTGTCAGTGATTATGTACAACTGAAAAAGCAGGGCAGAAATTATTTTGGTTTATGTCCGTTCCATGGAGAAAATACTCCATCTTTTTCTGTTTCTCCCGACAAACAAATTTTTCATTGCTTTGGATGTGGTGCAGGAGGAAACGCATTTACGTTTCTTATGGATGTAGACGGCCTCAGCTTCCTTGAAGCGGCTCAAAAGCTCGGAACAAGAGTCGGTGAAGAGATTTCCATCCAAACACCATCATCGGATCAACCGCTTCCTCCTCAAGAGGACGAGAAGCAAATGTTGGAAGCTCACAGCTTATTAAGTAAATTTTACCATCATCTCCTTCTAAATACAAAGGAAGGTCAGGAAGCGCTGGAATATTTACTTGCAAGGGGCTTCACAACGGAAAGTATCACGAAATTTCAGATTGGATGGTCACTTCCGAGCTGGGATTTCACGGTCAAGTTCCTGGAGAAGAGGGGTTACTCCCTTGAGCTAATGGAAGCCGCGGGGTTACTCGTCAGAAGGGAAAGGGACGATTCCTTCCTCGATCGCTTCAGGGGAAGAATCATGTTCCCCATTGTGGATACAAAAGGGAATACCGTCGCATTTTCAGGCAGGACGATCGATGCGGATGATCAGCCGAAATACTTAAACAGTCCTGAAACAAAGATCTTTAATAAAAGCAGCATCCTTTATCATTATCATGATGCACGATCCATGATTAGAAGAAAACAGCAGGCGATATTATTTGAAGGATTCGCAGATGTTATTTCAGCGAGCGAAGCCGGTGTTGAAAACGGGGTAGCCACCATGGGTACTTCGTTGACGGAACAGCAAATAGGCCTGTTAAAGCGATTAACGGATTCCATCATCATTTGTTACGATGGTGATTCTGCCGGAGTGGAAGCCGCATTCAGAGCCGGAAAGCTTCTTCATAAGCATGGGCTGGACATACGCGTAGCCGTAATACCCGAACAATTAGACCCTGATGACTACATTGACAAATATGGTTCAGAACGATTCCAACAGGATGTAATAGGGGCAAGTTTGACGTTCATGGCGTTTAAGCTTCGGTATTATAAACTGAATAAAAACTTAAATGATGAAGGAGATCGCCTTAAGTATATAGAAGACATACTAAAGGAAATTACTCAATTAAGTAAAGCGGTTGAAAAGGATTATTATTTAAGATATTTGGCTGATGAATTCGAACTATCGTTAGAGGCTCTTCAACAACAGCTATCTGAATTGCAAGGGCCGGATAAGCGCGTTCCTAACCCGCCTAAACAGGTCGGTATGCAAGGGAATTTCAAACAACCCACCCAGTCAAGGCTCCTGCCTGCATATCAAACCGCTGAGCGAAGGTTGATTGCTTACATGCTGAAGGATCCGAATACCGCTTATAAGATTCAGGAGTGGCTTGCAGGCACGAACCTCAATATTGATGAGCATCAGGCTATTATTACTTATTTATTGGGTTATTATGAAGAAGGTCTGCCTCCAAGTGCCAGTTCGTTCATCGGGTACCTTCCCGATGAAAGGCTCAGAAGGATCGTGACGGAAATCGAAATGATGTCCATAAGCGAAGAAAGTACGGATCAGGAATTGACAGATTACGTCAACCAGGTGTTAAAACATCAAAAGATGTTGAGAATAAAAGAAAAAGAAGTGGAAAGAAAAGAAGCAGAAAGACTAAAGGATTATAGGCAGGAAGCACAAATAGCAATGGAAATCTTACAGCTGCGTAAGTCTCTATAAAGTTTTGTAAGGAAGTTGGAAGGAGGGGAACAAATGGCTGAAAAGTCAGCGCGTTCCAAACAAATAGCGTCAGAATTAACAGTTGATCAGGTGAAAGAATTTTTAGTTAACCAAGGTAAGAAAAGAGGAGTCCTCACATACGAAGATATTGCCGATAAATTATCCGGCTTCGAATTGGATTCAGATCAAATGGATGAATTCTATGAACACTTAGGTGAGCAGGGTGTAGAAATCGTCAATGAAAGTGACGAAGATGATGATCCAGGTGCCACGGAGTTAGAGAAGGAAGAGGAAGAAGAATTTAATCTGAATGATTTAAGCGTTCCTCCCGGGGTTAAGATAAATGATCCTGTACGTATGTACCTGAAAGAAATTGGGAGAGTCGATTTACTTTCTGCAGAGGAAGAGATCAATCTTGCCAAGCGAATTGAAGATGGTGATGAGGAAGCCAAGCGACGTCTGGCAGAGGCGAACCTGCGACTCGTTGTCAGTATCGCAAAACGCTATGTAGGCCGCGGGATGCTATTCCTGGATCTTATCCAGGAAGGTAACATGGGTCTGATTAAAGCAGTGGAAAAGTTTGATTACCGGAAAGGGTACAAATTCAGTACGTATGCGACTTGGTGGATTCGACAAGCCATCACCCGTGCCATTGCTGACCAGGCAAGAACGATACGTATCCCGGTTCATATGGTTGAGACCATTAATAAGCTGATTCGAGTACAAAGACAATTACTTCAAGATCTGGGCCGTGAACCTGCACCGGAAGAAATAGCTGAAGAAATGGATCTGACTCCTGAAAAGGTGCGTGAAATTCTTAAGATCGCTCAAGAACCTGTATCCCTTGAAACACCGATTGGTGAAGAAGACGATTCTCATCTTGGGGACTTCATCGAAGATGCAGAAGCTCAATCTCCTTCGGAACATGCAGCTTACGAATTGTTGAAAGAACAGCTTGAAGATGTTCTGGATACTCTTACAGACCGGGAAGAAAATGTTCTACGGTTACGTTTTGGTCTCGATGACGGCAGAACACGCACACTGGAAGAAGTGGGCAAAGTGTTTGGCGTTACCCGGGAACGAATTCGACAAATCGAAGCGAAGGCCCTTCGAAAACTTCGCCATCCAAGCAGAAGCAAACGATTGAAGGACTTTTTGGAATAGAACCACCCTTTACTGCCTCTATTGTGCATAGAGGTGGTTTTTTTTTGTCCAAATTAAAGGGTTTCCCCTGATCGTTGCCGAATAGACTTAGAGGATGCAACTACAAAAGGTGTGACAAAGTGACCAGAATAAAGAATGCAAAAAAAGAAACCATCATCCATGAAATCCTTCTTTGGAAGCAAACGAAGATGCTCCCCGAACAATATTGTGATTATCTTCTTGCCTTATATACTGAAGGAGCGGGAATCGATGAAAGAGAATCAGCGGAACCTCCAAAAAAACATTTCCTGAAAGATTTCCTGATTTCCATTTCTTCGATCTTAATTTCATTATTTGTCATTTATTTTACTGAATTGTCAATCGTTTTGCAAACAACGATTTTGGCAAGTTTTGTCGGATTATTAATGGGTGTAGGAATTTATTATACTAAGAAACAATTCTCGCCGTTACTTCTCTTTGCGTCAGCTGCTTGCATCCTCCTTATTTCAACCATGGAACTGACGGAACGAATCTTTGAAGGGCACTATTTGCCATTATACGTAACCTTGTTTCTGAACTGTTTTACATGGATTGGTGCAGGGGTGAAGTGGAAGATGAATTATTTCACGCTGGCAGGATCGGTAGGAGCAGTTCTTGTGGGAATTTATATATCACTATAACTTCTGAAAATTTAAAAGTTTTTTAAAGTTGAGAAAATTCATGATTCCCTCTTATAATAGGAATGAGAGCGTATTCATAGAGTCGTATGACTATGTTTGAAAGCGCTTTATATAATGTGGAAGTCTGTGGCTTTCAGTCATCAAAGTTAGACAAGGGGGATAAAGATGAATTTCGACTTAACACAAGAGCAAGCAATGATTAAGAAAACGATCAGGGAATTCGCTGAAGAAGAAGTGGCGCCTGGTGCGTTGGATCGTGACCGCACAAAGGAATTTCCAAAAGAAATCTTCAAGAAACTTTCTGACCTGGGAATGATGGGTCTTCCCTTTCCGGAGGAATATGGTGGAGCCGGAGCGGATACAGTAAGCTTTGCCATCGTAACAGAAGAGCTCAGCCGTGCATGTGCCTCTACAGGGATCACGTACTCTGCCCATATTTCACTCGGGGGAGCACCGATTAATTTATTTGGTACACACGAACAGAAACAGGAATACTTAACGCCGATTTGTACAGGGGAATCATTTGGAGCTTTCGGCCTGACTGAACCCAATGCCGGTTCAGATGCGGGGGGAACCCAGACCACTGCTGAAGATAAAGGGGATAAATGGGTCATCAATGGGAATAAATGTTACATCACCAATGCAAGTTACGCGAATCATCTCGCGTTAACGGCGATTACAGGCAGGAACAACGGGAATAAAGAGATCAGTGCCATCATCGCACCTACCAATGCCAAAGGTTTTACGGTTATTGATAATTATGAAAAAATGGGCCTTCATTCATCCAACACAACTGAGCTGGTCCTTGAGGACGTGGAAGTGCCGAAGGAGAACCTGTTAGGAAAGCAGGGGGAAGGATTCAAGCAGTTCCTTGTCACCCTTGACGGGGGCAGGATCGGAATTGGGGCAATGGCCGTCGGTGTGGCTCAGGCTGCTTTTGACAAGGCTCTTCAATATTCGAAAGAAAGAAAGCAATTCGGTAAAACGTTATCTCAATTTCAGGTTACGCAATTTAAGCTGGCTGACATGGCAATGAAGATCGAGCTCGCAAGGAACATGGTTCATAAAGCAGCCTGGTTAAAGGATCAGGGAAGACCGTTTTCCAAAGAGGCGTCAATGTGTAAGCTGTACGCGTCGGAGATCAGTATGGAAGTGGCCGACGAAGCCATTCAGATCCATGGCGGATACGGTTACATGAAAGAATACCATGTTGAGCGCTACTTACGTGACGCTAAACTCCTTGAAATCGGAGAAGGGACGTCAGAAGTACAGAGAATGGTGATTTCAAGGTTAATTGGCTGCCAATAGGGTTAAATCCTCTGTAGGGATAAATGAGCTCTATCGGTCCACTGGGGGCTGATAGAGCTCATCTGTTTTCTTTCTTATGGGGTATGGGAGAAGAAACGGAAGATGAAAAACAGGAAAAAAGAAGGAAATGTGTCTAATTTGTGAGAAAGATGGAAAAGTTAATTGATAGTACTTTTACTTTGTCGGTTTTTACAGTAAAATATAAAGTGTTGAAAAGAGCACTATTTTTTGGATGTTGTACATAAAGGAGGTTAAAATCATGAATCGTAATCCAATTATTCCATTCGTACTTATTGCGGCTCTTGGAATTGGTCTTATTTTCTTCTTATCGATTGAAGGCCTGAACAATGCCGATGAGAAAGCGAAGGAAGAAAAGCATGGTGAGACTGCTGGTAAAGAAGAAGCTTCAAGCGGTGAATTCGATCCGGAAGCGAAGTACAAGGAGTCTTGTGTATCTTGTCATGGTGGGAACTATGAAGGTGGCGCGGGTCCTGCTCTTAAAGGGACGAAGCTGTCTAAAGACGAGATCAAAGATAGAATCAAAAATGGTGGAGGCATCATGCCGGCCGGTCTCGTAGCAGATGAAAATCTTGATGCAATGGCAGACTGGATCAAATCACTTAAATAATGAATGGCTGAAAAAGGTTCTTTGTCTTTGGGCAAAGGGCTTTTTTTATATGGAAAAGTTGGTTAGAATGAGTATCAGATAAGCAGGACCAATAATAATGAGTAAAGGTGAACGAATGAATATCCAACAATTATCAAAACGACTTGAAACCGTTGTTTCATACATACCAGAACAATCAAAAATTGCCGATATCGGTTCAGATCATGCCTACCTTCCCTGCTATGCAGTCAATAAAGGCATCGCTTCACAAGCGATTGCCGGTGAGGTGGTAAAAGGCCCTTATCTTTCTGCGAAAAAACAAGTGGAAGATGCCGGGTTAACACGGGAAGTTGAAGTCAGGTTAGGAAATGGTCTTGAAGTCATATCACCCGGTGAAGTCAATTGTATTACGATCGCCGGGATGGGCGGTGCATTGATTGCATCGATTTTGGAGGCTGGCAAGGACAAGCTGACCGACGGACCAAGATTGATCCTCCAGCCCAATGTGAGTGCGAAATCGATCAGAACGTGGCTGATGGAAAATGAATGGGATCTGATCGGTGAGGAAATCCTCGAAGAGGATGATAAGCTATATGAAATTTTGATAGCAGAAAAAGGAGATCCAAACACCCATTATTCCAAGGAACTTGAAAAAGAACTGCTGCTCGGGCCGTTCTTGATGAGGGATCGAAATGATGCCTTCATCAAAAAATGGAATCAGGAACTCCGACAGTGGAAAAATATCGTGAATAACATGGAGAAAGCAGAAAAGACCGAGGCGTTGGAAACACGGAAAAATGAGCTTCTGCACAAAATCAAAATGGTAGAGGAGGTCCTTATCTCATGAAAACAGTGAACGGCCATGAAATCATTCAGCTTTTTGAAGAGTTCTCTCCGAAATATCTGGCTGAAAGCGGAGATCCCATCGGACTTCAGATCGGTAAGTTGAATGAGAAGGTCGAAAATGTCATGATCACACTGGACGTGCTGGAAAATGTCGTGGATGAAGCGATCAAGAATAATGTCAAATTGATCATTGCCCATCATCCGCCATTATTTCGTCCACTGAAATCTTTGCAAACAGATTCCTATCAGGGAAGAATGATTGAAAAGCTGATCAAACATGATATTAGCGTGTATGCTGCCCATACCAATCTCGATGTTGCGGTAGGCGGTGTGAATGATATACTCGCTAGCAAGCTTCAGTTACAGGATCCTTCTGTACTTGTTCCTACCTATCAGGAAGAAATTCGCAAATTGGCGGTATATGTGCCGAAAGAATATGCAGGGGAACTGAGAGATGCTTTAGGGAAAGCCGGAGCCGGGCATATCGGGGATTATTCCCATTGCAGCTTCTCCTCTGAGGGGCAGGGAAGATTTCTGCCCGGAGAGGGAACCCATCCTCATATAGGAAAGCAGGGCGCCCTTGAAGAGGTTTCAGAAGAAAAGGTGGAGACGGTTTATCCTGTTTCCCTGGAGAAAAAAGTATTGAAAGCGATGTTTACCCACCATCCATATGAAGAGATTGCCTATGATATCTACTCCCTGGAAAACGGGTCTAAAGCCCTTGGACTGGGCAGGATCGGCTATTTAGCAGAAGAGATGAGCCTGAAGGACTTTGCCCTATTCGTGAAGAAAACATTAGGCATGGATGGAATCAGGTTGATCGGGGACGGGGACGCAAAGGTGAAGAAAGTGGCAGTACTCGGCGGAGATGGAAATAAGTTCATCGGAAAAGCCAAGAGACAGGGTGCCGATGTGTTCGTTTCAGGTGATATCTATTATCATACAGCCCATGACGCCATGATGATGGGACTCAATGTTGTGGATGCAGGTCATCACATTGAAAAGGTGATGAAAGAGGGAGTAGCCGCTCATTTAGCCAAAAGATGCTCGGAAAAAGGATTTATTGTCAATATATTCGCTTCGAAAGCAGAAACAAACCCATTTACGTATATGTAAAAAAAGGCCCCTTGCGATGTCGCAAGGGGCCTTTTGGCATTCTTATTTAGTTCCCATTTTCGCTTTTCGGACTTTAGGGAGTATCTTATTCAATGGAACATTGCGCTCTCTTGTCCATGTGGATTCGTCATTTGGATCAAAAGCTTCCAGGAATTTAATGACTTCCTTCACAATCGGTGTTGGAGTGGAAGCACCGGCAGTGACAGCAACGACACCCGCATCTTTAATCCATTCAATATCGAGCTCGCTGATGTCTGAGATGCGGTGGGCAGGAGTACCCGCGATATCCATCGACACTTGTGCAAGGCGATTGGAGTTATTGCTCTTCGGATCGCCGACGACGATAAGGACATCGGCATCACCTGCCTGCTCTGCCACTGCTTCCTGACGTACTTGAGTAGCCAGGCAGATTTCTTTGTGCAGCTCGACATGAGGGTACATTTCCTTCACTTTATCCATTGTATCGAGTACATCCCATTGACTCATGGTCGTTTGGTTCGTCACGATGATCTTATCGTTGTCGATGGATAGCTGTTCAACGTCGTCGGCTGTTTCGACGAGGTGAACGATTTCGGGTGCGACACCGACTGCGCCCTCAGGCTCGGGATGCCCCTTCTTCCCGATATAAATCACATCATAGCCCTCGGCTTCCTTGGCTCGGATCAAGTCATGTGTCTTTGTGACGTCAGGACAGGTAGCATCCAGTGTGACTAATCCTTTTTGCTTGGCGATTTCTTTCACCTCAGGAGAGACTCCGTGGGCGGTGAAGATCACCGTTCCTTCATTCACCTGTTCAATGATTTCTTTTCTATTGCTGCCATCGAGGGTGATGATACCGTCTTCTTCAAACGCATCCGTTACATGCTTGTTATGGACGATCATCCCCAGGATATAAATTGGACGAGGAAGCGATTTGTCTAATGCGGCGTTTCTTGCAATGACCATTGCATCTACCACACCATAACAATAGCCTCTCGGAGTAATCTTAATAATATCCATCTATACATATCCTCCTACATGAGAGAGTCTTTTGTCTTCATTATAAAGGAGAAAGGTCCGTCTGACAAAGAGAACGAAGTAAATGGCCATTTTCACAAAAAAAGTGACACATGTTTTATACTAATAATCCAAAAAAAATAATCCCTCTCAGGTGATGGAATACCTTTAGGGATGCGACATTTATATATATAGTTTTGGTTTTGGATGTGATTTAGCCGGTGCCTCATCATCCCAATCTTCTTCATCATTGATTTTGACAGAAGGTTTCTTTTTCTTTTTTTTCTTTACAGGGATTTGTGCTTCAGGGAGTTCTTCACTTTCTTCACTTTGAACCTCTGTCGATGGTTCATCAGGTGTTTCAGCAGACATATCCTTGAATCCGCGGTACAACTTCCAGAGAGATGGGATATTTTTGACCATCGGGCCGTATTGCTGAAACATCGGACCCAATTGCTGGGCAGTCTGCAACATTTGTTGGGTGTTAGACAGAAAGGAATTGACATTGCCGGGATTCAAGAGGGTTTGCATGATTCCTCCAGCTGCCTGAGGTGACCGCTCGAATCCGGTTTCACCGGCAGAAGACCTCGTAAATTGTTCCAGAAGTCCGCCACCGCCTGTATTGCGGTTTTCCCCTTTTTTCAGGAACTTCGACAGCAACCCTTTGCCTTGCCCTCTGCCTCTTCCGCTGCCTCTTTGATTCATTCCCATATTAAAGCCTTGATTAGGATTCTGCCTTCCAAATTGAAAAGGCGGTGGCTGTGTCTGTCCCATCCCAAAAGGATTCCTGCCAGACTGCTGCAACCCGAACCCGTTGCCTTGCCTTTGTCCCAATCCGAAAGTATTCATCCCGGGCTGCTGTAAACCGAATCCGTTCCCCTGACGCTGTCTCATTCCGAAAGGATTTCTCATATCCTGACCCTGATTTCTCATTCTTCTAGGCGGCATCATGACAGCCTCCTTTCATTTCAATAAATTCGTTGTCACTATAGAGTATGCAACAGGTTAAAAAAGGGTATTGTGACAATATCATCTGAAATAATATCAAGTTGACCTAGATGTTTTGCTGAAAATTGATTATAATGGTTAGATGTTCTTTAAATATCACGCTTCTAAACGTTAAAATAAAATCACTGACAACTGAAAAGTGATCCGTACATTTTATATAGATCTGTGGTGATGATGTGAACGGCACAGACATCCATCCCGATGACAGCGTAAATAAAAGGATATGACGATAAAAGGAGATGTACTCAATGAAAAAGAATTTATTTCTGCAATTTGGATTTCAGTCTTTCATCAATGAAGCTGTAGAAGAACTGGGTTTCTATGAACCAACTGAAATTCAGAAAAAAATGATCCCTCTGATCTTAAAGGGACAAAGTGCGATCGGCCAATCTCAGACGGGAACGGGGAAAACCCACTCGTATCTATTACCGATCATCGAAAAGGTGGATGCAGCTTCTGAGCAGGTACAAGCTGTCATCACTGCACCTACCCGTGAATTGGCACAACAGATTTACCAGGAAGTACTTAAGATTACGAAGGATACAGAGATCGTTTCCCGTTGCTATATCGGGGGAACGGACAAACAGAGGACGATCGAGAAGTTAAAGCATCAGCCTCATATCGTTGTCGGTACGCCGGGACGGATCAATGACCTTGTGAAGGACCAGGCACTATTTGTCCATACAGCGAAGCTTCTTGTAATCGATGAAGCTGATTTGATGCTCGATATGGGATTCATTGAAGATGTGGATCAAATCGCTGCGAAGATGCCTGAAAAACTACAGATGTTGGTGTTTTCTGCCACGATCCCAGAGAAACTGAAGCCGTTTTTGAAGAAGTATATGGAAAATCCACAATATGCCCACGTGGAGCCGGAACAGCTGTCGGCAAAAAATATTGAACACGTGATCGTCCCTTTGAAAAGCCGTGATAAAACCAATATGCTTTACAATATTTTAGTGGAGATCAATCCTTATTTAGGGATTGTGTTCACCAACACGAAGCAGAAGGCGGATGAAGTAGCCGATAGCCTTATTGCCAAAGGATTGAAGGTCGGCCGTATTCACGGTGATCTTTCTCCACGTGAGCGTAAAAAAATGATGAAACAAATTAGAAACCTGGATTATCAATACATTGTCGCAACAGACCTTGCAGCCAGAGGGATTGATATCGAAGGGGTCAGCCATATCATCAACTATGAACTGCCTCAAGATCTGGATTTCTATGTTCATCGTTCAGGCCGTACAGCACGTGCCGGGAATAGCGGTATCGCCTTCACCATTTATACGCCTTCAGACGAAGATGCTTTGAATCGCTTGGAGAAGCTTGGAATCAGCTTTTCACATCGGGACATTAAAAAAGGGGAATGGTCCGAGCTGCCTCCTTTGAACAAACGTAAGAACCGTCAAAAATCGAACGTCGATGAAATCGATGAAAAGGCGAAATCATTAGTCCGTAAACCGAAGTCGGTTAAACCGGGATATAAAAAGAAAATGAAATACAAAATGGATCAAATCAAGAAGCGGGAAAGAAGAATAAAAAACAGAAACAAATAAGTGTTTGAACGTGATTCATTTGTACACATTCGATACAATAAAGAGAGATTTTCTTAGGAGTTGAGAAGAATGGTTAAGATTGGATCCCATGTTTCCATGAGTGGAAAGAATATGTTACTCGCTTCAAGTGAAGAAGCCGTTTCGTATGGTGCGAATACCTTCATGATTTATACTGGTGCACCACAGAACACGAGAAGGAAAAAAATCGAAGACCTGAATATCGAAGCGGGTCTTGCTCATATGAAAGAAAATGGAATAGAAGACATCGTCGTGCATGCCCCTTATATCATCAACATCGGAAATACGACCAACCCGGCTACATTCGAATTGGGCGTCAACTTCCTTCGCTCTGAAATGGAGCGCACAGAAGCGATCGGTGCAGGGCAAATCGTCCTTCACCCTGGTGCTCATGTGGGTGCAGGAGCGGATAAGGGAATTGCGAAGATCATTGAAGGCCTTAACGAAGTGTTGACCAAGGATCATAAAGTTCAAATTGCCCTTGAGACAATGGCAGGAAAAGGCTCTGAATGTGGGAGATCCTTTGAGGAAATCGCTCAGATCATAAATGGAGTGGAACTGAATGACCGCCTCTCCGTCTGTTTTGATACATGTCATACACATGATGCAGGATATAATATCGTAGAAGATTTCGATGGGGTATTGGAGGAGTTCGATAAAATCGTAGGCATCGACCGCTTAAAAGTCCTTCACATAAATGATAGTAAAAATGAACGGGGAGCGGCTAAGGACCGTCATGAAAATTTAGGTTTCGGTCATATCGGATTCAAGGCACTGAATTATATCGTGCATCATCCGCAGCTAGAGGATATTCCTAAGATATTGGAAACACCTTATGTAGGGGAAGATAAGAAGAATAAAAAGCCTCCTTATAAGTTTGAAATCGACATGCTTCGTAATCAAAGCTTCGATGAAGAGGTACTGACAAAAATAGTGAATCAGTAAAGAGTGGAGGAGGTCATGTCTCAAGACTTGAGGCCGCCTCCTCTTTCTTTATCAACGGATGAGCTGCAAAAAGAGCTGGTTGATTTCCTTGGCTTTCTTTGGACCTATGACCTTCGCCAAATCCTTCACCAATCTGCTTCTTTTCGTATCATCGAAGATATTGATGTTTTTCCCTTTCACGCTCTGTACGATGCTTGTTGCCTGCTGGGACGTGAGAGAAATATTATATTGTTTTGCATACTTTAATAACTCATCATTCGTTATATGGTTGATTTTGTGATTAATCACATTTTGTAATAGCTTCATGTTTATCACTCCTCAAATGATACATATGTATCTCACATCAAGAAAGTGACACTTTTATCAGAAAATAAGTGAAAGGAAAGGAATTGCCGATGACTCAAAGAATACATAAGAAGGAAAGTCCCCTTCATTTTATCTATCGTTTGTTTTTCATAACGGTCGGAGCCGGTCTCGCCGCTGTTTCAATTGAACTGTTCCTCGTTCCCAATAATATCATTGACGGGGGGATCATCGGTATTTCATTGATCCTGGATTATTTGGTATCCGATTCCATCCCTTTTCTTAACTTTTCAACCTTGTTGGTCCTGTTGAATCTTCCCTTTATGTATTCAGGTTATAAACATATCGGAAAGACGTTTGTTGTATCGTCATTGTTTGCTGTAGTGGCACTGGCCCTCATTGAGAGTCTCCTTCACCATATAGATCCATTCGTAACCGAAGAGATATTGGCAACCGTCTTCGGTGGCCTGACTCTTGGAGTGGGTGTGGGGCTGGTCATCCGTCATGGGGGTTCCCTCGACGGTACAGAGATCCTGGGGATCCTCCTGACAAAGAAATTGCCTTTCTCCGTGGGGGAATTTGTGATGTTCATGAATATATTCATCTTCGGCTGGGCAGCATTCGTCTTTGGAATCGAAGAAGCGATGTATTCGGTCATGACATACTATATCGCATTTAAGACGATTGATACGGTCATTCAGGGAATGGACGAAACCAAAGCCGTCATCATCGTTTCTGATCATTACCTGGATGTATCCGATGCCATCCTGCAAAGGCTGGGCAGGGGGACGACGATGTTAAAGGGGCGGGGAGGCTATACGGATAATGATAAAGAGGTCATATACGTCGTGGTCACCAGGCTTGAAGTAACGAAATTAAAATCGGTCGTTTCCGACGTGGATCCGGATGCATTCATCACCATCATGAGCACCCAGGAAACAAAAGGTGCACGCTTTAAATCTGCCATCCATTGATCTGTAAACATCATCCCATTATGAAATGACAGGATCGCCCATACAAGAGGGCGGTCCTTATTTGAATGAAAAACGGAATCATTTACAATTGATGATGCATCCTGTATACTACCCTATGTACTTTTAAATCGGAATGATTCTTATAAAGAGAGATGATAAATATGGATATGACAAATCCAGTGATAAAAATAGAAGATGTGAATTTCCGCTATGAGCGTGAAAAAGTGCTCGAAGATATTAATCTGAGCATACCAAGAGGTGCTTTTCTCGGAATCGTCGGGCCGAACGGGTCGGGGAAATCCACATTACTTAAGCTTGTCCTTGGCCTGCTTCGGGTGAAACAGGGGAATATTGAGCTGTTCGGGATCCCGCAGCATAAATTTAAGCAATGGGACCGCATCGGCTTTGTTTCCCAGAAGGCAAACAGCTTCAACACAGGATTTCCTGCTACCGTTTATGAAGTGGTGGCCAGTGGACTGGCGAAAAAGGCAGGATTGTTCAAGCGGGTTTCAGCAGCATATAAGAAAGATGTGATTCAAGCGATCGAATCAGTCGGCATGGGTGAGTTCGCCAAACGGAATATCGGGGAATTATCAGGAGGTCAGCAGCAGAGGGTCTTCATCGCAAGGGCCCTCGTGAGTCAGCCTGATGTATTGATCCTCGATGAACCGACAGTGGGTGTTGACAGCCGTAACGTCCAAAACTTCTACGATATGTTAGAAAGGTTGAACAAGGATCTAGGTATCACACTTGTACTGGTCACCCATGACATCGGCTCGATCTCAAATAAGGTGACACATGTTGCCTGTTTAAATAAACATTTACATTTCCATGGCAAAACAGAAGAGTTTGAAAAGCTCAAAGAAAATCAGCTTTCCTCTTTTTATGGTCATGATGTACATTTTTTAAATCATGAGCATGAACATCATCATTCATGATTGATCGGAGGGAAGAACATGCTTCAAGCTATTTTTCAATATGAATTTTTACAAAATGCATTTCTGACAGGAATCCTTATCGGGATCATCGCTCCGTTACTGGGGGCATTCATTGTGGTAAGGAGATTATCCCTGATTGCCGACGCCTTGAGCCACGTGACGCTCTCAGGCATTGCGGCAAGTCTGTACTTAAGCAAAACAGTTCCTGGGTTTTCAGGGTTGAATCCCCTTTACTTTGGAATGGCGTTCTCTGTGATGGGTTCCTTATTCATAGAACGATTAAGAATGGTATATAAGCATTACCAGGAGCTTGCGATCCCGATCATCCTGTCCGGCGGAATCGGGATAGGGGTCATATTCATTTCACTCGCAGACGGCTTCAATACGGATCTATTCAGTTACTTATTTGGCAGTGTCAGCGCAGTCAGCAGGGGGGACCTGTATCTGATAGGCGGGATCAGTGTCCTTGTCATCGGAGTGATTTTCTTATTATATAAAGAGTTGTTCCTTTTATCTTTTGATGAGGATCATGCAAAGGCATCAGGGATCCCTGCGAAGGCTATCCACTTTATCTTTATGATCATGGTCGCCCTTGTGATTGCCGCCTCCATGCGCATTGTGGGAATTCTTCTGGTATCATCTCTCATGACACTGCCGGTTGCCGCAAGTATCAGGATCGCGAACGGATTTAAACAGACGATCGGATATTCCCTTTTATTCGGTGAGATTTCCGTCATCGTCGGATTAGTGAGCGCCTTCTATTTGAATCTTGCTCCCGGTGGAACGATCGTCATGACGGCCATCTTGATTCTCCTCTTGACGATCCTCATCAAGAAATTGAGGTCGTCGAGTCATTCTTCTAAAGGTGAGGTGTAGAAAATGAATGTAACGGAAGCGATGGAATTATTAAAAGCAAAAGGATATAAGCATACGGGGAAACGGCAGCAATTACTTGAACTGTTTTCAAGCTCGAATAAATATTTAACGGCCAGGGACGTGCTGGAGTATATGAAAACCGATTATCCAGGTCTGAGCTTCGATACCATTTATCGTAATTTAAGCCTTTTCGTAGAACTGGGCATACTGGAAGAAACGGAGTTATCCAGTGAAAGGCATTTCCGGATTACGTGTGAAAGTCATCATCACCATCATCACTTCATTTGTATGGATTGTGGGAAAACGAAAGAAATCCACACCTGTCCCATGGAAGCGTTGAAAGAAAATTTAGCTGAAACCGGCTATGATATATCAGGACATAAATTTGAAATCTACGGAAAATGTCCACAATGTCAATAGGGATCCTTCGGGGTCTCTTTTTTTTTTCGAACATCTTAACGTGTTTAACCTTTCATAAAGGAGGGGAAAAATAGGTATAAAGATAGAATATAGAGGAGATGTAGCCATGGAATCGGTCCCTTTCACACACTGTCCCACCAATAAAAAGAACTGCGTGAGTACGATTGACCTTACGTCTTACCACAGGATTGAACCTCTTCCCGTAAGCGGGGAAGTGGCAGATGCAAAAGCCAGGATACACCAGACGTTGAAGCAATTTGATCATGTAGAAATCAAGGAAGAAGGGACGCATTATGTGCATGCCGTCTTCACATCCAAGTGGATGAAATTCAAGGATGACCTGGAGCTTTATATTGATGAAAGCACCCATCTTTTACATTTTAAGTCGGGGTCACGCCTTGGGTATTATGATTTCAAAGTGAATCGGAAGCGCGTGGAACGATTTAAATCCTTGTTTAATAACGGATAAAAAAAAGCCTCTGAATTGAGGCTTTTTCTGTGATCAACGTTGTTGCTGCAGCCAGCTCTGTACCCAGGAATCCGCTTCATTCCAGTCATTCACGCGAATGACCCCATCAGGTATCGGTTTTTGATTATAAGGCGTGTTGAATAACAAAACCGGGATGGATAATTCTTCGGATATGGCCACTGCATTATCGTGTTTATCCTCGAAGAAAATGTCGACTGCATGTTTTTTAGCAGTGGATATTTTATCGTGGGATCCGATTAATTCAATATGATGATACATAAGGTCCTGTGCATCGAACCATTTCTTCGTAATATCGAGGAGGTCGGTTCTTCTTGCACTGATAAAATAAAGTTCGTGCTTCTCTTTCCATTGATCCAGGATCGTTTTTGCGCCGGGAGCAAGGGGAGATTCTTTGTAGATAAGCGGTTCTGCTTCTTTAAACCACTTTCCAAAGGTTTGAGGTGATATGTCCAAAACCTTTGTCAGTTCGTATTGGGTGATGTCCTGTAAGGTTAAATTCAATTGAAAGTGATCATTTATGTGAGGCAGTAAAGATTCAGGTGACGTAACTGTCCCATCAATATCGATTCCAAAACGTTTCATTCTTTATCATACTCCCCTTTATAAAAACTCCTTCAAGTTTATCACATTCCCCGTATTGAAATAACCTCGAAAAACAATTATTCATGTGAACGGCCTAAGCGCGATTGCACAGATAACAAAAATGACAAAGATTAGCATAGTAAAATGGCTGAACTGACACACAATAAGAAGGCTCCCAAACACAGAAAGTGAGGGATTGCTGTATGAGTGATGAACGACGCGAATTAAACAGCGTTGATCGAAATCTTCAAGATATCGACGTGTATTACGACAATCCGGAAACAGATGTGAGTAGAGATGATTACCGTGAAGAAACAGCAGCAGAAATTGCTGCTCCAATGAATGTGAGCCGCGACTTTGAAGATGATGCCGCAGAAGATGTGACAACATCAGGTCGTGTGTTAGGATACTCTGCACTTGCTCTATCCATTCTATCCTTATTTATTCTCCCGGTCATCATGGGGGCAGCGGGGATTGTCCTTGGGTTTGTGGCAAGGCGCAGGGGGGCAGAGATGCTCGGTGCCTGGGCAATCGGAATTGGGGCCGTATCAATAATCGTAGGATTATTTGTACTGCCGTTCTTTTAAACTAAATCGTTTTTCTTGAAATTGGGAGCGTTTCAGGAAACCAAAAAAAGAGGGCTGATCATGGATCAGCCCTCTTTCATGCACAGGGTCAGACTTGCTCCTGCTCTTTCTTTTCAGCTTCCTGCTTTGCGAAGTATTCTTCAGCAATCTTGTCAATTTCTTTCTTTAATTCTTCCACCATGGTCTCTTCAGGTACTTTACGGACCGTTTTTCCCTTACGGAAAAGGAGTCCTTCCCCTCGGGCACCGGCAATCCCGATATCAGCCTCTCTGGCTTCACCAGGTCCATTCACTGCACATCCCAGTACAGCGACCTTGATCGGTGCTTTAATCGTGGAAATGTATTCTTCCACCTCATTGGCGATTGAAATCAAGTCAATTTCAATACGACCGCAAGTCGGACACGAAATCAATGTAGCTGCATTTGCTGAGAGTCCAAATGATTTCAATAATTCCCTTGCCACTTTCACTTCTTCGACGGGATCCGCACTCAAGGAAATCCGGACTGTGTTACCGATCCCAAGACTTAGGATGGCTCCAAGGCCGGCGGCACTTTTTACGGTACCTGCAAACAGAGTGCCTGATTCTGTAATCCCAAGGTGAAGCGGGTAGTCGAAGGCTTTTGCAGCTTTCGTGTAAGCCTCGATGGCTAAGTTCACATCAGAAGCCTTCATGGATACGATGATGTCATGGAAATCGAGGTCTTCAAGGATTTTAATATGGTGAAGGGCACTTTCCACCATTCCATCAGCTGTCGGGTATCCGTATTTCTCAAGGATTTTTCTTTCCAGGCTCCCTGCGTTCACTCCGATTCGAATCGGGATGCCTTTTTCTTTTGCTGCCTTGACTACAGCCTCCACTTTTTCGCGGCGGCCGATATTCCCAGGATTGATCCGGATTTTATCTGCTCCGCCTTCGATGGCTTTCAGGGCTAATTTATAGTCAAAATGTATATCGACAACAAGTGGGATATTGATTTGCTTCTTAATATCAGCAATGGCGTCGGCTGCACGTTCATCCGGGCAAGCGACCCGTACGACCTGGCATCCTGCTTCTTCCAGACGGTGAATTTCTTTAACCGTTGCTTCAACATCATGGGTTTTGGTCGTGGTCATACTTTGGATGACCACTTCGTTATTACCGCCAATCGTTAAATTACCTACTTTGACAGGACGTGTTTTTGTACGATGTATAATTTCACTCAAGTGTAATTCGCTCCTTTAGAAAGGTTCTCAAAGTTTCATTATAAGTAATACGAAGCTATTGTAACAGTGTTTTGTGTAAAATGACAAGAAATAGGTGTTTGTGACATGGCCACGTCATTGATAATTGGGTATTTTATATGTTTTCCCTATTTGAATCTTATCAGGTGGGACATCATTCAATTCTTCAAAGTCGGTGATCACCCGGTCGATGGAAACGGGAATGGATCCATCAAGAAGATCTTCCACAAGGCTCAATACGGTATCGCCCGGCTTCACTTCCATTTCCACATATGGAAGGGAGGAGGGAGCTTCACCCCTTTGAACAGGTTCCTGTGGCAGTTCCCCTTGATTTCCATTCACCAGGGGCTCGGAGGAGGCGACGGTCGCTTCTTTATACAGCAGACGTAACGTCCCTTTATTTAAATCATAATAAACACTGTATAGAAGAATGATAATACCAAAGAAAATTGCCATTCTTTTCATCTGAATTTCCTCCCGATTAGTGTGATGTCTGAATGGACCAATGAAGGAGTTGTATGATATGAGAGAGAAGCTTCTCCCGTTTGTGATCGGTTTACTGCCCATATTGATGGTACTGGGGAATTCCATGCTGATTCCCATTCTTCCTGATATTGAAGAAGACTTGCATTTAGGGAGCAGATGGTCAGGATTCATTTTAAGTTCTTTTACAATCCCTGCAGCTTTGGTCATACCCTTTACAGGGATATTGTCTGATCGCTATGGACGTAAACGGTTGATCGGCATTTCGCTATGGATCATGATTCTCGGGAGTATTTTGTGTATCTTCAACGGAGGGCTCATTAGCCTCTTTATGCTTGGAAGAGGACTGCAAGGTGTCGGTGCAGCAGGGACGATGCCTCTCGCAATGGCATTGATCGGTGATCTTTATCAAGGCGAGGAGCGCTCAAGGATGCTTGGTTCATTGGAGGTATTCAATGGTATTGGCAAAGTGGCAGCTCCACTTATTGGTGCCACCCTCGCCCAACTCGTTCTTTGGGATCAGTCTTTTTGGGTGTTCCCCGTGATTTCTTTCGTGATCTTAGTCGGCCTGCGACAAACAGTCGAATCAACTAAAGGTTTTCGGAAACTGGATGTGAAAGCATTCTCTGCCGTTTTTAGATCGAAGGGCAGGCTGCTGATCCCTCTCTATGTCATCGGGGGAACCGGCTTATTTTTATTATTCGGCATTCTCTTCTATCTTTCCTACCATATTGAAAATACTTTTCATATTGATGGTTTTTTTAAAGGATTCTCGTTCATTTTTCCCCTTGGGGCGATGACGATCTGTTCGTATTGGTGCGGAAAAAGACTGAAAACTGATGAGGAATTGGGTTGGACCTATTTGAAATGCGGGTTAATCACCATGAGCCTCCCATTAGGATTATTGATCTTTTTTTCTTCATTGGGATCACTGATGTTTTTTCTCACCATAAGCTTTGGGGGATTGGGATTGACGCTTCCAGTCATCAATACCTTCATAACGGGAAGCGTATCTGAACAAGAAAGGGGAATGGTTGTCAGCCTTTATGGTGCTGTACGTTTCGGTGGGGTGGCTTTGGGCCCTGTCGCCTTTGGGGTGTGGAGGCAGGATCCAGCACAAATGTATATCATCACATTTGGATTCACATTGATGAATATCCTCCTATTTGCCCTTTTGTCTGTGCGGAGAAAAGGGGAGGCACGTATTGAAATCTAACAGACCTTTTGAAAAAGTCCCCGTTAAGTGGAAAACGGGGACTTTGTTTATTGACGTATTTTCCTTTGAGGGATTTCTTTTACTACTAAATACAGGATGACGGTGATGACAAACCAGTCCAATATAGGAGCAGCGGGAATCCTGGTTTGTAATAATTCAATTAGGGTAAAAAATACGGTAGAAACCGTAGAAGAATAGGCGGTGATGCGAAAGCTTTGGCGGTATGGTACATTTCGTTTCAGTACATTAGCAAAGGTAACACCGATGATGGCGAAAATGGTTATTTTCAAGAATGTCATTCCGGAGGTGAACACGTAAAGAATGCTTAATGCCACAGGAATCAATATCCATTTCAGATCCTTGAGGGAATTCAGGATGTCGAGTAACCCATCCTCTGTGACAGTGCTATCACCAAACAACGTATAAGATGAGGATTGGACATGTCCCTGGCTGATGACCACAAAGTCATTCTTAAGGAAAGCGACCGTGTTTTCATTCCTGTCAAGGTTTCCTTCATTCATTTGACCGGTATCATCCAAGATGATGGTCATGCCTTCTTTTTCGAGGGTCACAGGCCCGGAATTCTCAGAAGTCAAGGTGCCATCCTCGATCGAAAATGATGGCAATTCATTATCGAGAGAATCCTTTAATGTATCAAGGGCATTGGTTGCGAACGATACAAATTGTACGGCCACAGGAATGATGGATATAAGAGCAAGTAAAAAAATGAAACGGATCGTCTTGCCAATTCCCTGGAAACGGAATTTTGCAATATCTTTTGGGGAATAGATACTTTTATACAATTGCTGAAATACATTCATTTCGTTTTTTTCTCCTTTCGTGCATACCCTATCTATTTTAAGCTTGTCTTCATACTTTCATCAAGTAACTACTTCAGAAGCATTTATAATGAGTATCATTTGTAATATAAATGTAATAAAAGTCGAGTTTTATTAACCTATTGTAAATTTGGGGTAAAAAGTATTTACGTAAGCCCCGTTATATATTAAAAATGATATGGGGTTTTTGTTGTTTAATGTCGAAAATATATGTAGGGGTTGAAAAAATGGAATTAAATTGGCAGGAAATGTTGTTTCAGTTCTTTGGAGGATTAG
Source organism: Rossellomorea vietnamensis (assembly GCF_025398035.1). Lineage (NCBI taxonomy): Bacteria > Bacillati > Bacillota > Bacilli > Caryophanales > Bacillaceae > Rossellomorea > Rossellomorea vietnamensis. The sequence continues at coordinate 4,423,595 of NZ_CP104558.1, forward strand.
GTATTTTCCTCTTTGGGATAAAGTATATGGGGGACGGTCTTCAGAAGTCAGCCGGTGAACGCCTCAAGGAAATACTTGATAAGTTCACGACCAATCCGTTCATGGGAGTGCTGGCAGGGGTTTTTGTTACCGTCCTGATCCAGTCGAGTAGTGGTACGACGGTTATCGTTGTCGGGCTGGTAAGCGCCGGTTTCATGACCTTGAGACAAGCAATCGGTGTCATCATGGGTGCCAATATCGGTACGACGGTGACAGCCTTCATCATTGGTGTGGACATTGGGGAGTATGCCCTTCCGATCATTGCCGTAGGTACCATCTTGTTATTCTTCTTCAAGAATAAAAAAGTCCACAACGTTGGACAAATGATCTTTGGCTTCGGTGCCTTATTCTATGGGCTCGAATTAATGGGTGGAGGAATGAAACCTTTACGCTCATTGGAAGCATTCCATGATTTGACCGTCAGCATGAGTGATAATCCGATTCTTGGAGTGGTAGTCGGTACATTGTTCACCGTGATTGTGCAAAGTTCATCTGCCACGATCGGTATCCTTCAGGAGCTGTACAGCTCAAACCTGGTTGACTTACAGGCAGGTCTGCCTATCTTATTCGGGGATAACATCGGGACAACCATCACAGCGGTATTGGCTGCACTGGGTGCGTCAGTCGCTGCCAGGCGAGCTGCGGCGGTACATGTACTCTTTAACTTAATCGGAACAACCATATTCTTGATCATATTGCCGTTATTCTCAAAGTTTGTTATTTTTCTACAAACTACATTCAACCTGAATGAGCCAATGACCATTGCATTTGCTCATGGTACTTTCAATATAACGAATACCATCATTCAATTTCCGTTCATCGCCGTATTGGCACTGATCGTAACGAAGTTGATCCCAGGTCAGGACTCTATCGTGGATTATAATTCTAAACACCTGGATCCTGTATTCATCGAACAATCTCCATCCATCGCGTTGGGTCAGGCAAAAGAAGAAGTTCTCCGCATGGGAACATTTGCCGTTAAAGGATTACAGGAAACAAATGAGTTCTTAAAGACAAAGAGCTCGAAAAATTCAGAAGCAGCTTATCAAATAGAAGGTGCCATCAATAATCTTGATAAGAAAATCACGAACTATCTTGTTGATCTATCATCTGCTTCCCTCTCGGAATCTGAATCCGAGCGTCATTCGATCCTGATGGATACGGTTCGGGATATTGAACGCGTTGGAGATCATTTTGAAAACATTGTTGAGTTAGTTGAATACCAGCAAGCCAACAAAGTGAAAATCACCGATGATGCCATGTCCGATCTTGAAGTCATGTTCAATTTGACGATTGAAACAGTTGAAAAAGCGATCAAGTCTCTGGATTTGAACGACACTGAAATTGCGAGAGAAGTGGCGGAGAAGGAAGACCAGATCGATAAAATGGAACGTAAGCTCCGCAAACAGCATATCCTGCGTCTGAACGAAGGGAAATGTTCGGGTCAAGCTGGTATCGTATACGTAGATATCATCAGTAACCTGGAACGTATTGGAGATCATGCCGTCAATATTGCTGAAGCAGTATTGGGAGTAGAATAAGTTTCTTTCCTGACCTCTTTGAAATTTGTCAAAGAGGTCAGTTTTTTTTATACTCAAAAGGGGGTGTTGAAACGTGGACATCGTTTACTGGAGTATCATTATCATACTCATGATTTTATCCTTTGTCGGGCTTGTGTATCCGATTTTGCCGAGTGTCGTTTTCTTAATGGGCAGCTTTCTTTTGTATGGGGTGTTTTTCAGCTTTGAACCATTCAGCTGGTTGTTCTGGACGATACAGATTCTGTTTGTCGCCCTCTTATTCGGTGCCGATTATATGGCGAACCTGATCGGTGTCAAAAAGTTCGGAGGCTCGAAAGCAGGAATATGGGGAAGCACGATCGGACTGCTCATCGGTCCATTCGTCATCCCTGTCATAGGAATACTCATCGGACCTTTCCTCGGAGCCGTCATAGGAGAATGGATCGTTCATCGATCCAATCTGAAAACAGCAGTTAAAGTGGGAATAGGATCCGTCATAGGCTTCATCTCAAGCGTATTCACAAAAGGGTTCATTCAAATCGTCATGACCGTTTATTTCTTTATGGTCGTGTGAAGGGACTCACCACTATTTGAGACAGTCTACATTACATGAAATATATTTAATGTTTATTGGGCATTTTATCCTTGTAAGAAAAAAGTGAGAGATTGAAGGCAAAATATTTGAACAGATATAGTAGTTTTGGTAATCTTATACTGAAACGGCCTGAATATAGCTATTCAGGAAACTATACATAGGGAGGAATTTATAATGGCTTACGAATTACCGCAATTACCTTACGCATATGATGCATTAGAACCTCATATCGACAAGGAAACAATGAACATCCACCACACTAAACACCATAACGCATATGTGACGAAAGTAAATGATGCACTTCAAGGACACGACGATTTATTAAGCAAATCCATTGAAGATCTTGTTTCTAACTTAGACGCTGTTCCTGAAGGTGCTCGTACGGCAGTTCGCAATAATGGTGGCGGCCACGCTAACCACTCTCTATTCTGGACGGTATTATCTCCGAATGGTGGAGGCGCTCCATCTGGAGAGTTAGCAGATGCCATCTCTTCCAAATTCGGAAGCTTCGATTCATTCAAAGAAGAATTCGCTAATGCTGCTGCAACACGCTTCGGCTCAGGCTGGGCTTGGCTTGTAGTGAATAACGGTGAATTGGAAGTAACAAGCACACCAAACCAGGACAGTCCTTTAATGGAAGGGAAAACGCCTGTTTTAGGTCTAGATGTTTGGGAGCATGCTTACTACCTGAACTATCAAAACCGTCGTCCTGATTACATCAGTTCATTCTGGAACGTTGTAAACTGGGATGAAGTAGCGAAGCGTTATTCAGCTGCTAAGTAATTTTATCAATAAGGTAAGAGAGGTTCTTTCAGGAACCTCTCTTTTTTTTGTATAAGTTCCTTCCCTTTTTCACAAGATAGGGGTACGTTAAAGGGGAGTTTTACACATGAGCAGCTTTAAAAGAATATTAGGTGACATTGATTTAACGAAAGATCTGACTTTGCTCCTGTTGATTGGGGGATTGTACTCCTTGAGTATCGCCCTCTCGAACACTTTTGTGAACATATACTTATGGAAACAGTCAGGTGAATTCATTGATTTGGGTGTCTATAATTTAACCGTTGTCATCTTTCAGCCCCTGACATTTATTTTAGCTGGAAGGTTGGCAAAGAAAGTGGACCGGGTGATTGTATTACGCTTCGGTGTTATTTTTTTGGCTCTCTTTTACATATCCGTTTTGGCATTCGGAGAATCGGCAGAAGATTATCTTGTCGTGTTGGGAGCGTTACTTGGAATCGGCTATGGATTCTACTGGTTAGCCTTCAATGTGTTGACCTTCGAAATCACAGAACCAGAAACGAGGGATTTCTTCAATGGCTTCCTCGGCACTCTGACGTCCGCCGGGGGGATGATCGGACCGATCCTCGCCGGTTTCATCATTTCAAGGTTTGCTTCCTTCAAGGGGTATACCATTGTATTCGGAATCTCTCTGTTCCTTTTTTTCCTCGCGGTTATTATGAGCTTCTTCCTTAAGAGGAGGCCGGCATCCGGGCGCTACCTTTTCCTTAGGATCCTCGAGGAAAGAAAGCACAACCACAATTGGCGCTCCATCACCAATGCCCACTTTTTCCAGGGACTGAGGGAAGGAACCTTCATCTTTATCATATCGGTGTTTGTATTCATCAGTACGGGAAGTGAATTTGCCATCGGTACCTTTGGTTTGATCAACTCAGGCATTGCCTTTGTGGGCTATTATGTCGCTTCCAGGGTCATAAAGAAACAATTGAGGAAACGCGCCATCCTACTAGGTGGTATCCTTCTTTATCTGGCCATATTCCTGATCGTATTTGATGTCACGTATACGAAATTATTGCTTTATGCAGGTGTCATTGCCATTGCCTATCCCATCTTGTTGGTCCCCTATATCTCTATGACATACGATGTGATCGGTACGGGATGGAACGCAGCTGAAATGAGAATCGAGTATATAGTCGTAAGGGAAATCTTCTTGAACCTGGGAAGGATCGTCTCAGTCCTTGCTTTCATTGTGGCCGTGACTTTCTTTAATCAGGAAGAGAGCATCCCGATACTTCTATTGATACTTGGGGCAGGACATACCCTGATTTACTTATTTGTACGGAAAGTCGTGCTGCCTTTATAAGGGACTTACTACAAAGAGAGGGAAAGATTTCCTCTCTTTACTTATGGCTAGATTATCCCTGCAATTTTCTATAAAATAAGGGGAGGGTAAAGATGATTCTGTTCCCTCCTTGTTTGATATCCAATCAACCAGGGACGAAACAAGGGCAGAGAGAGATTTTTACATAAAGGAAGGGCTGGAAGACTTGAAAAAAAATAAGAGAAAAAGAAAGACGCATGTTCCCGTCAGGATGAATCTGCTGTTTTTTGCTGTGTTCTTATTATTTTCCCTTCTTGTACTTAGACTTGGACTTGTTCAGATCGTGAATGGGGAAAGCTATAAAAAAGAAGTGGAAAGAACCGAAGACGTCGTGGTCAATACTGGTGTGCCACGCGGGAAAATGTATGACCGTTATGGGAATGTGATCGTCGATAATATTCCGCTGAATGCCATTACGTATACACGGGCCAATAATACAAAGATCGATGAAATGATCGAAGTCGCGTCCAGGCTATCCCGGTTCATCGAAAAAGATACAGGGGACGTGACAGAGCGGGACAAAAAGGATTATTGGATCATCAAGCATCCTGAAGCAGCCGATGCAAAAGTTTCGGACGGGGAAATCAAAAAGCTCCAAAGCAATGAAGAACTGTCTGAAGATGACGTAAATAAAAAAGTGTATCAAATGAGACTCGACCGGATTACCGAGAAAGAACTGAATTCCCTCACTGAAAATGACCTTGAAATCATCGCCATTTATCGTGAGTTCTCCAGTGGCTATGCGCTGAATCCGCAGATTGTGAAGAATGAAGGAGTCACTCCGGAGGAATTCGCAACGGTCAGTGAGCATCTGAGTGAACTTCCAGGTGTCAACACGACGACAGATTGGAAGCGTTCCTACGTATTTGATGATACGTTACGGACGATTTTGGGGAACGTGTCCTCATCAAGGGAAGGACTGCCAAAGAACTTGGTGGATTCCTATTTAGCTCAGGATTATAACCGGAATGATCGCGTAGGTAAGAGCTATGTAGAACTTGAATATGAAGATGTTCTCCAAGGACAAAAGGAACAGATCAAGAACGTAACCAAAGGCGGAAGTGTGCTCGAGTCCGTCCTTGTTCAACAAGGACAGAGAGGTAAGGATATCGTCCTTACCATCGATATGGAACTTCAGCGGGAAGTCGAAAAAATAATCGAAGAAGAATTAAGCAAACAGATTGTCCACCGGGACGCATCTCCAGATCTCGACCGGGCATATGTCGTCATGATTGACCCGAATACCGGGGAGATCCTGGCCATGGCAGGTAAACAATATGTCAAGAATCCTGAAACGGGCAAGTACGAAATGCGGGATGCTGCACTAGGGACCTTTACATCTTCCTATGAAGTAGGTTCCGTTGTGAAGGGCGCTACGGTATTAACAGGATATATGACCGGTAAATTGACTCCGGGGGAGGTTTTGATTGATGAACCATTGAGAATCAAAGGGACTAATCCAAAAACATCCTGGTTCAATAAATACCAGCAAATCCCGATGACCGATTTATATGCACTGGAGAAGTCCTCCAACGCTTACATGTGGAAGGTTGCCTTGAAAATTGCCGGGGGCCGATATGTACCGAATGAGCCGATTGTGAACAACCCGGCAGCGTTCGATGTGTTCAGGAATCACTACGCTCAATTTGGTTTAGGTGTCCCGACAGGCATCGACCTGCCTGGTGAATCGGCCGGTCTTACAGGAACCAAGACAGATCCCGGTTTCTTACTTGACCTCGCGATCGGACAGTTTGATACGTACACCACCATGCAGCTGGCACAATATGTTTCTACCATCGCGAACGATGGTTACCGAGTACAGCCACATATTATGAAGGAAATAAGAGAACCGACCAATGAAAAGGAAAGCCTCGGTCCCATCTTGTTCGAGAAAGAGACGAATGTACTGAATCGAATCGATGCGACGCAGGAACAGATTGAACATGTACAAAAAGGTTTCTACCGTGTTTATCATAACCCTGAAGGAACGGGTTACTTATTTCACGACGCACCGTATAATGCAGCAGGTAAATCCGGTACAGCCGAGACATATATTGACGGGGAACTGAGTTATAACACCACATTGATCGGATATGCGCCTTATAATAATCCTGAGGTGGCGTATGCGACTGTGGTGCCCGCCTCTCATATCCAGGCAAGCGGCGTGGCCGATCCATATGTGAATAAGTACATCTCAAGACGGGTGATGGATAAGTACTTTGAATTAAAGAAGAAGCGTGCCGAAGAAGAGAAGGATCCTACTTCCGTAAACAAGAAAGTCGAGAATGCGGAAGAGGCAGAAGAGCAGATGCAGAAGGAAAGAGAACAGAATAACTGATGTAACAAGCTGATTCATGGGAAAATGGTGCCATGAATCAGCTTTTTTCATTGTGAATCATAACATCAATCCATGAAAAAAAAGCATTTTTTTAAGAACGTACATAATTTATCAAACATTGCTCAATACTAGTATTAATAAGGGTTTAAAGCATTTATGAACCGCGGAATCATAAAAAAAATGTCGAATTTACAAAACCTTTACAATCGATTAAAACACAATTAACACTCATCTATTAATCTAGTACTCGTAGGACAAAACAACCAATATCTTAGGGGGAATTAAAGAATGAAGAACTTCAAGAAATACGGTCTGCTTTTAATCATCGCAACGCTAGTAGCATTTGCTGCTGCATGTGGAAACGGAAGCAGCACAGATGAAAATGCTGGAGATGACAAAGAAGGTAAAGAAACAGCTTCAGGTTCAATCGTAGTTTCAGGTTCTTCTGCAATGCAACCACTTGTTGCAGCGGCAGCTGAAGAATTCATGGCAGAAAATCCGGATGCAGACATCCAAGTTAACGCTGGTGGATCTGGTACTGGATTATCACAAGTTTCTGAAGGATCAGTTCAAATCGGTAACTCGGACGTTTTCGCTGAAGAAAAAGAAGGAATCCCAGCGGACGAGTTAGTTGACCATAAAGTAGCGGTTGTAGGTATGACAGCTGCAGTTAATCCTAATGTTGGTATCAAAGACATTTCTAAAGAAGATCTTAAAAAAGTATTCACAGGTGAAATTAAGAACTGGAAAGAGCTTGGTGGTAAAGATCAAAAGATCACTCTTGTAAACCGTCCTGACTCTTCTGGTACTCGTGCAACATTCGTAAAGTTCGGTCTTGATGGAGAAACTCCTGCTGAAGGAATCACGGAAGATTCTTCAAACACTGTAAAGAAAATCATCAGTGAAACTGAAGGAGCAATCGGTTACCTTGCTTTCTCATACTTCACGGATGACAGCGTGACTCCACTTGCAGTTGATGGCGTTAAAGCAACAGATGAAAATGTACAAAAAGGTGAATTCCCAATTTGGGCATATCAACACTCTTACACTAAAGGTGAAGCAGAAGGTTTAGCTAAAACGTTCCTTGACTACATGATGAGTGAAGATGTACAAACTGGTTTACTGAAAGATCAAGGTTACATCGCTTCTACTAAGATGGAAGTTGAACGTGACGCTGAAGGGAAACAAACAAAGAAGTAAATGAAGATGTAATTAAATAAATTGATAGGGTAGATGCTTGAGGGCATTTACCCTATTATCTCGTATTTAGGGGTGTTTACGGTTATGGAAAACAAGCTACCTGCCTCAAAGAGGCTGATCAAAAGCAATAAATCTTGGATGAACGGTGAATTTAAGGGAAAATTCCTGGTGACATTGAGCGCAGTCATCATGATTGTCGCTACCATATCCATTACCATTTTCTTAACTTCAAAGGGGTTGCAATCATTTATTAAAAATGGTGTAAGTCCAATTGAGTTCTTAACCAGTCCTGATTGGAGTCCTACAGGGGAGAACCCGATGTACGGTGCTTTGCCGTTCATCTTTGGATCATTTGCTGTCACGATTCTTTCTGCTTTAATTGCAGCACCGCTTGGTATCGGAGCGGCGATCTTTATGACGGACATCGCTCCTTCATGGGGTAGGAAAATCATGCAGCCGATTGTTGAACTCCTTGTAGGGATTCCATCCGTTGTTTATGGATTTATAGGGCTTACAGTATTGGTTCCTTTTATACGCAATCATACATCTGGTATAGGATTTTCACTTCTTGCAGGAATGATTGTATTATCCGTGATGATTTTGCCTACCATCACGACGATTGCCACCGATGCCATGAGCTCTTTGCCGAAGAGCCTTCGTGATGGGTCATATGCATTAGGGGCAACAAGATGGCAAACGATTAGAAAAGTATTAATCCCTGCAGCATTGCCAACTTTGTTGACGGCTGTGGTATTGGGTATGGCGAGAGCCTTTGGTGAAGCATTAGCGGTACAGATGGTAATCGGAAATACGAGAGATCTTCCACAAAGCATCGTGGATGCGTCGGCAACTTTGACAACGATCATCACGCTTAATATGGGACACACGACGTACGGAAGTGTTGAGAACAACACGCTGTGGTCAATGGGCCTCATTTTGTTGATCATGTCATTCGTATTCATTTTATTAATCCGCTACTTATCATCTAGGAGGAAAGTCTAATGAATAGTAAGAGAGCAGATAAAATCGCCACTGGATTTTTCGTCGGAATCGCAACGATCATTATTGCGCTGTTAGTGGCTTTATTTTCTTATATATTAGTCAAAGGTCTACCATATGTAACATGGGACTTCCTGACAACCCCATCCAGTGCTGTACGTGCCGGTGGTGGGATCCGTGATCAGTTATTCAATTCATTTTATATCCTTGTCATCACTATGATCATCACGGTTCCGCTTGGCGTTGGCGGGGGAATCTACATGGCTGAATATGCAAAACCGGGTAAAATCACGAATACCATTCGTTCATGTATTGAAGTTTTGGCCTCATTACCATCTATTGTCATTGGAATGTTCGGGTTATTGGTGTTTGTTAATACAACAGGTTGGGGATATACGATTATAGGTGGTGCATTGGCACTTACGGTATTTAACCTCCCAGTATTGGTGCGTGTCAGTGAAGATGCGATCAGAGGCGTGCCCCGCGAATTGAAGGAAGCAAGTCTTGCCCTTGGAATCACCAATTGGCATACAGTGAAGACAGTCCTTATTCCAGGCGCATTCCCATCCATTTTGACAGGGGCGATCCTTGCATCGGGACGTGTATTTGGTGAAGCAGCCGCGTTATTATTTACAGCAGGTTTATCGACACCAAGATTGAACTATATGGATTGGAATCCATTCTCACCTACATCACCGCTCAATCTGTTCAGACCGGCTGAAACACTGGCTGTTCACATTTGGTCAGTGAATACTCAAGGATTGATCCCCGATGTGGATGAAAAAGCAGCCGGAGCATCAGCAGTACTGATTCTCTCTGTCTTGATCTTTAACCTTGGTGCACGATTCATCGGTAGCTACATTCATAATAAAATGACAGCAACAAAATAATAGAAGGTGTGATAGTACATGTCGATTCAATTGGAAACGAAACAGGAACGCTCTACAAGAGTGTCGGATAGAATCAAAAAAGAAACCATCATCGATGTTCAGAACTTAAACTTCTATTACGGTGATAATCACGCCGTTAAAAACATCAACATGGAAATCGAAAAAAATGCTGTGACAGCTTTGATCGGCCCTTCAGGGTGCGGGAAATCAACTTTCCTTAGAACGGTTAACCGCATGAATGATTTAGTTCCGATTGCCCGTGCAGAAGGAAAGATCATGTATGAAGATGTCAATCTCCTTGGTAAGGACATTGACGTCGTAGCCCTTCGGAAAGAAATCGGGATGGTATTCCAGAAGCCAAATCCATTCAGCAAGTCCATTTACGAGAACATTGTCCATGCCCTGAAATTCTCAGGAATCAAAAAGAAAAGTGTCTTGAATGACCTGGTAGAAGAAAGTCTGACGAAAGCAGCACTTTGGGATGAAGTAAAAGACCGCCTGCATACATCGGCATTGTCACTTTCAGGTGGACAGCAGCAGCGCCTCTGCATTGCAAGGACGATCGCTATGAAACCGACTGTCATGTTATTGGATGAACCGTGCTCGGCACTGGATCCTATTTCAAATGCAAAGATTGAAGAATTGATCACCGATTTAAAGAAAGAATATACGATCATCATTGTCACTCACAACATGGGGCAGGCTTCCCGTGTATCTGATAAAACGGCATTTTTCTATAATGGGGATTTAGTGGAATTCGACCAAACCGAAAAGATCTTCACCAATCCATCAGAAAAAAGAACGGAAGATTATATTTCAGGACGTTTCAGTTGATCAATTAGTTGGAGGGGTTTCGTGTGACAGTAGCAACAACGAAAAAAACGGCGTTTGACGTCAATGACTTGAATTTATGGTACGGCAATAACTATGCGTTAAAAAATATTACGTTTCCTATATATGATAAGGAAGTAACAGCCATCATCGGACCATCAGGATGTGGGAAATCGACATTCGTCAAGACATTAAACTTAATGAATCGCACGGTTCCGGGAATTAAAATGTCCGGTGAAATTAATTATGACGGGACGAATATCCTGTCAGACAAAGTGGATTTAGTCGAACTGAGAAAAAAAGTCGGAATGGTATTCCAAAAGGGTAATCCTTTCCCTCAAAGCATTTATAACAACATTACGTTTGGACCGAAAGTGCATGGGGTCAAAAAGAAGAAAGAACTCGATGAAATTGTCGAGTCCACGTTAAAGAGTGTTGCGTTATGGGATGAAGTAAAGGATCGGTTGGATGCCCCGGCAATGGGTCTGTCAGGCGGACAGCAGCAGCGTCTGTGCATCGCCAGGGCGCTCGCGACGAAACCTGAAATCCTTCTGATGGACGAACCGACATCGGCGCTCGATCCGATTTCCACCGTCAAAATTGAAGAGCTCATCGGTGAGCTTAAGAAGCAATATACGATTGTCATTGTGACTCATAACATGCAGCAGGCAGCAAGGGTTTCCGACAAAACAGCATTCTTCTTATTAGGGGACTTGATTGAATTGGACGAAACGGATAAAATATTTTCTAATCCTACTGACAAACGAACGGAAGATTATGTGTCGGGTCGATTTGGATAATACGCACAGATTTGAAAAATGGTTCTTCATCATTACTTAGCAAAGGGGAATAAGTATGGCGATAAGAAGAAATTTTGATAATAATTTAAAAGAGTTAAAAGACAAACTTTTTGATATGGCGGATCTTGCTAAAGTATCTTTAAAAGAATCCGTGGTAGCCTTGAAGACTCAGGACATTGAAAAAGCAGAGGAAATCATCAAAAAAGATCATATCATCAATCAATATGATAATGAAATCAATAATCTTGCCATCATTCTCATTGCGAAGGAGTCGCCTGTAGCAACGGACTTACGGAAAATCATCTCTGCATTAAGGATCTGTTCTGAAATTGAACGGATCGGGGATATGGCTACGAATATCGCGAAATCAACCCTTCATATTGGAAACCAGAAGTTGATCAAGCCGATTGAAGAAATTCCGAGAATGCTCTCGATTGCTGAAGAAATGCTCGAAGAAGCGCTAACCGCTTTTTACAGCGAGGATGCTTCCCTTGCGAAAAAAGTGGCGGATCGTGATGATGAAGTCGACGAGTTATATGGTAAATTAGTAAAAGAACTCATGACCTACATTCCGAACTATCCGAATGAAATCAGTCAGATCACCCAGCTGGCGTTTACGTGCAGGTACATTGAACGCGTAGCGGATCACGTGACGAATATTTGTGAAAATGTCATTTTCTTAGTGACCGGTGAACGGTTTGATCTGAATAACTAAAGCTAAATGAAAAGCGTTCCTTCTGCGGAAGGGACGCTTTTTTTTGCATTGTTGGATGATGGACGTGATTTGTAAAGATTATATTAAGATAATAGTGAAAGTATAGAAAAAATGGGTATTTTGGTACATATTCTTAATAGACACAAAGTTTTACATACAGGAGGATCCAATGTTGAAAATATCGTTTCCCTTTATGAAATATGTACCCCATAGCAGGAAAAGGCGTATCCTATCCAAGATGTCTTATCAACATTCTATCAAGAATAAACTTGTTTATACGTTTCTACTTAATGCCGTGCTGTTCATTTCATGTGTTGTCTTGGCCATTTTTAGTTTGAATCATCTGATGAAGGACATGCGTTTCATGAAAGAAACAGGGGGGCATTCCGTTCAAATCACGGAATTGAGCAGGCTCATCAATGCAAAAGATATCCGGATTGCCGATTACATTACCTTTTTGAATGAGGAGGATGTGAAACAGTATAGGAAACTGAGAGCGGAACTGAATGGCATGACCGATGAGATCATGAATGGACTGGGTAAAGAAGACCGGGAACTCCTTCAAAGGTTCTCTGAAAATAACAAAGCCATCGATGAACTATTTATTAAAGAAATTGCACCTGCAGTCGTTCGTTTAGACGAAGCCATTTATACAGAAGCCAGAATGAAAATAAGTGTTCTGAGGGATCAAAACAATACATTACTAATGCAAGTAAGGGAACAGGCCCTCCAAAAACAGGATACAGTCTTAAAATCAACCGAACAAAGTATGAACACACTCTTTTTCTTGTTGATCGGCTTTGTGATAAGTTCAATAGTCATCAGCTTCTTCATTGTAAATCTCGTATCAAACAAGATTAACAAAAGTATCGATAAAATCCTTTCGGTGACAAGAGCTGTGGCAGAGGGAGACTTAACCCTATCCGTTCCTCCGACCAGGAGAAAGGATGAAATAGGTCAATTGAATTCTTCCATCAGACATATGGTGGAGCGTTTGCGAGAGCTTGTCATAGGGATTAAAGACAGTTCCCACACCGTACAAAGCAATAGCCGGCATATCAAATCCCTTGCAGATTCAATCAATGCCTCCAGTCATCAAGTAGGCGATTCCATGGCCCGGTTATCCGGGAGCTCTGAAGATCAAGTCGCGGCTGCCGAACAACTCAACAATAAGTACCAGACATTCAATGATGGAGTCATTCAAGTAGAAACGAATGGTCATTCCCTGTCAGAACTCTCATCGCATATGCAGGGAGTCACGGTAAAAGGATTCGCATCCATGAATTCTACGACACAGCAGATCGAAATGGTGTATGGGAAAATCAAGAAAACGCATGATCTTCTGGATCTACTAGAGGAAAGCGCAATCGATATCAGCAACCTCACAAAGAGCATCAAGAAAATTGCCGATCAAACGAACCTGCTCTCCCTTAACGCATCGATTGAGGCCGCCAGGGCCGGAGACGCAGGTAAAGGATTTTCGGTTGTTGCAAACGAAGTCAGGAAGTTGGCACAGGATGTAGACGCATCGTTGATTGAAATGAATGAGAGTGTTTTACATGTTCAACATATATCCAGGGAAGTGTCCAGTTCATTAAAAGACGGGTATAAAGAGCTCAGTACCGGTAAGGAATATATCCGTACAACAGGTGAACATTTCAATGAAATGAAAAAACATGCCACTGGTATGGATCACAATATCACGGAAATATCAGGCAGCCTGCAGATGTTAAAAGAATATATGTATCATATTCAGGGAGCATTCCAAAGCGTTTCAGCTGTAGGCAAAGAATTCAATGACGGAACCATCACCATCAATTCCTCCATCCAGGAACAAAATGGCTTAATTGAAACCCTATATGGCCAATCAGATGACCTGACCCAAAAGGCAAACCAACTCTCTGACATGGTGAAAACATTCAAAATGTAAAAGAAACGGCTTACTCATGGAGTAAGCCGTTCTTGTAACCCTGCTATGAGTCCTGAATGATAGACAGGACTTCTTGTTTGGACAGTGTGGATTGTTTTGTGATCTGCTCCACTTTTACCCCCTGTTTATAAAGGGAAATCACTTGATTCTTAATGATTTCGTTAATCGGACTTTTATGAAAAGTCATGTCCCCATCCAACATGAGCTCTTCTTCCAAAACGCTTATTCTCTTCTTCAATTTATAATGCTCCTGCAGAACATTCATCGATAACTCTTCCATGTCTTTTTCAATATCGCGATACCGATCCCGTTGGAAAAACGAAATGACAAGTAATAGGATAGAGAAGCTTACTAATCCAATGAATAGGTAAGTCACTTTATCACCCCAAGATGTATTCTTCATCTTTATTTATAGCACAGATCATGATTCAACTCTATATGATATGTGGATAAATGTGTGGGATATACCAATATTTTGTCGAATGTCGTGGAGAGATCTATAAAGAAAAATGTCGTTATGGAAATGTAATCGCTTTATTATCATTTCAGCATACTAATTCATAAAAAAAATGCACGATTAATCCTATTGCCATCATGTGTAACAAGATACGACAAAATGCGTTTATTGTAGGTTTTTCAATACGGTGTTACGATAAATTTAAGATTAATTGTCATAATATTTAGATCCAATTCATATAATAAATGTTTCGTTTTAGGAGGAATGGTTTTGATCACAGAAATAATCAAGTTAAAGGAACAAGGTGTGTCATTCAGGAAAATTGCCAAAGAACTGAATACAACCGTGGGTAAGGTTCAGTATCAATGGGTGAAGTACCAGAAAGCATTGGGGAATGGCCCTGAACCGGCAGATGTTGAAATGATAAAACCCGAAGCACCGAAGAAACGTGTAGGAAGAGCTGCTTTTGGCAGGAAGATGCCTAGGCTCAGATCAAAAAACCCGAAAGCGACCGAGTTATCGATTACGTTTTCAACTTCTTCAAGGATCTATTGTTATTGGAATATTTCCCATGAATGGATTCGGCATGTGAAGGCTCATTTTAAGATGAACACAGAACCACAGCCATTTGTTCTTCGATTATATGATATTACTTCTATTTCTTTTAATGGTCATAATCAGCATCACTATTCGGATTCATATGTACCTTTTACAGAAACCGATTGGTTTGTGAACGGATTGAAGGAAAATCGAAGCTACTGCATGGAGATCGGTTTGCGCCTGCCATCAGGGGACTTTGTTGCCTTCACTCGTTCCAATGTCATTCATACACCGAGAACCTCTCATCATCAGGAGGCGCACAGTATGAAAGAGTTGATGGAATACGAGCAGGGGTTAATCAGGGAACCAAAATGGGTTGAGCATGTCAGCACATATTCGTATTATGTCATGAATGGGGAGGAAAAGGCATGAAGGCTCTTTCAGAAATCATCGTGTATCCAACATGTAATGAATGTTCATTTTCTCAAGTGTTTGAACGGGAAGATATGATTACTGCCTTACTTATAGAGAATGGTGAATTGATCGATTTCCTTGACCGGAATGAGGGTGGTTCCATTCCTGTAGTATTGAATCCTCTCCTTTTCTCCCTTTTTATGAGCGATGAGTTTAAAGAGAAGGCGAACGCCATCATACAAAGCAACCTCCTGCAAGCTGGCTCTCTTGATAAACCTAAGTGGCAGCTCATCTATTCACAGTGGTCCACTTATGATATGAATCTCGTACAAGCCTACAAGCATCTCACAGTAGAAGGGAAGGCAACCGTCATCCCTACGGCGGTAAGTTCTTTCCCATTAACGCATTACCGGACTCCAAGAGCCATCGAATCGCAGATCCGGATGAGTACATTATTATTCAAGCAGTATTTCCAAATGATCCCTAAGTCGTTCTGGTTACCTCAAGCCGCGTATGTACCGGGGATTGACCTTTATCTCACTGGGCAAGGCATCGAGTATACATTCATTTCTTCCTTTTCCTATGAACATAGTGAAAAGGAACAGCACAGAGGTGTCATCAGGACGCCGAGAGGATTGAAGCTCATTCCTGTTTCGGAGGGCATCGACTCCCAGGACGAAAGCGGTCATCCACTTTCAATCGTCTTTGTAAAGACGCTATCAGACTATGATGCATTAATGAAACTGGATGGAGGAGATGCCCGTCATACAATGGAAGGCATGATGGAAGAGCCTACCGCTCTTTCAAGGGTCGGCTTCGGGTATCTTGGAATGGAGAAACAAGTCCCGATCATGACCGATTCAGCCATTCGGAATATTCGGGTGGTCCATCGCATGGAAGAGCAGCTGGAAAATATGGTGTCGCTGTCAGCAGAAACAGAGTGGACCTTTCAGATTATAAGGGAATGGATATCAAGCATGGAAGGCTTTAAAGGTGAGAATGGAATATCAACGGTCCATTTCGACCGGTTGCTAAAGCAAGTCATGGACGGGCATAAGGATGGACATCTCCTTCTTCATCGAAAAAGAATGATGCCTTTTCCATCTGACGAAATCCTTGAGAAACTCTCCATTGGAATAAAGGGAGACGTGGAAGAGAAGCATGATTCCGTGCTGATCCTTTCCTGGGAGTATCCACCGAATATCGTGGGTGGATTATCGAGACATGTGTATGACTTAGCCAATAATCTTGTGAAAAAGGGAAAGCACGTGCATGTTCTTACCACCATGGCCAATGATGCACTTCCCCTTGAGAAAATGGAAGGTGTCACGATTCATCGGGTGCATCCTTTGCATCCATATGAAGAGGATTTCTTTAAATGGGTATTCGATTTGAACCAGTCCTTCATTCAGTTCGCCCATGACTTGATACGAGATGAAAGAATTACCCATATCCATGCACATGATTGGATCGTTTCGACATCAGCGATGAAGCTGAAAGACTATTACGACCTTCCTCTTATTACGACGATCCATGCTACTGAACATGGCAGGAATCAAGGGATTTATACGGATTTGCAACACAAGATCCACGGGGAAGAGCAGCTTCTCATCGGAGCATCAGATCATCTCATCGTCTGCAGTGAGCATATGAAAGACGAAATCAAGAGCTTATTCACGATAGAAGCACCAATCGCCGTCATACCGAATGGTGTGGAACTGGAGAAACTGGATCAGTCTTCCCCGTACACCCTTTCCAAACCATCGACCCCGTACTTTTTTTCAATCGGAAGGATGGTCCATGAGAAAGGGTTTGAGACCATCATCCGTGTAGCTTCACGGTTAAAGAGTGATGGGTATGACATCTCCTTCGTCATAGCTGGGAAGGGGCCGATGCTCGAGCAATATCGAAAGGCTGTGATCGAAGAGGAACTCTCGGATTGCGTATCATTCGTCGGATATGTCTCGGATAGGGAACGGAATGATTATTTGAAAAATTGTCTGGCCGTCATCTTCCCAAGTTTATACGAACCGTTCGGGATCGTTGCCCTGGAGGCGATGGCCTTCAGGAAAGGCGTGGTCGCTTCCAATACCGGTGGGCTTAAGTCCATTGTGAAACATGAACAAACCGGATTATTATTTGAACCAAATCAGGAACATAGTCTCTATACTCAATTGATTTCATTAATTGAAAATCCGGGGAGATCCGAACAACTGGGTGAACTGGGCTTTAAAATGGCTCAGTCCATGTTCAGCTGGGACCGGATCGCAGACCAGACCATTCATGTATATGATGATGTGCTCCTTCAATCAAAAGTGGAGGGTATAAAAAGATGAAGGCGGTTATATTGGCAGGTGGAGAAGGCAGGCGATTAAGGCCATATACGATGTCCGTTGCGAAGCCCATGGTCCCGATTCTGAATAAGCCAATACTTGAATATAGCATTGACCTCCTGAGTTCTTATGGAATAAAAGATATATTGATTACGACTTGTTATAAAAGTGAGACCATCAAAGATTACTTTGGAAACGGGAAAAGATTTAATGTGAATATCACATATCTTGAAGAAAGATCCCCACTCGGGACAGCGGGCGGCATATTCCTCGCACGACACAGGCTGCGAGAACCGTTCCTTGTTCTCAGCGGAGATGCGTTTACCAATATTCCCATCGACAAGGTCATTGAATTTCATTATGAGAAAAGAGCAGTCATGACCGTCGTATCAAAGGAAGTGGAGAATCCAAAGGAATATGGTATCTGTCATACGGACGAAACCCGCAAATTAGTCGATTTTATCGAAAAGCCCGAAGAGTGGGTAGGCAATGAAGTCAATACAGGTGTTTATATGCTTGATCCACGGCTTTTGGACCGCTATGCCCACATTGGGGCCAAAGATTTCGGGCAGGATTTCATTCCCCGTCTCCTTTTGAATAATGAAGAGGTATACGTGTTTAAGACGAGTGCTTATTGGAGAGATATCGGGAACCCGGAAGAATATAAGTGTGCAAGGGACGATCTTATGAGGGGACATTTCTCCCCTCCCTCTTTTAAGAAAGGATTCCATCATTCAAAGGGTTTGATGGAGCCATTCATCACCCGACTGCAGGTAGCCTGTCCAAATGGGAAGAAACCGATGGTCCTTGCAAAACTGCTTGAGACGGTTCCATCTTCCTCCAGTCAGAAAGAGATTGTATTCGACCACAGGGATGGGGGCCGGACGAAGATCATAAGTGATCCAAAGAGAGGATTCATCATCTATTCCAATGCGGACAGAAGGAATCTGGCAAGGGAGTTTGCAAGATATTACGGAAAGAAAATAAAAATCTGGCAAAAGGTGTAGAGGCTAATGAGGGAGAACCAGAATCGAACGTTTCATATTCAAGGAATAGCCTGGAACAAGAGAAATGAGTATACGCCCATCCACTCTGATAAATGCTCCTCCCTTACGGATATTAACGTAAGGGTGAAAGAAGAGGCTGAGGGGTGGGGGGACTCCTATGTATTCGAAATGGAGAATATGTCGAAAGAAACCCGCCGTCTGAAGGTTTTCTTTCTGATCGAGTGGCTCGCCTGCAAAGAAGATGGAGTGGGGGTGCTGTCCCTTTCAAAGGATACATTCTGGAATTACAGCGGAAGACGGGTTGCCATCACCAATATTGTTTCCTGTGCCGAATCTGTAAAGAAAACCATCTATCCCCTTAATCTGAAGGGGCTCAAACTTTGGAAGAAATCCTTAAGCAAAGGCAGCTTATACTACTATCCCATAACAAATGGCCTGAATATGATGGTGTATATGCTGGATTTCTCTTTCAAGCCCTTCGAAGTGAAACAGGGGAAAGTATATGCCATTGAAGGTGAGATGGAAGAAGAGGTTGCAAATTTAAGTGATAGAATTAAAAACGGACTAGCATTTCCCGGTGAAAAGTGATATTATATAAAAGTCGTATGAATAGTAGAAGATGTATATGTTTGGAGGGAAATTATAATGCGTGTAAACATTACTTTGGCTTGCACAGAAACTGGTGAGCGTAACTATATTACTACTAAGAACAAGCGTAACAACCCAGACCGTTTAGAGCTAAAAAAATATTGCCCGAAATTAAAGCGTGTGACTCTTCACCGCGAAACGAAATAAGCAGCCGGATTTTATCCGCTGCTTTTTTTTATGCTTTATGGGGTTCTAGAGTAATGCCTTTTCCGAAAAGTGGTGGATTGGCTGTCGCATTTAGGCTGGAAATCCATTAAAATAATTTCAGGATCGTAAGCATGGAGGGATCATATGTCTAAAAAAGAAAAGCGGAAATCTCAGCTGCAAGTATTAAAATCCATTGGCCATATTGCATTTCAACAAAAATGTTTCGAAATAGAACAACGCCTTTTTGAGTCTCTTGAATGGAAGCAAAGCAGGACGGTCTCGATCACCATTTCAAGGCCTCCGGAACTTGATACTTGGAATATCATTAAGAGGGGCTGGGAAGAAGGGAAGACCGTGGTTGTGCCAAAGTGCCTCCCAGAGGACCGCCGGTTGATTTTTTATAAACTGAATGATTTTCATCAGTTGGAACAATCATATTTCAATTTATTTGAACCGGACCCTGCGAAGTCCGTCGCTGTACATAACGAATCGATTGAATTGATGATCGTTCCGGGGTTATCTTATACTAACGGGGGTTATCGTCTTGGATTTGGCGGGGGGTATTATGACCGGCTGCTTTCAGACTTTTCAGGAACTGCGATGTCCCTTGCCTTCGAAGAGCAGATGGTCGAATCATTGCCGATTGAATCCTTCGATATGCAGGTATCAACCATACTGACGGAATTGAGACGGATCGATTGTGAAGAGTGAGTTATTCCTTCTTCTTCTCTTCATCCTTGCCATCGCGATTGGAGGATGGAGAACAAGGAATTTAAGTAGATCAGGGGCTTGGATGGCGGTGTTGGTCGGACTAGTCATTGGTATAGCCTATGGTTTCCGGGGCTTGTTTGTATTGGGGGCATTCTTCCTTTCTTCAAGCCTATGGTCTCATCTATTTAAGAAGGACAAGATCGGAATTGAGGACCGGCTTGCTAAGACGTCCACACGGGATTGGCAGCAAGTATTGGCAAACGGCGGACCTGCAGCACTTTTCGCCCTGTTGTTCAGCTTGACTGGGGAAAACGTATGGACATTTGCTTTTGTTGCATCGATTGCTGGGGCAAATTCTGATACATGGGCTTCTGAAATAGGTCCCCTGAGTCGGAAAAACCCTTTTTCCATGAGGTCATTCGAGAGAGTTCCAAAAGGCACATCGGGAGCCGTTTCCCCCATCGGTACAATAGCGGCGGTCACGGGTGCAGCCTTTATCGCACTGACAGCCCTGGTCATGTTGGATGGTATGAATGCCACGCTCTTTCTATCCATCACACTTTCCGGTTTTCTTGGAAATCTCCTGGATACATGCTTGGGGGCATATGTACAGTTGGATTATAGGTGCCGGGTGTGCGGGATACAGACGGAATCGACTGTCCACTGCGGACAGCAAACCGAAAGAACGAAGGGCTACTGGATGAACAATGAACTTGTCAATGCCCTTTCAAGCGTAGTGTCCGGAGTGATCATGCTTCTCCTCTATTGGTAGCAGGCAATAAAATCCCAGGTTTAGATAAATTTATGGGATAAGCTAATCGGTTATGATCCAAACTATAAGCAGGAGGGATCATGATGAACGGATGGACAAAATGGTTAGTGCTCGGAGGTTTGGTTCTCTTTCTGGTTCCGAATCGATATCGTTTGTTGAACTTGTTATTAGGGAATTTACTATTACGGAAATTTGCCGTAAGAGCGGCCATGGGAATACCCGGGATACGCTCAAAATTCATTCAGGGCGCATTCCGCTCTTGACCCAACAAAAAGGACTGCAGGAGGGCCATACCCCATTCCTGCAGCCTTTTTTGTTTACACATCAAAAACAGGTTCGGTATAGTAGGGGGAGACGCGTTAATTTAATGTCGGTAGAGTAAAAGAGTAAAAAGAAAGTAGTGGATGATGTGGATTTACGTTATCATTATTTATTTTGGAAAGTAGCCCATTATTTAGTGGAATATAAACACTATCGGATCTTGAATATTTCCCCCGACCAGGATGAAATATGGTTGGAGAATTCAGGCATGAAAGAAGGAAACATCGTCCGGATCATTCGAAAGGACCTGGATTGGGGTAACTGGGTAAAGAGGGATCTGGAATTGACCTCCATGAATGGAGAAAAAATCAGGAAAACCCTGAGGAAAAGACAGCTTCACATAAAGAATCTATACATATCTACTTTTCCACCTGTCGATGGGGATCCGGGTCTATTCCTCGACCCGGTGAATCGTCATAAAACAACCATCCAGCCTATTCTCCTGGATGGTGATGAAAGTGTTGAAAAGCTTGAAGCCCATCCGCTTTTCGATGATGTAGAATGGGAACTCCCCAATGAAGTGTTGGAGTCCAATGTCGATTGGATCAAAAATATGACAATCACGTCTTCCTCCAAGCAAATTCAGAAAGAGAGACAGCTATTTGAGAGAGGGAAACCGTTTTTCACTTATCTCTTTATTGCCGTTCAAGTGATCATGTTCCTCATTCTTGAAATGAATGGAGGGAGTAAGGACCCGGAGACACTCATTCAATTCGGTGCAAAGTATAATCCCCTGATGATTGAGGGGGAGTGGTGGCGCCTCGTCACACCGATTTTCCTGCATATAGGACTGCTGCATCTCTTGATGAACACACTGGCCCTTTATTATCTCGGAATGGCAGTGGAGAAAATGTTCGGCCGGCTCCGGTTCGTTCTCATTTATATACTGTCGGGAATCGCAGGGACGCTGGCAAGCTTCCTGTTTACATCCAATCTTTCAGCAGGGGCCAGTGGGGCGATCTTCGGCTGTTTCGGTGCTCTCCTGTACTTTGGGGTATTACATCCAAACGTTTTCTTCCGCACCATGGGCACCAATATCATTGCGGTCATCTTATTAAACCTGGTCCTGGGATTCAGCCTTCCTGGCATCGATAATGCGGGCCATATCGGGGGGCTTATCGGAGGGTTCCTTGCGGCCGGGATCGTCAGTCTGCCAAACGCCATCCGGCCCGTGCGTCAACTCCTGTTTCTCTTCGGAAGCATTCTACTGACAGGTATATTGGTATGGAATGGAATCGGAGAAGATTCAAGCTCCTGGGACGTCGATACGGCAAATGGGGTCGCCCAGGAAAAAATATCGAGCCAGGAGTGGGAAGAAGCCGAGGACATTCTTACCCCTGTGGTGGAAGAAGGGTCCCCGAATGCACAAACCTACTTCTACCTTTCATATGCTGAAATCAAGCAGAATAAATTAGCACCGGCGAAGAAGCATTTGAAAGCTGCACTAAAAGAAGATGACCGATTCCATGAAGCCCACTACAATCTTGCGTTGATCCTGATCGATTCCGGGGAAAGGGAAGAAGCTCTCCTACACGCAAAAAAAGCCTATGAATTAAATAGGCAGGATAAAAATTATGAGAATCTTTATAAAGAGTTGCAAGGGGGCAATTAAGATATCAGCTGTCTGAGTAAGGACGCGTCCCCGTTTTGATCAACAAGGAGCACAAGGACTTCCTTTTTATCTTTTTTTACTAATAGGAGAGGAATGGCACTGTCGATGGATTCCACGACAGAGCCGTCCTCTTTTTTTATTCCTAAATAATAGTTTTTATAGAGCCCTTCCCATAGATTACCAATCAGGCGATCCCATTCCTGTCGGCTGAATCCCTCCAAGGGACGGCCATCATACATCGGAAGACTGGTCAGGGGGATGGGGGTGTATTCATCGGCTGGGATACCCATGGAGGTGATGGCCTTTTCCCATAAATATTCGAGTTGCTGGGACGTCACCTTGTCCAGGATATTCTTCCATTCTGTTTCTACGCTGTTCCCAGGTTGCCTGAAGGCATTCAAAGGGCTGAAATTGGAATCTATCACGTACAGGGCATCTTCGGACATTTTCTGGGCACTGGTGAACTCTGTGTCCGATTCATGTATTTCAGAATAGTGAAAAGATACCGCCTGGAGAATGCTGCTATCTTTCCCCTTTATGGTCGATTCCTCTACAATCTGATCGGTATCTTGTTCCCATTCATTCATCAGACCCTTCAATCGGCCGTTCATAAATAAAAAACCGACATCCTGACGTAAATAAGCGGGAGTATCAAGCTTTGAAGTGAGCTTCCAATTCACTTCATAATGATCATTTTTCTTTTCCGGCTGGAGCATGAGAATCGTCGTGGCCGTTTCATAAGATACGTTCTCATTGATGGGAAAGAAAATGATGCTCTCCCTGGTTTGCGGCTTGTAAATAAATTGAATGCAGAGGGCCACTATACACATGATTACCAGAAATGGCATAGCCTCTTTCAGCCTATCCTTCATTTTGTTCACTCCAGTGGTTTGTCCATTTTCTACATAGTATGAATCGATGGAATTGAATATGATAGGATGTATGATTTCAGGCTTCTTTGTCTAGGATGGTAAGGATGGAAAATCATGTAAAGGTATTGGGAGTGAAGGCTAATGTCGAATGAAAAGAAAAAGCCTGTCTCTACTCAGATTGAAGAAAACACCAATTATTTAAGGGATACCTTAGCTGTGGACAAGAGCTTTGATGTCATTCAATTGGATCTGGAGTATGCAGAAAGAAAAATGGCCATGTTTTTAGTGGATGGCTTCGTTAAAGATGATATTATGCATTATCTGATGAAGCTCTTATCTGGACTCAGTCCTGAACAATTGGAAGAGGATACTTTGGAAAAGCTTTTGAAGACGTATATTCCTTATATAGAGATTGAACAAGTAGATGACTTGAATCAGGTGATCGATTTAGTATTGGCAGGTCCGACAGCCCTTGTCGTGGACGGCATTGACAAGGTTATTATGATTGATGCAAGGACTTATCCTGTCAGAGGACCTCAGGAACCTGATTTAGAACGGGTCGTACGGGGTTCGAGGGACGGATATGTCGAGACGATTGTATTTAATACAGCATTGACAAGACGGAGGGTGCGCGATCCCTCTCTTCGGATGGAATACATGCAAATAGGAAGAAGATCCAAAACGGATATCGTTGTCAGTTATATAGAAGACATTGCCGATCCCCATTTGGTGCACAAAATCAAGGATGCTCTCTCGAAGATCGATACAGACGGTCTTCCCATGGGGGAGAAAACGTTAGAAGAGTACATTGCGGGACGGCATTGGAATCCCTATCCACTGGTCCGGTACACGGAAAGACCCGATACTGCGGCGTCCCACCTTTATGAGGGGCATGTCCTCATCATGGTGGATGGATCTCCGAGTGTTCTCATCACCCCGACCACGTTCTGGCATCATCTTCAGCATGCCGAGGAATACAGGAATAAACCTTCTGTTGGGGCTTATCTGCGTTTTGTAAGGTTTATTGCGGTGTGGTCATCGATCTTTTTACTGCCCCTCTATTATTTATTTGCGATCCACCCTGAGCTCCTGCCGGAACCCATGGCCTATATTGGTCCGAATGATGTAGGGGAAGTCCCCCTATTCCTTCAATTCCTCATCATTGAAGTGGGGATCGATATTTTGAGGATGGCCGCCATACACACCCCGTCTTCCCTTGCGACCGCCCTTGGGCTCGTTGCAGCATTGATGATCGGGCAGGTTGCCGTTGAAGTCGGGCTGTTCATTAATGAAGTCATTCTTTACCTGGCCATCGCTGCCATCGGTACGTTCTCTACCCCGAGTTATGAGATGAGTCTGGCTAATCGACTGGTGCGGATCTTTCTATTGATATGCACGGCGTTATTTGGTGTTTATGGATTTGTGGTGGGTGTATTCTTATGGATCATCATGCTTTCAAGAATGAGTTCGTTTGGCATTCCATATATGTGGCCATTTATTCCATTCAATCTCAGGGCATTCAGGGACGTATTCCTTCGTTCCCCGATTCCCCTTAAGAACAGGCGGCCGCGATTTTTGCACCCGAAAGATCCGGATCGTTAGACATGATAGAAAAGAGATTTTCTTACTGGATATTCCTTTAAGGAAATCTCTTTTTGTTTTGTGCTTGTACTGGTTTGTTTAGGATTGAGAAGAAAACGGTTTTCACTTATACTTTATAGGGAAGAAGAGAAAGCAGGTGTATGCATGAAAACGATTTATGATATCCAACAGCTCCTCAAAAGTTATGGAACGATCATATATGTTGGGCATCGTCTTTCCGACCTGCAATTGATGGAAGGCGAATTAAAGGAACTCTACCAATCCCAACTGATTGATACCCGGGATTTTCAGACCGCTTTATTTTTGTTGCGTCACGAAATAGAAATTGAAAAAGAAAAACAGGACAGGTGATAATGATGACAGAAAAATGGTTAGTTGGAGTTGACTTAGGGGGAACGACGACGAAGATTGCGTTCTTAAGTAAATACGGTGAGCTTTTACATAAATGGGAAATCCCCACTGATAAATCGGAAAACGGGAAAAATATCATTGTGAATATTGCGAAAGCAATCGATCAAAAGCTCGAGGAATTGGATCAAAGCAGAGATAAACTGGTTGGTATCGGAATGGGTGCACCTGGACCTGTCGATACGGCAAAAGGAATCATTTATGAAGCCGTCAATTTAGGATGGGAGAATAATACGCCATTAAAAGATCTGCTCGAAGTCGAAACAGGTTTGCACGCAGTCATCGATAACGATGCAAACTGTGCGGCACTCGGTGAAATGTGGAAGGGTGCAGGAGACGGGGCGAAGGACATTGTCTGTGTGACATTAGGAACGGGCGTCGGAGGCGGTGTGATTACAAATGGTGATATCGTCCACGGTGTAAAAGGAGCAGGTGGTGAAATCGGCCATATCACCGTCGTACCGGAAGGCGGATATCAGTGTAATTGCGGGAAGACAGGGTGTCTTGAAACCGTTGCTTCCGCCACCGGTGTCGTCCGGCTCGCAAACGAAAAACTGGATGCCACTGAGCAAGAATCAACGCTTCGTGCCCTCAGGGATTCTCACGGCTCAATCAGCGCCAAGGATATCTTCGATGCGGCAAGGGAACAAGATGGACTAGCCCTGGCAGTCATTGATCAATTAGCCTTCTATCTCGGTTTGTCCCTTGCGAACCTCGGGAATGGTCTGAACCCTGAAAAAATCGTGATCGGTGGAGGAGTCTCTAAAGCAGGAGACATCTTATTACAGCCGGTCGTTAAATTCTTTAAACAGTTTTCATTTCCGACTGTCCGTACCTCTACACACTTAAGCATTGCCACGCTTGGAAATGATGCCGGTGTTATCGGGGCAGCCTGGCTGGTCAAGAACAAGATTTGATTTGACCACAAAGTGAGATTCGAAGGAGAGCTTTCCTTTATGGAAGGTTCTTTTTTTATTTGGACCAGTAGTCCGAAACACCTAATGACAAATGGAGTGTTTTTAATTAATGCGGTTTTATTGAAACTTTTAATGGTTTCATCCGTCTAATAGTATGGGTAGGAGAATAAGGCATCCACGATTATACACCTTCAATATGTATCCACGTTTGACGTTATGTAAATAAATAATGAAGATGAGTCAATGTTACATCCGGAATAATTCCTTATTGAAATCATGAAAGTGTTACATACGATTGAACCGTTTGTAGCAAGGAGGTTGAATAAATGAATGTGAAAAAAATACCAAAGGTCCCGCTTATCATTATCGCTGCATTGTTCCTTTGGATCAAAACGTATATTGTCTACAAAACGAGTTTTGACATAAAGATCGAAAACGCACTCCAGGAACTGATTCTATTCATTAACCCGCTAAGTTTTTTACTTTTCATCTTCGGAGTGGGGTTACTTCTTAAAAAGGATAAGTCTCGCACCCGGTACATCATCACGGCAAGCTTCGTCCTTTCATTTATCCTGTACGGAAACGTAGTATTTTATCGTTTCTTTGATGACTTTTTGACAATGCCCGTCCTCTTCCAAACAAGTAATTTCTCTGATTTGGGCACGAGTGCCAGTGCAATCATGAGCTGGAAGGACGTTTTCTATTTCACCGATGTAATCGCATTAATTCTCATCATAAAGTTGAAACCAACCTGGTTTTCTTTACAGAATTACTCTAAAGCCAATCGACGCGCTTATTTCCTCGTTGCAACAGCACTGGTTTTCTTTAACCTGGGATTGGCAGAATCGGAAAGGCCTCAGCTTCTGACCAGGACATTTGACCGGGAAATGCTGGTCAAGAATATCGGAACCTATAATTATCATGTATACGATCTTTTCCTGCAATCCAAATCTTCCGCCCAGAGAGCCCTCGCAGATGGAAGTGAACTGGCAGATATCGACAACTACGTCAGAGCGGGTTACGCTCGTCCAGATAAAGAAATGTTCGGGGTAGCGAAAGACAAGAACTTAATCATTGTCTCCCTTGAATCACTGCAGAATTTTGTCATCAACAGTGAAGTGAATGGCCAGGAAATCACGCCTTTCCTTAATGATTTCATAGGGGAAAGCTACTATTTTGATCAATTCTACCATCAAACCCAGCAAGGGAAGACGTCCGATTCCGAGTTCATCATGGACAACTCCCTTTATCCCTTGAACCGGGGTGCGGTTTTCTTTACCCATTCCGGGAATGAGTTTGAGTCCATGACGGAGAAGCTTGGGGAGAACGGATATTATACATCGGCCATGCACGCCAATAATAAAAGTTTCTGGAATCGTGACATCATGTATGATTCACTGGGATATGACCGGTATTATTCGTTACCGGATTATGATGTGACAGAAGAAAACTCTGTGAACTGGGGCATGAAGGATATCCCGTTCTTCGAGCAGTCCGTGGAGCATATGAAACAAATGCCTCAACCGTTCAGTACGAAGATGATCACCTTAACGAACCATTATCCTTTCACGCTTGATGAAGAAGATAAGTTAATCGATCCTTACACTTCCCATGACGGTACGGTGAATCGTTATTTCCAAACCGTCCGTTACATGGATGAAGCGGTGAAGAACTTCATTGCGGACTTAAAGGAGTCCGGTTTGTACGATAATTCCGTCATCGTGATGTATGGGGACCATTATGGGATTTCAGAGAATCATAACAAAGCGATGAGTCAATATCTCGGTAAAGACATCACACCTTTTGTAAGCACACAGCTTCAACAGGTGCCGCTGATCATCCACGTTCCCGGTGAGGAAGGGAAAACCATTTCCAAGGTGTCCGGACAAATCGACTTAAAGCCGACCATCATGCATCTTCTCGGGATCGATACCAAAAAGGACATTCAATTTGGTTCGGATCTCTTCTCAGATGAACATGAAGACCTGGCCATACTGCGTGACGGCCGATTCATCTCGAAAGACTATGTGTATGCTGGTGAAAAATGCTGGAATAAGAAAACAGAAGAAAAAACCGATATGAAGTTCTGTGAACCATTTAAAGAGCGTGTCAATAATGAGCTGGAATACTCCGATAAGATCATTTATGGAGATCTGCTCCGCTTTTATGGAGAAACCGAATATCGTGATGACGATGAATCATAAAGTACAAGCTTGCGAAAGGTTTCGCAGGTTTTTTTTTGTCATGAATCTGTGAACCATTCATACATGTAAGTAAGGACATATGAATGGGGAGGTTGCATCATGAAAGTGAAAGTGCGCAGTGGCGATACCCTCTGGTACTACAGCCAACTGTTTTATATCCCGATCCAGTTACTCATCGATTCAAATCCTTCCGTTGATCCGAATAGATTGAAAATCGGTACAGAGATTCAAATTCCAGGATTCATGGAAGAAAGTCATTCTATTAATCAGGGTGACACTCTCTGGTCCCTCGCCCAAAACCGGAACATCGGTGTCGATGCGTTACTTCTATTAAACGAAGGTGTCAATCCCAATGGGTTACTAGTAGGGTCGACTATCTGTCTTCCCTCAAGGTTGACTTCACCCATCGTCAATGGGAAACAGGCCTACAGTTCCCAACGATTTGAGGGAGATGTCCAGCGTTTAAAAGAGATCTATCCTTTTATAAAATTAAGATCTACAGGCGAAAGTGTAAATGGAAAAGATCTCATCGAAATAAGGATAGGAAAGGGAAAGAAGAAAGTTCATATGAATGCTTCTTTCCATGCGAATGAATGGATTACCACATCTGTCCTTATGACGTTTATCAATGAGTATTTACTATCCTTGACCAACACTCAGCTAATGAGGGGAATACAAACCCTGCCCATCTATGGAGATGTGGTGTTGTCACTCGTTCCCATGGTCAATCCGGATGGAGTGGACCTTGTTCTGAACGGGCCTCCCGGCGATAAAAGAAATGAAATGATTGCTCTTAATCGGGGAAGTACCGACTTTACAGGCTGGAAAGCCAATATTAGAGGAGTGGACCTGAACAATCAGTTTCCTGCCAAATGGGAAGTCGAGCAGGAAAGGAAAGAGGAGAAAGAACCCTCTCCAAGAGATTTCCCAGGATATAAGCCACTCTCAGAGCCCGAAGCCATTACAATGGCTAAACTTGCCCGGCAAGAAAAATTCGATCGACTTCTTGCCCTGCACACCCAGGGAAAAGAATTTTACTGGGGGTATGATGGATTGGAGCCTCCAGAAGCAGCCAAACTGGCAAAGGATTTTACCAGAGTGAGCGGATATAAATCGGTCCGTTATATTGATAGTTATGCTGGATACAAGGATTGGTTTGTGAAAGAATTCCAGAAATCAGGATTCACCCTTGAATTAGGAAGGGGCATCAACCCCTTGCCACTATCACAATTCGAGGAAATCTACGAGGACGTATCCGGTATTCTACTTGTTTCGATTTATCGGTGGTATGCGTGAAGAAAATACTCGAAAAATCTTTATCTTCGTTCCATAAATATCTATTGTGGAAAATGAAAATCAGGAGTAAAATTAATCATCATCCTAAAGAATAGTAACCTCTCGTGGTGACCCTAAAGATGTATGTATGAACATCTGGTCATCACTTTTTTTGAATTTTTGTAATGTTTTTTTAATCTTATTGAAACATTTTTGCGTTTGAAACGTACTAATTAATATGGAATCCAGGAGAAGGGGGAAGAGGATGAAAAAGAAAAAAGGTAGCGTGTTGATATTTTTCATGATGTGCATTCTGTGGTTAACGGCATGTCAGCCGGAAGAAACACAATCTTCCCCCCCAGATAAAGAAAAGGACGATCAGAAAGACGTGATGGTCAATATCCTTCCTGCAGATGGATTTATAGAAAATGTCGGCTGGCTGTCCAGTTCAGAAATCCTTTCTGTACGGGAAGAGGATGGTGTGACGTCCTTCTATATCTACAATGTGTACGACGGAAGCAATCAAAAAATTTATGATGTACAACCCTCCTATGTGAGCGCAAGCATCTCACCGGATAAGAAAAAAATACTCATTCATTCCTCTCCGGCATCCTATAAAGCCCAGCTGACGATCATCGATAGATCAGGAGAAGTACAATTTCAAAAGGACGTTCCTTCCTACGACTTGACACATTCCTGGAGTCCATTCAATGATGATACTCTGTTAATGACCTCTTTCAATGAAGATTGGAGCTTTCAAGTCTTTGAAATGAAGATCGGGGACGGGACCATGGACCCCATTGATGTAGAGCAGCCGTTTGTTCAGTGGCAATCGGCATCCTCCGTTCTTTATCAGGACTGGAGCAAGGATGAAGTGAGCGTATCGGCTCCCCTGATAGCTCAAAACATCCTCGATGGTGAAAAGGAAATGATCGTGGAGGATAGTATCCATTTCAATCAATTCAAAAGTTCTCTGTTATCGGTCTTTTCAAGGGAAGAAAAAGGGCCGTTTACGTATCAGTTCATTCATTCCAACGGAGAGGTTCAGTCAGAATTTACAGTTGACCTCTTAAGCCGTTACTCTGATTGGTTAATCCCATATTATGATATGATAGAAGGGACGGGGCGGTTGATTACGTTCATTGCCAATGAACCGGGTTCTTTTGATACGTACTCGGGGACGTTCTCTTTAAAAGAGTGGGACACGGATTCCGGAAAGGAAGAGGTCCTGTTTGATGATCTTCCTTTAGAACCCATAAAGTGTTCTCCTGATGGAGAGTCGTGTTTATATGGTAATCAACTTGAAAAAGTGATCAATTTGCAGAACATAAGTATCGTTCAACTACTTAAAGAAGAAGGAGCAGATAGATAATGGCGATAGTCGATGTAACAGTTATTCCAATCGGAACAGAATCACCCAGCGTGAGTTCATATGTCGCGGATCTGCAAGGGATCCTTAAGGGGTATGAAGAGGAAGGAAAGATCCGTTTTCAGCTTACTCCCATGAATACGATTATAGAAGGGGAACTTCCCGTTCTGTTCCAAGTGATACAAGACATTCATGAATCCCCATTCCAGCAAGGGATCCAGCGTGTGGCAACCAATATTAGAATTGATGACCGCAGGGATAAGCAAACGACCATGGAAGGAAAGCTTTCTTCCGTCCAGCGTAAATTAGAAAAATAACGAATACAAAAAGAGTGGGCGTCTATGCCCACTCTTTTTGTTGGAACGGTCAAACCTCTTCACCTTCCAAAAGGACTTCACTTTTGTCGGGATAGGTTTTTTCGATATGCTGTTCACCCCATGCACATAACATATCCAGAGGCTCTTTTAACGACCACCCGTATTCTGTCAGTTCGTACTCCACCTTTGGAGGGACCTGATTATAAATGATCCGGTTTATGACACCATCTGCTTCCAGTTCCCTCAATTGCTGGGTCAACATTTTCTGTGTTATTCCAGGCATCAAACGTTTTAGTTCACTGGTTCTCCGCTTGCTTTTAATCAAATGACAGAGGATGACTACCTTCCACTTGCCACCAATCACTTCCAAGGAAGCTTCAACGGGTATGTTGTATTTTTTCATATCATGACCTCCCCATCTATGGTCGAATACTATATAGAATCAGCAACAAGGCCAGGGAATATCCCATTTCCTTGTGGTATATTTCACTATCATTATAACGTACACATCAAAAAGGTCCATAGGGTACTTTTGGGTGCCTATAGGAGAAGTGGGGAAAATTAAAAAGCCTTCCATCATGAAGTGGAAGGCTTTTTAATGTGAAACATTTTTAATTAATGGCCACCTGGGTATCCAGAGTGAAGGACAGTCATAATTGTAAACCATCCAAAGACACCTAATGTTGCCAGTGAGAAAAGGATTCCCATTGCATTCTTGTTTTTGAATGTGCTTACTACTGCAAATAAAGCTAATAATGTAACCAGTGAAGTGATAATTACAAGACCCATTTATATGACCCCTTTCATTAAAATGCGTTTTTCTGACTCTATTGTAACATTATGTACATAAATGCACCCATTAACATTTTATAGGTTTTTCTCCTGTTTGTCGAGGTCAAAAAGTTTGACACTTCTATGTCGACCCCATTTTTATGATAATGGAAGTTCTGATACAATAATAGTATCACAAATGGAGGTGGAAACGTTGCAATGGAAACAAATGCCCTTAGGCCCTTTGCAAACCAACTGTTACATCCTATGGAACACTACCAATGATTGTCTGGTCATTGATCCCGGTGGAGAAGGGGAGAAACTGATTCAATGGTTGGAAAATCACTCATTGTCTCCTTTAGCCATCCTTCTCACTCATGCTCATTTTGATCATATCGGAGCAGTCGATCAAATGAGGGACCACTTCAGCATCCCTGTTTATGTACATGAAAAAGAGGCTCAGTGGTTATTGGATCCTTCTTTGAATGGATCACAGCTATTCATGATGGGCGAACTCATCAGACTGAAGCCGGCGGATTACATACTGACAAATGAAAAGAACTTGAAAATTGGTGATTTTCAGCTGCAATTATTCGAAACACCTGGTCATTCACCCGGTAGTATTTCTTATTATGTACAAGAATGTGGAATCGTATTAGCAGGAGATACTTTATTCATGGGCAGTATAGGACGATCTGATTTGCCGGGTGGAAATCAGAAAGAACTTTTGGCAAGTATTCACGATAAGCTATTGACCCTGCCTGAGGATACCACGGTTCTACCGGGTCACGGTCCTGAAACGTCGATTGAAGCGGAAATGGATTCAAATCCCTTTTTAAATGGCTTCTAAATAAAAAAACCCCTTCAGCTAAAAGCTGAAGGGATTTTTTTTAGTGTCCTCCTGCACCAGGAGTCATCATAAAGGTCGTCCAATAAGTAAAACCTGCAAAGAACACTGTTAAGTAGGCACCGAAAACATAAATATACATGCGTTCGGACAGTTTTAAATAGCTAAGCATAATGAAGAATCCAGTTTGGCCTAAAAAGATTAATGATGTCGTGGTCATATCACCAAGATAGAACATGACGGCAAAAATACCAGTCCAAAACCCAAGAACTCTAAACATACGATCCATATGTAACCCTCCTTTGCACCCTAAGTCCATCACTCAATATTATAAATGAATACTACCATAAAAGTAAATATGTGTTTGAAGTTAGTTTGTGACGAATGCTTGTTAACTAAACATGAAACTTTCATTCACTCTATTCTTTTCTTAGTATTTTATCCTGAACCATTTTATGTAAAAAATAATCACGAATTTCCAAGGGATATTACTGTACAAAAGTTATACAACTAATATACAATATGTTTAACGAATGAGAAATTCAATTTTAGGGAGGTCAATAAAGTGAACAACCTGACATTTTTTACTTATCCAAGCTGTACCTCTTGCCGCAAAGCCAAAAAGTGGTTAACCGCACATTCCGTCGATTTTGATGAAAGACATCTATTCAGAGAGACTCCTACACATAAAGAGCTAATGGACTTATTATCCTTAACGACAGATGGTCTTGATGAGATACTTGCCACGAGAAGCCAAACGTTCAAAGACTTGGGAAAAGACGTGAACGATCTGCCGTTATCGGAAGTAATCAAACTAATCATCGATGAACCCAAACTTCTTCGCAGGCCCCTTTTGACAGACGGAAAAAAACTGGTCGTCGGCTACAATCCAGAAGGACTCCAGAGTTTGGCGAACAAAAACAGATCATTGAAGAAAAGCAGCTAGATGGTTGAATTGAAAAAGGCAGGCACTCGAAATTCGAGTGCCTGCCTTTTTCAATGGTTTATTCATTTCGCCTCTGGGTAAAGCCCCTCCGCTTTAAGAGATGTCCAGCTCCGGCGGCTAGCCCCTCGAGGTCACAACTGAAAAATCCCATAAGGCAAAAAGCGCCTTTTGGGATTTTCCAGTTGTGCTTGTCGGGGCTAACCAAGCCGCCTCCGCTTTTCGTCTATCCAGCTGCGGGGCTTAGAGGCTCGAGGTCATAAGCTAAGGAACCCAAAAAGGCAAAGAGCGCCTTTCCGGGTTCCTCATCTTATGCTTGTCGCCTCTGGGCAAAGCCCCTCCGCTTTAAATACTGGGCTAGCTGGATTCGAACCAACGCATGTCGCAGTCAAAGTGCGATGCCTTACCGCTTGGCTATAGCCCATTGAATCGTCTTTACAAAATATAGTATGGATGTATTTTAAGGAACTATTCATGTATTGTTAAAAAGTTTTTTAAAATGTTTTCGGAATGCATTGTCTATTGTATTGAGGGTTTGGCCCATATTGATAATAGTATGGAGGGTAATTGAAATATGTTTGCCGTACTGGTGAATGCCTTTCTTGTTCCAGGCAGCCCGGGCCGATATACGTGCCTGGCTTTACTTTCTCTGTTGTATTGATCCATGCGTTTTCATTCATGCAATAATTTTGAGCCATGACGCTTGAGGGGGTAAGTTTTAAAATATCGGATCCAAGGACAACTTCTGGAACGGGAGAATTAAATATAGCGAGTAGGTGGGTATTGTCCTTCCTGGCTTCTTCATAGTGCCACCATCCTTGAGGTACATTCGCCACTTGTCCCGGCGAAATCCGGTAATTTAATATTTCTTTCGTAAATGGATTAAGTATGGAGACGATGGCTGCGCCGGAAATACAATAGACCAGTTCCGCAGCATTTTGGTGGTAATGAGGTTCTACAAAGTTATGTTTACTTAAATAGATATCAAGAAGAGAAGTATTGTCCAATGTATTTAGCTGATTTACTCCTAAAACATTGATCAGGTTTTGATTATCTTTTTTGAATAGGGGACTTTCATTCACATCAAAAGAGAATTGAGCTTCTGGTGAAGAATAATCCATATATTTCGTCATGGGAGGGTCACCACTTTCGAATGGCTGATTTTCTTATTTAATATATGGGTGGGCGATTGAAGTGTGAATCGGAAGAGACTTAAAGTTAAAATACTTTCAAAAAAAGAAGGATTTTGCCAATTAATGTCGTATATTTACTTTAAGAAAATAGAAAGGTGGTGCCAATCCATATTTCACTCAGTCGAATCGTTATCGGAAGTGATGATTGGAGAAGCGTTCAGCAATGATGCCACAGATGTACATTTGATTCCCAGAACGAAAGATTACTTGATTCAATTCAGAAAGCTCGGGGTACTGGTTCCATTCCAGACCATAGACCCGGATCAGGCAGACCGCTTGATTGCCCATCTGAAGTTCATGGCCTCCATGGATATCGGAGAAAAGCGTAAGCCCCAAAGCGGCTCCTTCAGCCTTACTGTAAGAAACACCCCCCTATCTCTCAGAATTTCCACTCTGCCGACCACCCACTTGAAAGAAAGTCTCGTCATACGGATACTCCCACAAAAATACCAGATTCCCATTGAAAAAATGTCACTATACCCTTCATCAGCTAAAAAACTTCTTGCACTTCTTATGCATTCCCATGGACTCATCCTGTTTACAGGACCGACCGGAAGTGGTAAAACGACGACTTTATATTCCCTCGTGCATCATTGTTCCGTCGCTCTGAACCGGAATGTGATCACCCTTGAGGATCCAGTCGAGAAGCAGCATGATGAAATGGTGCAGATCCAGGTGAATGAAAAAGCAGGGATTACGTATTCCACGGGATTAAAAGCCATTTTGCGGCATGATCCCGACATCATCATGGTGGGGGAAATCCGGGACCGGGAGACGGCAGAGATTGCGATTCGGGCGTCCCTGACAGGGCACCCAGTCATAATAATAGGACCATGCACAAAAGATTTCTGTTAATGTATAAATTAAAGTCGATGTTTTTTTAGGTGGGTGTTAATGATGAAAGATGGTTATAAGGTTTTTATGGATAGGTTCAATATTACGGAAAATCAAATGATTGAATTTGGACTTAACGAAACAATTTTCATTCCTAAAAAAGATGTGTATGATGAATGGCGGTTACTGAAGGGGAATATATTCGAAGGCAAAAATAAAGTTTATGTTCGTGGGTATGGAAGAGATGCTAAAGGGACGCAACTTTACATAAATCTTTATAAAGAATTATTTGGACACAGTCACTTTATAAAGGACCCTACAAATAATGCAGAGCCAACAAAACTTTTAAAGAGGTTGACGGGCTTTTCTAGACAAGAAAAGCCAACTACAAAATATAAGCGGATTAGAAATTATCAAGTATCCCATATATTTGGAAGAACTAAAAATCCATTTTCTTTTACGGCTCCCTGGAACATTGTATATGTACCCAAAATCATGGATCCATTTACCGGACATGAAAGTAAAGGCGAATTAACAAATGAGTTTCAAAGACAATTTCTAGAGAGGTTTTATGACTTTTATCAGGAATATATTGAAGATTTTAATATGATAATGCAGGAGCTTGAGCCTAGGCTGATGCATTACCTTTATAAAGAAGACGATGTGATAAGTAAAAAGTTTAAGGAGGACGCGCTCCAGCAGTTTAGTCCAATAATTCTCTAATCAGACTTACTAAAGAAAAAGCCCAGAAAAAGGTACTGGGCTTTAGTAAGGATATTTATATTTAATAAAACTCTACTTCTTTTATTTCCAAACAATCAGGTTTCAACTGATCACTAACCCTATCCACAATGATTCTTTTTGCAAACATCTGTAGAAGCATTTTTTTCTCGAGAGCGTCAAGCTGATTCCAGTTTGTCTTTATATCCAGAAGAATTTCAGTAAGGTCCACAGAGCTCATTTTTTCTCCAGATGGTTGGAGGGAGCTCAGCTGCTTATTTACATCCTCTTCTTTAGTATTTTCCTCATCCATTCGGATAGAGAAATCTTCGTCACTAATCATTTCATTTACCCAAGCATATTGCCATTTTTTCCTTCGCTTCTCTATTTCCTTTAGTTCCTTTTTTAACAAATTCAACTTATCTTTAGATTCATCAATTTCATCCATTTTCGTAAGGTCGTTTATGATTTCTGGATTTATTTCAAATGTATCCAGATATTTAATAAATTGAGTTTCTAAATAACGCTCAGACATTTGTCTCTGATCACATTCGCCTACTCTACTTTTGGAGCAATAATATGACCTTATTTTATATTCTGTAGATCCTCTTTTATAATTGCCATACTTCCCTGTAAGAGGAGAACCACAACGGGCACATTTAGCGGTACCTGAGAATATAAATTTACTGGTAGCAGCTCTCGGATGAATAACCCTTCTACTTTTAAATATACTTTGAACATTGTTAAATATCTCTTTTGTGACGATAGGAGGATGGGTGTTTTCGATTTCAAAATAATTTTCTTTATTTACCCTGAAATTATACCTCATGGTTCCTATATACGTAGGGTTAGTGAGGACGTATTTTATCTTAAAATCGCTCCATGGCGAATTTGTTTTCGTTCGGATTTGCAATCGATTTAATTCAACAGCGATACTTCTCGCACCTTTACCCTCAATGTAATAATTAAAGATCCTTTGCACAGTTAAAGCTTCCTCCTCATTTATTTTAAGCGACTTGTTTTCTTTATCTAAGTCATATCCATAAGGCGCCTGGTTAATCACCCAGTTCCCCTCACGAGCCTTTTGTTCCATACCCATGCGTATTCTTTCTCCGGTATTTTCTCTCTCCCATTGAGCTAATGCAGCTACTATAGTTATGAACATTCTACCCATTGCAGTGGTCGTATCGTATACTTCTGTGGCTGATTTGAATTTACAATCGTTTTTATCGAAGGTCTCCAAAATGTTATATAGATCACGAACTGATCTCGTCAAACGATCCAGGCGGTAAACCAAGACACAATCAATTAAATTTTGCTCAATGTGCTTCATCATTCTTTCCAGATTCGGTCTATTCGTATCTTTAGCACTGTATCCATCATCAATATAGATTTCGAATATATCCCATCCCTGGGAGACACAGTACGCTTTTAAGCGGTCTGTTTGGGCCCGGATAGAATATCCCTCTGAAGCTTGCTCAGTTGTACTAACACGTACATATACTGCTGCTTTCATACAATCACTTCCTTTAAAACTAAATTACTCATAAATTATGAACAAAAAAATAGCGATCTTGGTAATTTAATAAAAGTTCCTTGCCAGATGGTTCCTTCGAATAATCTGCTCCAATCGTTCCTCACATAGTTCTGGAGAGACAAGGAATATATCTGACATTTGTTTAATAACATCACAATCATTCAGGGGAATGTATTTGATCATGTGATAGGGGATAGCTGCGTATTGAGTGAAATGATGTGCGTCCCATTCTTGGAGCTCTCTAAAAGAAGCTGGCATAATGGTTTGAACTCCGGAATGCCTCAAGATATGGCATAACTCATGAAAGAAAATTTCTCTGTGTTTTTCAATAGGTTCTCTACTATCGATTACAATGTCTTGATATCTACCGATGACATGGAAGCTACTTGGGATAGGTTTTCTCTTTACATAAATGCCTAGGAACCTACATATTCGCTCCTCACTTATTAAACTTGGGGTGGTTATTCCTAACTTCATGTAGAACCTAGAAACCCAATCTTCTAATCCGGTGGTCCTGTATGTTAATTGGTACATTTTGCTCACCTCGGTAACATTATACAAACATATGTTCGTATTTTCAACAAAAAGCAATAGAGGCGTAAAATTATCCAAACATTTATGAAGGTATAAAAATGGGGAATAGGTTTAGTTGGGAGAATAGAATGAGATATCTCTAGCTATGTTAAAAATGGTATAAATGTATTATTATAGAATTGGAATATTTTCCTTTGTGAAAAACTACATAAAGAACATTTTGAGAGTTGGCGATGAAAAAATGATTTATCAAAAATATACTGAAGTATTGTTGAGGTTACATGAATCTTACCATCAATTAGTTTTAATGAAATTCAATAATGTTGAAGATTTTAATACTGATTATTGGTTAACCCAAATAGATGAGCAATTTAGAGATAAGATATTATTTACCCGTTACCAAGCCCTAGATAACACATACTATTTTAAGCCTCAATTCAAGTTTTACGATTCAAAAAAATACGGGGTCTTCTTTATTGAATATAGGAGTTATACGGGTAAAATATCGAAGAACATTTTCAACAATACTGTTAAATATATTTCTTATTTGAAAAGGACATTTTATGACGAAAAGTTGGAAGAAAAACTAAGTAATTTAGTAAAACCTAATTCTAATAATCAGTTTTGGAATGCAAAACAATCATTGTTTGATTTTTATGTTTCTACTGGAAATAGATATCACAATTTATATGGTGGGGATGCAACTCATTATAATTTAATTCTAGACTTGCTAGAACATTCAAATTACATTAACTGTCTTAGAATATGGAGAGGTGATGACATAATTGATTTAATTGAAGACGATGATGAGAGAGATGCATTAACAACGTTATCACTTTTAATGTTTGAACAGGAAGTTAATTACGGAAGATATGAATTTCAACAAAATACCAACTTTTTTAAAGATGAGTCTAAGAAAAAATACTATAGATCTAGAGACATGCTAATGGGATTTATAAATATGGCATTTTCTGATACTAAGCGATTTAATGATTATCCTCATTGGGAGAAAGCAAACAATCAAAAAGCTTACCCCCATTTTGGAAAAGGCGAAAAATTAGGTTTTAAGAATTTAAATGATAGTTATTTAGTGTACTTTACTGAATTTAATAAAGAGAAAAAGTATAAGGATGTAAAATCACTCATGGAAGTAAATAATTATTTGTTTGAGTTTAGAAGTTTTGTTCGTAATTCTGGTCAGAACCCACATTTTAATGGACTGACTTTGTAGAGAATTTATGTGGAGGATGGATTCATTAAGATGAGATGTAAATGTTCAATTTAAAAAGCGTATTTCCCTTTAGTGACATTGAATTTATCCAGTGTTTTAAAATCGTTTATAAGGCTTAATGAAATAGAAATGGAGTATGGGGATTAATGAATTTCAATAAAGAGGAACAGATTAAGAAACCTAATACAGTGAAAAAGAGGAACCCTAAATGGGAGAGAGACGAGTTAATTTTAGCTTTGGAATTATACTTTAGACATAATCCCAACACAATAAGTGCAAAGCACCAAGAAGTATTGAAACTAAGCAAAATACTAAATTCACTTCCTATACATGGCATCTCACCTGAATACGTAAATTTCAGAAACCCAAATGGTGTGTATATGAAAATGAGCAACTTTTTGAGGCTCGACCCTAATTATAAGGGTAAGGGTTTAGAAAGAGGATCAAAATTAGAAGAAGACGTATGGAATGAATTTTATTCCAATAAATCAAAACTTCGAGATTTAGCTACAAACATTAAAGCAAGTGTTGAATCTAAGAAGGAAGAAATAAAATTTCCTATTAACGAAGAAGAGGAAGAAGTTTTTCCTGAAGGAAAGATCCTATTTAGAGTTCATAAATTGCGAGAAAGAAATGTTGGGGCTGTTAAAAAGAAAAAACAACAGGCACTCGAAAATAATGAACTTTATTGTGAAATATGCCAGTTTGATTTTTTCAAAACATACGGAGAAATTGGGAAAGGTTTCATTGAATGTCACCATACTATACCGGTATCTGAATATACTGAGAAGAATAATACAAGGTTACAAGATTTAATTTTGGTCTGTTCAAATTGTCATAGAATGTTGCATAGAAGAAGGCCATGGCTTAATAAAGGTGATTTGATGAAGTTGATGGAGAAATCTTCAAAATAACTTTGCTCTCATTAGGAGGAAACATGAACCTTTTTAAATATCAAGGCCAAGAAGAGGATCATTATACTCATATATTAGCCTCAATCCTTAGTTATAATAATTTCCAAGTTGTTGAACCTTTTTTAGAAAATTTGTTGAAGGAAAGAGCTATAAACCTTAATTTTAAACAGGTATTAATTATGACAAGGAAAAGAATTTGCCCCCAAGAGGAGAAACCTTTTGAGTATATCATTGGTATAGCTCCGTACAAGAACATTGCTACTGCATCTAAGTTAGAAGATAACTCAGGTTCCATACCAGATGCGTGGATTTACGGTGAGAATTTTAATTTACTATTTGAATTTAAAATAAGAGGAGCCCTAGATAAGGGGCAAATTTCAGCCCACAAGAAATTATTATCCAGCAAAGATTCTGAAGTTCTCGAATACAACTGGAATGATGTTAAGGATAGTTTGCAAAAAATCGAGTTAAATGACCCGGTGCTCTTCTATTTAGTCCAATCCTTTATTGAAGTAATCCCTAGCTTTAAATCAAAAAGGCGGTCCTCAGGTATGCCAAAACAGATTATTAGTCAGATTAACAAGGAAAACGAGCTACATTTCATTATCACTGGAAGTAGAGTATCAAAGAATTATTCTTTAGATAAAGTTTATAAAGGAGAGAAAA
The DNA here is from genome assembly GCF_025398035.1 of Rossellomorea vietnamensis. Taxonomy (NCBI): domain Bacteria; kingdom Bacillati; phylum Bacillota; class Bacilli; order Caryophanales; family Bacillaceae; genus Rossellomorea; species Rossellomorea vietnamensis. The sequence continues at coordinate 4,465,690 of NZ_CP104558.1, forward strand.
TCCAGTTGAACCGAGCATTAAATGGCATTCAAGAAGCACGTAGGTTTATCGCAAAATATGTCTTAAGTAACTACTATGATTTGCCAATCGAGTTCATAGGACAAGAAACAGTTATTAATGACTACTGTGTTGTTCCAGGTAGAAGCATGAAGAAAAATCAATGGAATCAATGGAGGATAGGAGCTTTTTTAAACTAAGATACTGGAGGAGAATTATGAGAAAGGAAATATATAAACCGATTATAGGTTATGAAGGACTATACGATATCTCCGAAACTGGAAAGGTGTATTCACACCGATCTAAAAGAACGCTTAAGAGGTGTGGGGATGAATATGGGTTTCATATCGTTAAGTTAAATAAAGGTGGCGATGCATCTAATCACAATGTATTTGAATTATGGAAAGTTGCTTTTCCTGTTGTGAATGATACAGAATTTAAAGGAACTAAAAAAATTATATATAGGTAATTTCATTCTGGTTCAGAATCGGGCTCCTACTCAAGGGAGCCTTTTTGATTATACAACCTATATTTTTACAGGTAAATATTAGATTAGTGGTTATTTTGTGCTATATTGATACTAGGAAAAACCCCAGGTATTTGGAAAGACGGGGGCCAAAATGATCTTTATTTAGTTAATTAATGAGCAAGACAGAAAAGCTCTTATAGAATTAGACAGGATTATTTATTAAGGGGGACCTATTGTGACTTTCATTAAAGACAAAATAAATGTTTTTATTAGTTCTAAATGCGGAGTAGAATCATATGACATTATTAGGGCAGCTCTTAAAAACTTATTAGAAAACACCGGATTTATAACCACTTACGTTTTTGAAGCTGGAGATGCGGCTTCAGTAACTGCAAGGGATGAGTATTTGAATAAGTTAGAGGACTGTCATGTTGTGCTATTTCTAATTGACAATAAAGAACCAAAAATTCCTGAAGGAGTTATGAAGGAATGGATGCATGCAAGGAAGATTGGTCGAAAAGCCATTTATCTTTTTTTAAATGACCCTTTAAAAAAAGAAAGTGAGATACAAAAGGAATTAAATGGGCCAAATGGTGCTCGATACAAAGTCGTAAATAATATCCAGGAGCTTATTGATACAGGCTTTAAAAGCGTTATGAATGATATAGTGAATATTTACAATGAATATTGTAAAAACAGACTAATAAAGTTGGAGGAACAGGGAACTCTAGATGAAAACGGTCAAGAGTATATAAATAATATTACACCAGTGGAAAAAAGTCTGATCAAGAAAAAAGAGCTAACTGGTTTTTCTAAGACTACTCAATTATTTAAAAATATTATATTTAAAAAAAATGAACAGATTGAACCCGATAATGAAATGGATGAATTCTCCTATTATTTAACGAAATACCTAATAGGAGAAGGCGAAATTTCAAAGATTAACTTTTCGCTGATAATGACTATTATTAATAATAAGTACGAAGGTAATTTAAAAGAAGTAATTAATAAAAGGTGGCAAGCTATTGAGTGGTATTATAAAGGAGATATGGAAAAAGCAATTTCTCAATTAAGTGAAGCTGTATCCCAAATTGAGGAACTAAAAATAGAAAAGTGGATTAGAGACGACATTCTTATAGATATCAGAAACTTTGAAAATAAAAAAATGAACAATTCTAATCAGGTGTTTATCTCTGATGCCCAAAAAAAAATAGAAGATAATAGTCACTTATTATATTTTCCGGCTATAGATAGAGTGCAAAAGAATATCAATAATGAAATTCTTAAAGACATAAATAAGTTCACTATTCAAAGTCCTTACAGTACATCGATTGGGTCTAAAATAGAATATCTCCTTGAAGATGTAGCAAAAAGTTTGTATATTGCTATTATTTATGGTTCATTAACCCATATATCACTCACAAATAGCTTACTGAAAGATATCTTCCAGCATTATTCACGAATTTATGATGAATACCAATTAAAATTTGAGTATTTGAGATTTAGCATTCTTGATCAAGATTATAAAAACATTAAACATATTTGCAATAATAACAGTGAAATTTTATCTTCGTGTAGCTTTGAAAAAATATATGAATTGTATAGGTTATCTAATTCCATACCATATGAGGGAGATAGAACTAAAACCAAATTAGTTTTGTTTAATCACCTTGGTTACTACTTTGGGGATAAGGACTATGACAACATTCAAGACGAAATATTTATTATCTTGAATAAGTGGCTTTATTCCGAACCAATAGTAGGAAACTGGTCGTTTATTTTTCAAGCATTAAAAGGAAATATCAGAAGAATAGATATTAACAAGGTTTTGCCTTTTTTAATTCAAATCATAAAAAATAAGTTTTTTAGATTTTACGATAATGTCTTTGATTTGCTTAAGAGTATTGATTGGAAGGTGAATGCACACCATATAAGAGAATTAAAGAAATTAATACTAGATTTATTAAAAGAAGATCAACTTAAGGATTCTAGGTTCTTTCAGAGTTTAATAATAAGTCTAAGAAGGCAATTCGTAGAGTTTAGTGAGTTCGATAAGACAATAGAAGAAGAGTGGGAAAAATTTCACAACCTATACAAGTTAGAAGTATTTGATTTATCCTTAGAGGAAAATAGTAATTACATTAAAAAGTATGTAGAAGAAATGGTTAATAGAAACAAAACCTTAGGGAAAAATGGAGTATACGGAACTTTTGCAACTTCCCCATATAGAATAATAAAAAATATTATATCGTATTCAAATCTTGTGCTCCCACAACCACTTTTTACAAAGGTAATAAAGAGTATTAAAGACACTTTGCTCAATCCAAAGCAATATGCAAATGAAAAGCTAGATGGTTTAGAACTCTTATTTGCTTTAAAATTGATGAATAACCGTGAGGACAAAATTGAATTTGATTGGGAAGCACTAAATATAGAGATCCAAAGTAACGTTAAAAATGTGTTAAACATATATCAAGGTATTTTCGAAAAAGATTCTGAACTAACTGTTAGACTATATTTGTATATATGGTTTATTGCAAACTCAGTTTCTGAAGATAAAGAGTTATTACTCTTACTATCAGTTTTTAATAAAGAAGATGTATATCAAAATATAAAATTATTAGAATCATTAAAGTTGTTTATCAGTTATCATGTCGAGAGTAAAAAAGAGATTCCAAATGCTCAAATTATTTTACATGTAATTTTATCAAAATCAAGGGATAGAGATTTTTATTTAAGGTACCATGCAATTGAATCCTTATTTCTAATGATAGGAAAAGGTTACGATGATTTAATTGTTAGTGAATTATCTGAACTAATTGAAGATCCGGATTACAGAATTAAAGCTATGATTATTAATAATGCTAATAAATTGAATTCTAAATATAAAGGTTCGATGGAAATAATTTTTGAAAAGGCTAAAATAGATAACAATTATATTATTCGAAGGAATGAATTAACCTTAAATTGATAGTCAAGAACCAGGATATCCTGGTTCTTGTTTTTTATCTGTTTAAGCTGCTTAGATACTAAGTACTTAAAATGCTTGTTTATTTCCTCAATCTCCTCTTTAATAGCAATATCAACTTCGAAAGAAAAAACTTAATTAGTTAAAGTGGATTATTGCTAGTGCAAGACACCTCCTATAGGAGTAATTTCATAGTTTTTAAGTTTTGTAATGGATGTTAAAATAAGGAGTAATAATTAAATCGTAGGGTGATAATATTGGAAACATATATAAATAGGTTCCGAAAAGAAAGTCCACGTTTATGGAGTTCATTTGAGCAATGCACTAAAGAGTTTCAAGATAAAGGATTTGAAAATTTTAGGAGTGGTAAGGGGATAATAATAGATAGCTATACTGCTAAGTATATGGATGTTAATCTACCCTCTAGTTATATGGTTTTTTTTATGTTTGCTTATTTGAAAAAATTCGAATATGAATATAAGCCAATCGAGAAGGTCCTATATGAAATTCCTTTCCGATTCCGTGGTGTCCAATTTCTTTTCACAGATAGAAAATTTGGTTTAAGACTATTTGCTGTAACGGATGATGAACAGATAATAAAAGACTTTTTTAAAAAAGTGAACAGTGCTGTGAAAATAGTGGAGCGTATGATGAACCCTTTATTAAAAGAAATTGTAAATCAAGGTAATATTACTTTTAATAATCAAATTCATTTTTTTTACGAAAGGTACCAATATTTTAGACATAAGGTTATAGAAGATAAGGAAGGCCCAATAAAAGAAAATGTTAAGTTGAAAGAAATGTTCTTTAATGCACAGGCTATGCTTGATGCATACTTTAGTTATCAAGAGCATTTAATGATTTTATTGCTTCCATTCTCTAAAATAGAGGATTCGAAATCCACTATTGCTGAATTAATTAGTAAAGATTGGTCTACAAAATTCATTGAAGTTTTTAAAACAAATACTGATAATAAGATGAAGAGTTACTTTGAAAAGTTAAAGTCTTTAAAAGAAAGGCATAGAAATAAATATGCTCATGGTGGTTTTGAAAAAGATAATGGCTCGCTATATGCAAACGTTGAAGGTTTGGGTTACATACCTGTAAAAGTAAAAAAACATAATTCATTCTCAATACTGGATATAGATAAAATAGGATTTACAGAAATGTGTGATAAAATTGATGAGTTTGAGAGCTATTTATCTAATGAATCAGATTGGAGAAGACCGATAAAACTATTGAAGTCAGGACTCGATATTTACTTTGATTTAGAACACATCAAACAATACAGAGATGCAATTGAAAGTGATGAAAACTTAGAAAGATATATTGATTTTCAATTTGAGAAGTTGGACAGGGAAGCGAATATGGAATGGTAGTAAAGGGGAATATTTTAGAGTTCAAAATGCCGTAAACTCAACACATTTAAGCTTACCTTATGAATTTTATACGTAAATAACACTTCAAAAAAGCTCTAAGAACATTTCTCAGAGCTTTTTTTGATATTTTAGTTTTTATTTCTCTGTTTAGCCTGAAACACCACATACTCAAAATGCTTCTTAATTTCTTCAATATCTTCCTGGGAAAGATCCTTCCACTTTTCAATATCAAAGAAGCCAAATTGCTCTATGCCGTACTCCTTAACTAGTTTGTTCACTTCTTCAAGTGTATCTTCTTTGGCCATTGTCTTTTCTTCACGACCAAGTAAGAAATCAATCGAAACCTCAAAGTAATCAGCAATTTTCTTTAACATGTCGTAATCTGGTTTTCGCTCATCCTTTTCATAACGGGACAGGACAACATTGGAAACTCCTAATTTTTGGGCAAAGTCTTTTTGTGAAATGTTTTCTCGTTCTCTCAACTGTTTTATATTACTTCCTAATGAAGACATCAGCTTCATCCCTTTACCGTTATATTTATGTATATAGATTACCATTTACCAATGCGGTAAGAAATAAAGTTGACAAAATGGTAATTTATTTGTTGACATTACCAAAAAGGTAATTTATTATATAGTTAAAGTTACCGATTCGGTAATTAGAGGAGGTGATTAAATGAAATTTCAAAGAAGGCTTATAGACTTTGAAAAGATAAAATCTTTAAGAGTAAATCAAAACCTTACTATTGATCATATGTCAAAGGTTCTTGGGTACGATGGGTACAACGCATATTACTACAAAGAAAACGGAAAAAGAAAGATAAGTGCTGAAGAGATAGCAATCATAGCCAAAGTTTTAGGTGTACCAATAGAAACGCTTTTTTTTGAAAATAAAATTACCGATTCGGTAACTAAATTTAAGGAGGTGATCTAAATGAACCAACCATCAGATGAAACAATCAAAAAAATCTTACGCTATTTCTTAAAAACATCAGTCCCTAGAATCATCGAAGAACGCAAACAAAAATCTGAAAAAGCAAGTTAACTTCATTTTATGAACTAAGCCCGAACATTGAAATCCATATATAGGTAAAGGGGAGCAGCCCTTATGAAAGTCATGGAAGGGGAGGAGCTTGCTAGTGCGAGAAGGCGCAAAGGTATAACACAACAACAGCTATCACTTAAGCTTCCTATTTCAAGAGAAAGCATTGCAAAGTACGAAACGGGGAGGCAACGCTTCCCTAAAGATTTAAGAGCTCTAACAGCTGAAGCGATCGACGATGAGGAATACTACTTCGTTAGATGGAACGAATCAGCTGGTGATGTATCAATCCCATATCTAAATGGCGACTTCATTGAACATCATCCAACAGCCATGATGCTCCTGGTCAAAAAAGAATCACTAGAAGCTCTAGATCATCTTGAAAAAGCATGTTGGTACAAGCCGGTTAGATTTCAAAGTGATACAGAGCGAGAGGAAATGAGAAAGGTTGCATTTGAAGTGTTGGATGCTGCAGCCAGTATGATCAATCTTGTTGCTCTTATATCCAAAGAATATCAATTCTCCATGATACAGATTTTCAAACAATGGAGATTAACACTAAAGGCACGGAGGCTACAAAAATGACTACACGAACATTCAAGAAAGAAGATCTACGTAATGCAGCTCAACATCAAAGAGGGTCCTGGAACTGTATTCAAGCGATTGAAGAAAATATCCAAGAAGGAAAATATAAAGATGCCATGCTATCAACGGTTGATCTACTAAACTCCATTAAAGAGCTTGATAGATTGGCAGAGAAAAAGGTAAAGCAGGATGAATTGCACCATATCACTCAAACATTTGTAAATGTCATGATGAACCGAAGCTAGGAAGGGGTGAAGGATTTGAAAATCAAAGCAGGCGAATGGTTAAAGCTTTCTTCATTCGAAAAATCACTTTTACTTAGAAACAAAACAAAAAAAGCAGCAAGCTAAGGCTGGCACCAAAGCTTACTGCGTCCCACTATTTATGCGCAATTAGGATTATATAACGTGAATGAATGTGAAAGCAACTTTCATGCATTACCAATTCAAGGAGGTGAAAAAAATGCTTGAACATCCGGATATCACAAGGTTAGAAAAATATGGATACACCAATATGGTCTCTCAGCCGGAACACAACGGAATTGATTATTTCGGAAACGAGATTTTGGTTGGAGATTCAATTATAACGGATCCAGATAATGGGGAAGTCATCTTAGAAGAAAATTTAGAAGATTACTTGATAGAAAAATGTAAGTTTCATTTTTCAATAGCAGAGTAAAGACCTGTGCTGGCACACAGGTCTCGTTGAAAAGAGGGGTCAACCCTCAAAGAAAAAGTTTATTTTATTCTATAGTACTTTGAAAACTAAATCAATCGGAGGGGAATTTATGCCAGCTATTTTAGCAACCACAAATGATATGGATCGTACTGAATGGTTAGAAATGAGAAGAAGAGGGATAGGGGGATCAGACGCTTCAATCATTCTCGGACTTAATAAATATAAAACACCTTTTGAATTATGGCTTGAGAAAACTGGACAGGTCCTCGTTGAAGAATCATCCAGTGAAGCTGCTTACTTTGGAAATCTATTTGAGGATATGGTCGCAAAAGAATTTGAAGTGCGTATGGGGAAGAAGGTACGTAAGAGGAATGCTATCCTTCAGCACCCCGATCATGAGTACATTATTGCTAACATTGATCGGAAGGTTGTTGGGGAAGAAGCGTTGCTCGAATGTAAAACAGCCAATCAGTTCCTCGCAAAAGATTGGGAGAGTGAAGAAATCCCTGAATCGTATTTGGTGCAGGTGCAGCATTACTTAGGGGTCCTTGGGTACCCCAAAGCATACATCGCGGTCTTAATAGGGGGTAACAAGTTTATTTGCAAAGAAGTGGACCGTGACGAAGAATTGATCAACATTATTTTTGAAGCTGAAAAGCATTTTTGGGAATACCACGTAATGGGAGGGAATCCCCCAGCCCTGGACGGATCGAGTGCTGCTGAAAAGTACTTAAAAGAAAAGTACGCCAAGACAGAGAAAGGAAAGTCCATCGAGCTACAGAGTACCCATAAAGATCGTATCCTTGAATACTTTGATTTGAAGAAGACCATTAGCGAGTTAGAAAAACAGAAAAAACATATTCAGCATGACCTGCAGCATGAATTAAAAGAAGCAGAATTAGGGCTCTGCTCGAATTACGAAGTAGCATGGAAACCAATTGAATCAAATAGAGTAGATTCAAAGCTATTAAAAGAGAAGTTTCCGAATATATATAAAGAAGTAACTAAAAAGAGTTCTTATAGACGATTTGATATCAAGGAGGCTAAATAATGGCCACCAATCAATCTCTTAAAACTCAACTGGCTAACAAGAATGGACAAGCTCCTTCTACACAAGGCTCCACTATGAAAGGGTTATTAGCGAGTCCCAGTGTAATTAAGCGCTTTGAAGAGGTGTTAGGTAAACGAGCAACACAGTTTACCGCCTCTATCCTTAGCCTTTACAACAATGAAAAGATGCTACAGAAAGCTGAGCCTATGTCGGTTATCTCTTCAGCGATGATTGCAGCTACATTAGACCTTCCAGTAGATAAGAACCTAGGGTATGCCTGGATCGTCCCATATGGAGGCAAAGCGCAGTTTCAACTGGGTTATAAAGGTTATATTCAATTAGCTCTTAGAACCGGACAGTACCGGTATATAAACGTCACACCGATTCATGAAGGGGAGTTAAATAAATGGAATCCCCTGACAGAGGAAATCGATATCAATTTTGAGCAAAGAGAATCAGAAGCCGTCATTGGATATGCAGCTTATTTTGAACTACTGAATGGTTTTAGAAAAACCATCTACTGGACCCGAGAACAAGTCGAGAAGCATAGGAAGAAGTTCAGCAAATCCGATTTTGGTTGGAAGAATGACTGGGATGCTATGGCCATGAAAACGGTACTGAAGAACCTCTTATCTAAATGGGGCATCCTCTCAGTCGAAATGCAAAAGGCTGTTATTGAAGAAAACGAGGATCGTGAACTAAAAGATGTTACTCCTGAAGAGGATGATAACACGATTGAATATGAGGTACAGGAAGAACAAATGAAAGAACCCGTAAAAGATTCTAAAGCTAAAAATAGCAAGAAAGATTCAGCTCAAGACACGATGGATATGAAGTTTGATTAACCAAGAAGTTCCTTACAAAGTCCTTCTTCCAAAATGGATTTGGGAGAAGGCTCAAAGTAAGGAAGAGTTGAAACGACATGTATTGGACTATATGAAGCGATATCCCCACTACCATGTAAAAGGTATTAAAGAGGGGAAAGCGATATGTGAAAGAAAGGAAGAGGAACTATGAAAGCAACTGGAATCGTGAGGAAGATCGATGAATTAGGAAGAGTAGTTATTCCTAAGGAAATTAGAAGAACACAAGGGTTGAATAGTGGAACACCATTAGAAATGTTTTTGGATCATGGTGGTATTGTCTTCAGACCTTATCAATCGGATGTAACGAAGAGCAATACGCTCACATGGTTAGAAAATGCTTTGTCAGACGCAACAAACCAAGAAGATATGGATTCCATTTCGGCAGCAATTTCATACGTAAGACAAGCATAGAGGTGATTGTTTGAATTATTTAAAAGAACTCAAAGCTTTTAAGGATTGGTTGCTACTGAACGATCTTAATACCAGCGCAATTGCGTTATGGCACACATTGATGGCTATAAACAATATGGCTGGCTGGAAAGAACGATTCAATGCTCCCAACTCCACAGTAGAGAAATTGACTGGCCTTTCAAAGCAAGGGCTGGTCAATGCTCGAATAAAGCTTATCGAAAATGAACTGATTGAGTACGAAAAAGGCAAGAAGGGGAAGGCTCCTATTTATAAGGTAAAGTCATTGGTCAACTCAGTTGACCAATCGCTATACCAATCCGATACCCAATCCGTATACCAATATGGATACCAATCCGATGACCAACAGTTGACCATACCTAAACATAAACAAAACAAAACGAAACTAAAAGAAGATGTAGTAGATGATGCCCCTGCATCACTCAATCCGTTTCAGTTTTACGAGCAAGAGGGGTTTGGGATCCTGGGTGGTTATATACCCCAAAAGATTGTGTCCTGGTGCGATGATCTCTGTGAGGAGTTAGTACTTGAAGCTATGAAGATTGCTGTAGAGCAAGGGACGAAGAAATGGGGATACGTAGAGGCCATTCTTAAAAACTGGGCTCAGAAAGGGATTAGGACATTGGAACAGTCTCGAGCTGAGCAACAGCAATTTAAAGAGCAGCGGACCAAACGAACGCCTGCAAGGAATGGCAAGGTGCGGCCAATTCGCACTGAGAGATTGCCAGATTGGTTTGAGGAAAATAAGACTTCCTCGCAGAATCAACAAAGCGAATCTAGTGATTATGATTTTGAGAAAGAAAAGGCAAAGCTTGAGGCGGAGCTTTTAGCATTTAAGAGGGGGTAATGAAATGGGTGTATTATACGATTCAATTAAGATTAGTCAGGAAACGAAGTCCCAGGGGATGATCAGTGAGCTCCTTACCTTAGGAGTCACTGAAACCAAGAGAGGGAAAAGCATTTATGACCTGAATTATTATGATTTAAGGCAAGAATTAGCCATCGCTAAATTTAGAAACAGGAATGTTGAGAGTTCTGAGAATGGGTGGTTTTGAGTAATGAAGATAATTCAGTTTACGGTCTATGGAACTCCCGTAGCCCAGGGACGGCCAAGGTTTAGTTCTCAAGGAGGACATACCAGGGCTTATGATCCTAAGAAATCGAAGGATTTTAAGAAGTATGTGAAGTTGGTTGCTGCAGAACATCGTCCGAAGGATCTGATTGATGGGCCGATTCAATTATTTATCAGAGTGTACAAGCCCACCCTAAAGAACTTCAGCAAAAAGAAATTAGCCGCAGCTGAAGCTGGTGAATTAAGGCCAGTGACTAAGCCTGATGTAGACAACTACGTGAAAGGAATCAAGGATGCTTGCAACCAGATCATCTGGAAGGACGATAGCCAGGTGGTAGAGTTATTAGCAAGCAAGTGGTATAGCGAAAGACCTCGCATTGAAATTATGGTGGTGCCAATTGGAGAATAAAAAAAGGGAGAAGCGATTTTAATATCGTTTCTCCTTAAAAGAATTAGAAATTCTAAGATTCCAAAGTAATTATTAATTGATGTAAGTATGCATTTGCTTTGAGTCAATCTTTTGTTGTAGTGCATCTTCAACCATTCTTATGAAATCTAGGGAAGTTCCAACTCTCTTTGAATCAACCAAAATATCTTGAAGCGTTTCCTCTGATAAAACAATTAATGAGTTCAAAAAAATCACCCTTCCTACGGCTGTCGAAATAACTACTTAGGATTATTTTACTGTTATTTACAGAATAATGGAATAGAAAAAGGTGAGTTTTTTTGAGAATAAAGAACTATTTCGCCTTTTCAATTTCTGATTTATGTACAAGTTGAATATTGGAGTAACCTTGAGCTATTTCAATGTATTCACTATCGTAAATCCAATGAACTGTATATTCTTCGTCATGGACCAGAACCTTATCACCTATATTAAATATCATATATATACCTCACAATTTTATTTATGGGTATATAATACCATTGTTGTGTTTTAGCCTTTATATTAAAAACAAGCAGAATAGCACGGTGAGGTAGTATTTATCATAGTGGAACACAGTGGTTTGAAGATAATATTCTTTTAGGCATTTTTACACATTGCTCTTTATTTATCGTTACTCGGATGAACTTTTTCACTGAGGATTGTGATTTCTTTAATTATTTTTTCTTTATATATAGGACAGTTACATGACTTAAACTCTTTAAATAATGATCCTAGCTTTTTTATACATGTAAGGATTTCGTATTCTTTCAATAGATATCACCCTTAACCAGTATAATTGGAAAAGGAGTAAAGAGTAAATTATTTACAAGAAGTAAATGTATTTTGAATTAAATAAAAAAAGCCAGGATCTCTCCCGGCCAGCCAACTTAATTATAACATAGGAGGGATTTTGGTGAGGTTATCAGATGTAGAAATTAACCCTAGTACTTTAAAACTAGAAATTGATATAATGGATAAAGAAGGAAGTTTTGCTGTGGTGGTTTGTGATGGAAAGGCTAAATTAACGGCATTACCTATTCATGGTGAAACAAAGATTGTAACCCACCAGGGAAAAGTGAAACGGGTTAAGTTTGATGAGGGGGAAGAGTTTTAAGGTGGAATATTTTGTGTATTTTGTTTTTTTTATGGCTAGCTTACTTACGAGTATTAAAGAATTTTTCTCTATATTTGTTTCAGTGGCAACAGTAATAGCGACAATAATTGCAATTGTTAATATAAGATACACCAAAAAAGCAATTGAGCATAGTGAGAAACAGTTCAATTTACTATTAGAGGAAAGAGATTTACAGACAGATCCTAATTTTATTATAAAAAGAACAAACTTTAGATTTACACTTGATAAAAATATTAATAATGAAATATTTGTGAAGAGAACTACTCCTGAATTTACCGTAATAAATGTTGGGAATGGTATTGCTAAAAATGTAAATGCTTCTCTCATTATTGATGTATCTCCAAGTTATTTTCGAAAAGTTAATGAGGCTTTATTAGACAATGATCTTTCAAAGAACTTAAAAATCAATCAAGGCACATTTTTCTCTTTAATTAACGATAATAAGATTCTTGCAAATGAAAATAGAACAATACATTCGGACTATATTACAGGGATAAAAGATTCTAGCGATCATCTTTTTACATTTGAATCTTTAGAATTAGTTAATATATTGATTGCCATTTCCAGTATAATCGGATGGAGAGAATCAAAAAGAAGTGATGTGAAAACAATAGACTCGCGAGGCTTGCTCCCAAACTTAACATTAGAATTAAAATATGAAACTATTCAAGGAATAGTAAAACAAGAAAACTTCACTGCTAATATTAATATCAATGGTATATGGTTTGATAAGGATAAAAATCTTATCTCTGATGGAAGCGTTCAATTCGTGAAAGATTCTGAATCTAATATAAGATAAGTTCTACCAGCCAACTGGAGGACACTAATCAATAACCGATTTATCGGTGTTTTGATTGGTGTCTTTTTTATTTTGAAAGAGGTGATTGTATGGAAAACCTTCTTTTAAGCTATAGAGAGAATTTATCAAAAGCTAAAAAGATGTTTAAAGAAGCTTCAGACAGGGATAAATCACTGCTTAATGGAATGATAAGAGACCTGCAATATTCTATTGAGTGGATGGAAACCGGAAGGCAGCCAGGGAAGACAAGGGGGGTTGAGAGATTAGCAGCATATCAAAGAGAAAGACCTTTTGATCCTCTGTTAATGCAAAGGTTTTTTAGGAGCCAAGAAGAAACTTATGCCTGGGAAGAAGCAGAAAATGAAAGTGTAATCTCTTCTGCAGAACAAGAAATGATAGATGATGCCTTATCTGTCCTAACGACTAAAGAAAAGGAAGTATACCTGATGTCCCGTGGACACTGCTTATCATATAGTCAAATCGCGAATTACTTGTGCATCAGCTCAAGCAGTGTTCAAACAATGATTGAACGATCGGAAAAGAAAATTACTAGAAGAAGATATGGTAGTCTCTTCTGTTTGAGCAGTTAATTTTGTCGTATATATGCCACCATATAATGAAGGTATGTAAAAAATGGGGTATTCTACCGATATACATAATAGATTAAGGAGGGAAATATGGATATTCCGAGCGAATTTAGTAAAGTTATTTCAAATGAAGTGAAAAAAATAAATTTATATTCTCTACCACAATATACATGGCTAGTTTTATTATATTACTTATCAATTAATGCTATTTGGAATTGGGTCCAGGTAATTGACAGTAAAGTTGATATCATGCCTAAACAAGTTATAGATCTGAATAATATTATCTTTATTACATTAAAAACATGGGTACCTTTTGTTTTATTTTTAGGAATCGCATTTTTAATAAGTGGAATTTGTTTAGGGGTAATTAAATTTCTACCATTTCTTGAAGATGAAAGATTTTCCTGGCATGGTGCTTACGGAATAGTTATAGGAATGTGGTTAGTAATAATTTGCTTGTCATTTCAAACGTACTTAAATTTTCCAATTATGTTCCCATTTATTATTCCTATGTTATATATTGTGATTGACCTTATAAGAAAAAAAGTCGGGAAAGCTTTGTACTATTAACCTGAGGCACCTTCAAAAGGTGCTTTTTATTTTTTAATTAATTGGGGGTGGGGAGTGGTATGTAATGATAAGAATTACTGAAAAGCAAAAAAGATTTGCAGATGAGTATGTGAAATCGGGTAATATATCAGCTGCATATAAGATTGCATATCCAAATGTAAAAAAGGATTCAGCTGCTAGAGCATCCGGAAGTAGGCTGCTAACAAAGGCTAACGTGAGATCATATATAGATGGGCGATTAGAAGAATTGAAAAAGAAATCGATTGCTGAACAGGACGAGATTCTTCAATTTCTCACTGCAGTAATGAGGGGAGAACATACGGAACAAATCCCTGTAGGTATTGGTGAAGGTGCTCAACAGCTAGAAGACAAAGATCCTTTCCTTAAAGATCGAGTAAAAGCAGCAGAGCTTTTAGGTAAGCGCTATGTCATGTGGACCGATAAGCAGCAGGTCGAGACCATTACTCCTGTTTTTGTAGAGGATGTACCGGATGAAGACTAAGCAGCATAAAATCTCCATCCAAAAGAAGATAGGTGGAGGTTACAATCGATTTTGGAACAACAAGCAGTTCTACCGGGTAGTTAAAGGATCCCGGGGGAGTAAAAAATCAAAGAATACGGCATTAAATTTCATTCATCGTATCATGAAGTATTCCTGGGCGAACTTACTGGTTGTACGGCGTTATTCAAACACAAACAAACAATCCACCTATACTGATTTAAAATGGGCAGCCACGCAATTAGGGGTTGCCCATTTATTTAAGTTCAATGAATCAATGCCGGAGATAACGTACATGCCGACCGGCCAGAAGATCTTGTTCAGGGGTCTAGATGATGAATTAAAAATTACATCAATTACCGTTGATGTTGGGATATTGAGTTGGGCTTGGTTTGAGGAAGCTTATCAAATTGAAACTGAAGCTAAATTTCGTACTGTTGTTGAATCAATCCGGGGAAAATATGATGATCCGAACTTCTTTAAACAGATAACAGTTACTTTTAATCCCTGGTCTGAACGACACTGGCTTAAGAAAGTATTCTTTGATGAAGAGACCCGGGAGAAAGATACGTTTGCCATTACGACGACATTCCGTGTAAATGAATGGCTTGATGATGTTGACCGAGCCAGGTATGAGGACTTATATAGAACTAACCCTAGACGTGCCAGAATTGTTTGTGATGGTGAATGGGGTGTAGCTGAAGGGCTTGTATTTGATAACTTCCATGTGGTTGATTTCAATATTCAACAAAAGATCAAAGAGATTCAAGAAACGGCTCACGGAATGGACTTTGGTTTTACGAATGATCCAACAACTTTGCCAAGCTCTGTTGTTGATCTTAAGAAGAAAGAGCTTTGGATCTACGATGAACATTATGAGAAAGCGATGTTAACCGAAGAAATATACAAGATGATCGTGAGTAAAGGTCTCCTTAAATCAGTCATCACAGCTGACTCTGCTGAGAGGCGTTTGATTCAGGAATTAATTAATAAAGGTGTTCGTAGGATGAGAGCTTCAGTCAAAGGGAAAGGCAGCGTGAATCAGGGGATACTATTCATTCAAGGATTCAAGGTGTACATTCACCCTACATGTGAACATACAATTGAAGAATTTAATACTTATACTTTTGATCAAGATAAGGACGGTAAGTGGCTAAATACACCGGTTGATACAAATAACCATATTATCGATGCTCTCCGTTACAGCCTGGAACAATACCATTTGGGAGTGGCCAAGAAAGACGATACTTATAATGCTTTAAAAGGATTAGGTTTATAGGAGGTGGAACATGAATCACGTTAATGATTTTGAGCTTGGAGTAGGTACGAGTGGGGATGCCGGTAAGAAGAGGCGGTTTAGTAAAGAATCAAACATTCAATATACGTTAGATTCTGCAGAAGAGCTGGTGCAAGAGACTAAAGAACTGTCTGCCATATTAAAACATCATATTGAACACCAGCGTCCAAGGCTCACTGTCTTGGACGATTATTATCTCGGGGATAACACAACGATCTCTGCAGCCAACCGCAGGAAAGAAGATGACAAGGCCGATCATAGGGCCAAGCACAATTATGCGAAGTATGTATCTAACTTCATGCAGGGCTTCTTTGTAGGTGTTCCTGTATCAGTTCGTCATAAGGATAAGTCCACTCAGGAAAAAATTAATGAAATCAACGAGACAATAGAAGATGCTGCACTTAATGCAGACATTGTCCTGGATTTATCAATCTATGGTCGGGCATATGAACTGATACATCGGAATCAGCTGGATCAAACAAAAGTATATCTGTCTTCGCCATTAGAAACCTTCTTGATCTATGACACTACGATTGAAAAGAACATAATTGCCGGGGTCCGGTACTTCTCTGTTGGTTATGGTGGCCAACGGAAAATTAAAGTCATCCTCTATACTGACAAGAAAATCTACACGTATTTCACATCGAACATGGGTGACTATAACCTGACGCTTGATAGTAAGGTTGATCATCCGTTCGGGGAAGTCCCGATTAATGAGCACAGTAACAATAGATTCCGCCAGGGGGATTTTGAAAATGTCTTGGACTTGATTGATTTATATGATGCAGCTCAATCTGATACAGCAAACTATATGACCGATCTAAATGATGCCATGCTGAAAATTCTAGGGAATGTAGATTTAGATCCTACTGAAGCGAAAAAAATGAAAGAGGCCAATATCATTTTTCTAAAGCCAACTCAAAACGCTGACGGTGCTGAAGGCCGGGTGGAAGCTGACTATATCTATAAGCAGTATGATGTGTCAGGTAGTGAGGCATATAAAGGCAGACTACAAACGGACATTCATAAATTCACAAATACACCAGACCTGAACGACGAAAACTTTGCCGGCCAACAAACAGGAGAAGCGATGAAGTACAAGTTATTTGGCTTGGAGCAAATACGGATCAACAAAGAACGTTTATTCAAAAGGTCTCTCAATCGTCGTTACAAGTTGATAAACAATGTCATGCACCTGGCGAGCGAAGCAGGTAAAGGTGAATTTGAAGGGTTAACCTATAAATTTACTCCTAACCTTCCTAAGAGCACTAAAGAGGCAGTAGATATGTTTAATGCACTTGGAGGAGAGCTGTCCCAGGAAACGAAACTGAAGATAATACCTATGATTGTAGAAAATCCAGAAGAGGAAGAAAAGAGAATTACAAGTGAAAGGGCAAAACAAAGACAATCGATGTCCTCTGAGTACATGAGGAATTGAGGTGGTTAAATGTCTGAAGAAGAAAGTTACTGGATAAAGCGTGAAAGAGAAAACATCAAGCGTGAACAAATGAAAGATGGAGAGGTATCAATAAAATTAAAAGAAATCATCGATCACGCTCTTCGTGAGGTAGAAAAAGAAATCAATGCCTTTTATTCTCGGTATGCAGAAAAAAATACGATCTCATTAATTGAAGCCAAGAAGAGAGTGTCCGAATTTGATGTTCAATCATTTGAAAGAACGGCTGCACGATATGTGAGGGAGAAGGACTTCTCTCCGAAGGCAAATAAGGAGCTCTACACCTACAATACAAAGATGAGGATAAACCGGCAGGAGCTTCTCATGATGTATTTAAATGCTCACCTGGTATTGATGACGAATGAGCAGGAAAAGACCTTTCAAGATTATTTGGAGCAGGCTGGAATATCTGAGGTACTGCGGCAAGCTGGTATCTTAGGAGTCAACATGGCGATCACCACACCAACCCTTAAATCAATTGTAGGAGCTTCGTTTTATGGGGCTAAATGGTCTTCAAGGATATGGGGAGATATGAAGGCTCTCAGAGAAGAGTTGGCCATTATCATCAACAGTGCGATTGTCCGTGGTGTTCATCCAAATAGGTACATCAGGAAGATTCGAGAGCGATTTGATGTCAGTTCTTTTGAAGCTAAAAGGTTACTGATTACTGAAACTGCCAGAGTCCAGGTGGAAGGCCAAAAGTTATCCTATCAGGCAGTTTCTAATGATGATGAAGCTGAATATGAATATGTTGCTGTAATGGATGGAAAGACCACAAAAAAATGTAAACTCTTGAATAAGAAAAAATTCAAAGTGAAGGAAATGAAACCAGGGATCAATGCTCCTCCCATGCATCCGTTTTGCCGAAGTTCAACGGCTCTTATTCTGGGAGACTGGAGAGAGGAATTTTTCGCAAGTGTGAAAGAGAAATATACCTTATAAGAATTTATGTTAGCGCGTCTTTGAGCACTAGACGTTATAAACAGGCTTATTTGTTTTGACTAAAAACGTGTGAGGACGTTAACGGTGGGCACCTGCGTGTTGTTACGTGTTCATGGGTTAGGAGGAAATGAAAGTGACAGGACCAATTAATGTATTTAATCCAGCAGCCTTTAAGAAACAGTTTGAACCTTTGAAACTAAACTTGCAGTACTTTGCCGAGTCGAATGAACCGCCAGTGGATCCGCCGAATCCAGATGATCCACCAAACGATCCACCGGCAAAGGTTGAGCTTTCTGCAGAGGAACTTCAAAAGAAGATTGAGGCTGAATCAGATCGTAAGCTTGCAAAGGCTCTTGATAAAAAGCAGAAGGAATGGGAAATACAACTTGATCAAAAGCTTGCTGATGCAAAAAAAGATGCAGAACAATATGCGAAGCTGACCCAGAAGGAAAAAGAAGATGCTGATTATAAAAAGCGACTCGAGGCACTCGATAAACGAGAGCGTGAATTAAATACGAAGCAGCTTCGTTCTGAAGTTGAAACAGATTTAAAAGATGAGGGACTGCCGGCTGGGTTTGCTGAATCTCTTATCAAACTTGAGAACAACGAGAAAATTAAAGAAGCTGTGTCCAGTATCAAAAAGGAATTCGATGCTGCGGTTAATAATGCTGTGAAGGAAATGCTTCGGCAGGATCCTCCTGAAACAGGGGGTTCAAAAGTAAACAACAGCATCACCACTTCAAAAGCAGAAATGGCCAGAAAGAATAGAATTATTAAATAAAAGGAGAGAATTTAATGGGACCGAATCTATTAAAACTTAATCTACAGTACTTTGCACAAACATTTAGCCCGGATAACGTGATGGTTCACGAAGCGAAAGATGGTACGATTCCGGATAAGTACAACACCATGATCTTAAATGATGTAATGGAAAACTCTAAGATCATGCAGCTTGGTGTTTATGAGGAAATGACGGATAAAGAAAAGACATTCGAATACTTTGCTGAAGGACCCGGGGCTTACTGGGTAGGTGAGACCGAGAAGATTCAAACTTCAAAACCAACCTTGCTACAAGTAAAGATGACGGCCAAGAAGCTTGGGGTCATTTTACCGGTTTCTCGTGAGTACCTGCAATACAGGGTTTCGAATTTCTTTGAAATCATGCGTCCAAAGATTGCAGAAGCATTCTATAAAAAGTTTGATGAAGCAGGGATTCTGAATGTGGCTAATCCATTCGCTCAATCGATTGAACAATCAGTAACAACTGCAGAAAATATCGTTTATGACGGGATCACTTACGATAATATCCTGGCTGTAGAAGATGAGCTTTTCGAGAATGATGTAGAGCCTAATGCATGGATTTCAAAAGTACAAAATCATACCGCCTTACGCAATGCCCAAAAAGCTGAAAACGGAACATTACAATCTTTATATGATCGATCTAACAATACGATTGATGGGTTGCCAGCAGTGGATTTGAAATCTGCAAATCTATCAAAAGGGACTCTTTATGCCGGTGATTTTGATCAGTTGCGTTATGGTATTCCTTTTAACATAGATTATGCAATTTCAGAGGAAGCTCAACTATCGACCATTACCAATGCAGACGGTTCACCTATCAACTTGTTTGAACAAGAGATGGTTGCTCTGCGTGCCACTATGGATGTAGGTTTGATGATCATTAAAGATGAAGCATTTGCAAAATTAGTTCCGGGTCCTGCCCCAGTAGCGTAATAACCATTTATCAAAGAGAGGATGATTAGGAATGCCTTACAAAGTAATTAGAGCTTTTAGAGATAAAGAAGATGATCACCGTGTTTATCGTAAGGGAGATACCTTCCCTGCTAAGGGTAAAGTGAGCAAGGAACGGATCTCGGAATTATTAAGCACAGAAAATAAAGTAGGGAAGCCATTGATTGAGCAATTGGGAGTGGAGTCAGAAGAAGCTGACCATGAGCCTGAAGAATCAAAACAATCTTCTGAAGAAAGTGAGTTTCCCAAACATACAGGCGGCCCATGGTACGTGTTGTCTAACGGAGAAAAGATCCAGGGGAAAGAAGAAGCACTTGCGGCAGAAGCAGAATTGAAGTGATTGTATGTCTATCAGAGATAACGTAAAAGTCGTTGTTGGTGTTCAAGACAGCCTGCAGGATAGTGTAATCGATCGCCTTATAGCTAATGTTGAATCCCGGTTGAAGGTATGGCTAAAACAAAATGCAGGTCTGACAGCGATCCCTGAAGAGTTAATGTTCATTGTTGAGGAGCTGGTGGTGAATCGGTATAACAAAATTGGAAGTGAAGGGATGAAATCAGAATCGATTGAAGGAAGGTCTGTTTCCTTTACGGAAGACGACTTTAAACCCTATCAGGCCATCTTAGAAACGTATATACCTAAAACTGAGGATGTAGGAAAGGTCATGTTTTTCTAATGCGGTACTCCGATCGGGTTACGCTTCATAAAGTTAATGGCCGTGCATATGATTCTTCTGTCGGAAAGACAGTTGTTAGAGTGGATGAAGGTGTTACATTACCCTGCAACACGTCTCCAATCAGCCTAGAAAGAGTTAAAGTTATATTTGGTTCATTAGACAAACAGATCACCACAGTTAGGCTACAGAGACCGTACACGCGTGAAGTCGATAAAGCCATCATCAACGAGAAGAAATATAACGTTCTCCGACATGTTCCATACAAGTCTGAGAGCGTTTTATTTTTGGAAGGGGTGAGCGAGTGGACTTAGAGGGACTGGATGCCCTGCTTGCGAAACTTGATCGAATGGATAGGGATATTGAAGATGATGTTGGGAAAATCGTGAAGAACAATACGATTGAAATGACCGAGAAAGTAGTTAAGAATGCTGAATTTACTCAAGGTTATCAAACTGGCTACACCAAGAGAAATATTGAAACGAAAATAGTAAGTAATCTTGCGGGTAAAACAATCAGTAAATCCGAACACTCCGGCTATCTCGAGTTTGGAACAAGGTTCATGGATGCACAACCATTCATCTTTCCTGGATTCTACACTCAGAAAAAGCAGTTCCTTGAAGACCTAAATAGACTTGTAAAGTAGGTGAGTAGATGAAGTCACCAAAGATCCAACTGTTCAATGCAATATTTAATACATCTCTTAACCTGGGATATGACACATACGATTATCTTCCTGGCAAAGACGAGGAAGTTCCTTATCCTTTTGTGCATGTAGCAGGATCGATAGGTTCTGATGTAATCAATAATAAAGAAGTAATAACAGGTAATATATCGCAAACCATTCATGTTTGGGAGATGGCTAATAATCGATCGCATTTTGCAGAAATGATTTATAATCTCGAAATGGCCTTGCGAAGGATGGCGCAGCTTGATAATTACTACGTGAGACTAGTCGCTCTTGATTCAAATGAAATCTACGATAATTCAACAACTGACAATCTGCTGCATGGAGTTATTCAGGCAGAATACAGAATTACTTAGGAGGTTATAGTATGGCCATCATTGCAAAAGGGGTACACAAGGTACTCTATTTTCGAAAACTTGGTGAAGCTGCAGAAGGAGCTAAGCTTGTTTTTCAAACGGAGCATTCAAAGTCTTATTCCCGGGATCGGGAGTCGACAGTAACCAAAGATGGAAGGGTTTCAGGTTCGGGAGCACTTGAAGATGAAGTAAGTATCTCAGCACTCCAAGCTGAAACAGACCCTACATTTACGATGCTTAGTGATTCCATTGTTGATGACTATCCAGTGGAGATGTGGGAAGTAGATTTGGCGGATAAAGTAGAGGATGAGGTTAATCCAGGTACTTTTACCTTTGGGGCTGAATATCGACAAGGCTACATCACTGAATGGGAAACAACGAATCCTGCAGAGGATGATCCGGAAGTAAGTGGAACATTTGTCACTCAATTTAAAAGACAAAAAGGACGTGTCAATGTTCCGGAGAGCGATATTGAAACATTAGGATACGTATTTCATGATGTGCTTGCTGAGGATCCTGCAGATGATGGATTGGGTACACCACCAGAAGCATAAAACTAGCAAGGAGGGGATAATCCCCTCTTTTTATTTTGACCATTTGAGGAGGAATAGATTTTGCATATTACATTTAACGGAAGAGACATTGAATTATCATTCGGACTTCGTACCTTAACGACAATTGATCGGTCTTTAGGGTTGGAAGTTGAAAATGTAAGTCTTGGCCAAGGGCTAGAAACGATGTTGGTACCGGGTCTTCAGTCAGGCAATATCATTTGTTTGTATAAATTAATTCAGGCAGCCACAGCCCATGATAAGAAAAAGCCAACGACAGATTCGGATTTTGAATCAATTCTGAACGACATAGCTGAAAATGAGGGTCTGGAGGAATTCGCTCAGCAAGTCATGTATGAATTGGGAAAGCAACCCATGACCCGAAAGCTCGTTCCAGAAGAGTTTCAAGAAGTGAAAGGGACGAAAAGAACGAGCATGCAGAAAGAGGATTAACCTACGACGAGGTTGTCATCTACTCACTTCGAAAGTTGGGAATGGAACGATTGGTTGATGTAGAACAAATGACATTGACTGAGTTTCATTATAAACGCTATGCACAAGAGTATAAGGAAATTGATGAGGAGTACAGGTTACACAAATTAGCATTCCTTATTAGGAACGCAAAAGCAAAAGTGAACAAAGGAACTGATAAGAAGCCTAAAGAAGAATATGCCTTTAAAGAATTTGATGACTTCTTTGATTACGAGTCGGTATTAAGATCCGTTGACAATGAATTCGAAATCAAAAGGTCTGTTGAAAAACCAACTAAGAAGTTATCACCTGCACAAATCGCTCTTCTAAGAAATTCTAGAAAGGGGTGAGGACTTGTCCAACTATTCCGTAGAAGCAGAATTGAAAGCGAATGTCACGAAATATAGGAACGCCATTCAAAAGGCAAGGGAAATAACTAAGCGATTTAAAATGGAGGCTGAGAGTGCAGAAGACACGACTTTAAAGGCCGATATTAATCCACTTAAACGGAACATTAAAAAAGCGAAAAAAATGATGGAGTCATTTACAAGGAAGAAAGCCGAAAAGGAAGTAGATGCTGATACAGTTAGCTTCTTCAAGAAAATAAACAATTTACAGGCGAAAGCTAAAGCACTGGTTCGAAATAAAATTATAGTTCGAGTAGAAGCCAGAGTAGACAAGTTTCAAAGCCGAATTGATAGAATAGCTAAAACAATGAGTTCCGTTGGAATAGTGGCAGGTAATGCCCTTCAGGGAGGGTTTTTATCTGTTCTACCTGCTATAGCCCCGGTAATCGCTAGTTTAGCAGGAGGGTTAGGCGGGCTTGCAACCACTTTTGCTGCAGCGGGGACAGGAGCTATTTTATTTGGTTCAGTTGCTACTTCAGCTTTAAATGATGTTTTTGAGGCTAACAAAACTATCAAGGATCTTCGAAAGGAACTTGCCAACACAACCGATCTAGAGAAGCGTGCTGAGATTTTGAAAGAAATTGAGCAGGCTCAAGCAAGTTTATCTAAAGAACAGCAACGTGGTTTAAAAGCAGTCCAGTCCTTCAGTAAATTTTGGAGCAAGTTCTCCAAGCAATTTGAAAAACCAGTGATGGATATTTTTATCCGTAGCTTAGAACAGTTTGAAGCATTGATTAAGAATCTAAAGCCGGCATTTGATGGTGCAATAAGTGCAGCTAATTCTCTATCTAAAAGCCTTGGTTTTTCAATGGAAACACAGGAATTTAAGGAGTTTATTGGTTTCTTGAACGAGAGTGTAGGACCTTCTATGACAGCACTTGGTAAGTCCTTTGGGAATGTCATGAAGGGGATTATGAATTTAATGATTGCCTTCTCTCCACTTTCTCAAGATATGCAGGGAGGGTTAGTAGGTCTTACTGAAAAATTCGCGGCTTGGTCGGCCAAATTGGATGAGTCTAAGGGATTTCAAAACTTTATTAACTATGTAAAAGAAAACGGACCAAAGGTTATTGCACTTATAGGGAATTTGACTAGTTTCTTGATTCAGCTTGGTATTGGAATGGCACCACTCGGTTCTAAAATACTTGATTTAGTAAATGGCTTTTTGAGTTGGTCATCATCGATGATGAAGGCTTACCCACTCATTGGTCAACTGATCGCATGGGCAATTTCTCTGACTGGAGTACTTATCGCTGTTATTCCAGCTGTGATTCTTCTACGAACAGCCTTTGGTGGCTTTGTTGGAAAGATGATAGGTTGGTTACTTAAACTAAGTACTCGTGCATTAATCTGGGCAGCACGGATGGCTCTATCTTGGGTGATAGCCATGGGACCTATTGGCTGGGTAACTGCAGCAGTCTTAGGCCTGGTGGTATTAGTTATAGCAAACTGGGATAAAGTGAAGCAATGGACTTTGAAAATTTGGTCCTGGGTTTCAAATTTCATTCTGAAATCTGCACTAAAAATCCTAGGGTACATCAAGGGGAATTTCCCTGAACTGTATAACATTATTCAGTCTTATATGCAGATGGCACTTTCAATCATCCAAAATATATGGGGCTTTATTATTAACACCTTCAAAAACACACTTAATTTTTTGAAGGGGCTAATTACCGGAGATTTTAGAGCAATGAGTCAAGCGGTGTCTGATCAAATGCAAAATATGTTTAGAACGGTGTCGAATATATGGGGGAACATTACTGATTTCTTTGACAGTATCAATCTCTATGATTCTGGTAAAGCCATCATCCAAAGTGCAATCGACGGTTTATCATCCATGAAAGGAAAGATACTGGGGGTAGTTAATAACATCGTTGGAGCAGTTCGTGATTTCTGGCCATTCTCTCCAGCTAAACGTGGTCCATTAAGCGATATCCATAGGATGGATTTTAAAGGCCCTATAAGAACATCAATCGAAAAGGCTAAGTCACCTTTGGTAAGGGCAACGGCAAAGCTAGCAGGAGGAGTTAGAACAGCATTCAATCCGGAGCTGTCAGTTAACGCTTCACAGATCAGATCAAGTCTTAAAGGTCTTAAAAGAAGCAGTACCTCTCAGGTCAGTAGCGCAGTAAATGCACAAGTACAAGTTACAACGAAGCAGCCTGTTACGATTAGTCTGAAATTAGGACGGCAAGTTTTCAAAGCTTTTGTCAGTGATATTACAGAAGTTCAAGAAAGAGAATTACACTCCGGAAACTAAAGGAGGTACTTTATGTATGAGTTTGTAGACCTTACGGATCCTGGTACTTTAAGTACCTCTCTATCTATTCAAACCATTTTTAACGGAACAAATATTGATGAGGTATTGTCTGACCAAAATGGAAGCTTTACAACGTTAACAGTATCAGGAAGAAGTAACGTGAATAATCGAGTCAATGCGTTTGAAATCCCTGGACGAGACGGACTCATGGAATCAAGCGAACTAACAAGTGCTGAAAAAGAAATCACAGTTAAATATAAAATCACTGACAGGACAAATGAAGGCTTTCGCCAAAGGTATAATCGCTTAAATGCCTTCTTGCAAGAATCAAAAAAAGAACTGGTGTTTACAGATGAAAATGCTAGTTTTAATGCAACTATGTCTTCAAATGATGTTCCAGAAGAAGATTCAAATATTTTAATAGGGAGTATTACGTTCTTATGCTCGGATCCCAATAAATATGGGGGAGTAAAAGATCCTATCTTCACAAATTTAGACATTCCAATCACTCTCCATAACGGAGGGAATGTCTTGACTCCACCTACATTCCGATTTGTTCTTTCTAAACCAACTACCTTCCTGGACATCATTGGCGATGAAGACTATATGAGAATTGGTCGCCCGGTAACAGTAGATCAAACACCATTCCAAAAATACACCAAGATCCTGACGGCAAACGGTGAAAATATGACAGGATGGGCCAATGCCTTATTCCCGCCTGATGGAGGAACCAATGGAGGAACATTGGTAGCAGATGGGCTAGACTACTATGCAACTAGTTATGGTTCAGGAAGCTCGTGGCACGGACCAACTAAAGCACGCTCTGTGAGCACAACGGCTACTGATTATTTAATCAGGGCTTTTTTTAATGTTGGAAATAATCCTTCCCAGCGTGCACGTACAGAGGTTTATCTATTAAATGCATCCAGTCAAGTGATGGGAAAGGTTTCAGTTGTTTTACGAAAATCTACAGGAGGTGTAGATGTAGAGATTAATCTCAGGAATGGAGCTAATTCAAAATACATCGTTTCGATGGACTGGACCTATTCAGATTTCTTTGGATATATGGAAATTGAGAAAGAGGGAACAGAGTTTAAATTCTCGATTGCACAGCAAGGAATCCGTGAGGACGTTTCAAATTATACTAGACATAAACCAACGTTCAACTATAACGATTTGAACAACGAATTCCAACAGGATTTGGCTGCTGTAGGGATGCATATTGGTACTCATGGCAATTCTCCTACACCATCAAAAGCCAGAATTCGCTTGATTGAAGTATATAGAATCAATTCTCAACCTGAAGGAATCCCATATATCGGAGAAGCCGGGGATGTCTTTGAGTTTAATCATAAAGAATCAAAAATCTATAAAAATGGCGATCGATTCACAGGGAAGGACTTTGGAGCACGCTTCTTTCATTTGCAAAAGGGGGATAACGTCTACGTAGTGAACCCTTCGGACGTAGTTTCGGAAGTCCAGGCAATATGGAGGGATGCGTACCAATGAGTATCATACACATTCTTGATCATCAAAATAGTGGAATTGTGGGTTGGATTACGAATGTATCCTATGACAGTCATCAGAATTCCCTTGATAATAATGAGAAGTATGAATTTATCGCACCTGTGACAGAAGAAGATTTAGATAAGATACAAGGGCGATCGCGACTCCTCATCCCAGCTGACGAAGGAGATTACAGAGAATTTATAGTATACGAGAAAGATGACTTAACCAAACAGGGAGAAGTCGAAGTATATGCAGAAGCTTCCTATTATGATCTTCGAAAGCTAAAAACCATTCATCCAGAGGTAAGAGATGGTCAGACGGTAGAGGCCGCAGGAACATTTGTCTTGCAGGGGATAAAAGGATGGGAGCTAGGAATAACTGAATATAGTGGGATTCGCAAATGGACCATTGAGAAAGACCTGGATGCTTACGAAGCTTTAAAAGCGATTGCTTCTTTATTCGATTGTGAGATACGCTTTCGTGTCGTTATATCCGGAAACAAGGTTATCGATCGATTCGTAGATTTTGTGAAAAAGGTTGGCCAGGACTCTGGAAAAGAAATCGTGGGAGGCAAAGACCTCCTTGGCATCAAGCGGAGACTATTAGCCAAGCGAGTTGTTACCGCCCTGATCTGTCTTGGACCTAAAAGAGAAGACGGTAGCCAGTTAAAGGTGACAGTGACGGATGAAGCAGCCTTCCAAAACTGGAATTGGCAAGGGCAACACCTTGTAGAAGTATATGAACCACAATCTACTGACACAGAAATGACCGTGGAACGTCTGACTCAATTGGGAAAAGCTGAACTCAAGAAGAGAATCACCGCAGCTGTCGAGTATGAAGCGGAAGGCGCTGCCCTGGATCACATTTTTGGCTACGATCATGAAGTTGTTCATTTAGGGGACTCTGCCAAAATCAAAGATGAAAAATTCAACCCTCCGATGTACTTGGATTCGAGGGTTGTTTTTGTTGAACGTTCTATCTTCAATAAGTCTAAGAAGAAGTACAAGCTAGGTGAGGTCATTGAGTATAAGAAAGAAGACGTATTTAGAGTTTGGAAGAACTTGCAGGCACTTTACTCAACGAAGGTTATTAAGTCTCCAACTCCTCCTGATGGTAGAAGTAACATCATTTGGATTAAAACAGGAGGATCAGTAGAAATTGCCCATACCTGGAATCCTGAAATCAATAAATGGGTTCCGACCGGTGGGAGCTTATACACTTGGGTGATGTATGCAGATACCCAAAATGGTACAGAAATCTCCTCTTCTCCAGTTGGGAAATCCTTTGTTGGTTTTGCCTACAATAAAACAGAGGAATCCCCTTCTATGGATCCAACGGAATATGACTGGATGTTGCTGAAGGGTGATCAAGGTGTACCGGGTCCTCCTGGAGAAGATGGACAACCTACCTATACATGGATTAAATACGCCGATGATTCGAAT
Organism: Rossellomorea vietnamensis; assembly: GCF_025398035.1. NCBI lineage: Bacteria > Bacillati > Bacillota > Bacilli > Caryophanales > Bacillaceae > Rossellomorea > Rossellomorea vietnamensis. The sequence continues at coordinate 4,494,047 of NZ_CP104558.1, forward strand.
GGGAATGGCATGAGTGACAATCCATCAGGAAAAAAATATGTTGGTTTGTCCCCCAATCAATCGACTGAAGTGGAAAGTGATGTCCCTACTGATTATAAGTGGGTTCTATTCAAAGGGGATAAAGGAGACAAAGGAGATCCAGGCGAACGGGGACTTCAAGGCTTACAGGGTCCTCAGGGTGACCAAGGAATCCCTGGAGTAAAGGGAGAAACCGGGGAATCTTCTTACACTCACGTCGCTTACGCAACCAACAGTACCGGAACAAGCGGGTTCTCCGTAAGCGACCCTGTCAACAAAACGTATATTGGTATCTATGTGGACCAGACATCTACCGATTCTGGTGATCCGTCAAAGTACAGATGGACACTCATCAAAGGAGAAAAAGGAGATCAAGGAACGCCTGGTCCAACTGGGGAGGATGGCCAAACTCCTTATCTTCACATCGCCTATGCAACAAATAACACCGGAACAAGCGGTTTTTCTGTGAGTGATTCGACGGGAAAAACCTTTATCGGTACCTATACGGATTATGAACAGAACGATTCTGTCAATCCTGCTGACTATAAATGGACGCTTATTAAAGGAGACAAAGGGGATAAAGGAGATACGGGTCCTCAGGGTCCTGCCGGTCTCCAAGGTATCCAAGGGGCAAAAGGGGATCAGGGAATCCAAGGGGCTACCGGAGCTGACGGCAGAACGTCATACACTCACATTGCCTATGCGAATAATTCTACTGGAACAAGTGGATTTTCTGTAGGTGATTCAAATGGAAAAACCCATATTGGTATGTATACTGACTTTTCATCTACCGATAGCACAAATCCCTCCAGTTATAGATGGTCCTTAATTAAAGGAGCTGATGGTTCACAAGGGATTCAAGGGCCACCTGGATCTAATGGTCAGACCCCATACTTTCATACAGCTTGGGCGAATAACTCCACTGGCACAAGTGGGTTTTCTACTACAAGTGCTTCAGGTAAAACATATATTGGCACCTATACGGATTTCACGTCCGCCGATTCAGCAGACCCTTCAAAGTATACATGGGTACTGATAAAAGGTGATAAGGGAGATACAGGTGATCGTGGCCCTACTGGACCTCAAGGACCAAATGGTGAATTAAACCTTATTAACAACCCTAATTTCACGGGCCATGCAAATGATTGGGATTTAGCGACTGTTTCCACTCAGACCTTTGATGATGGGACACCCATAATGGTGCTGCAAAACGTGTCATCAGGTAACACAATGATACGTCAAAACGGGATTAAAATTGATTCCAGTAAAATGTATGAACTGACAATATGGCTTAAGTCTACAGCTTCCACAGGACTTAACTATATTGGGTTATACGCTTATAACGATGCGTCATCAAATATAGGATTGTATCCGATATCTGCCTCCAGTGGGGGGAAAGGGAGTTTAAATACGAATCCATATGGGGTATCAGCAGTGACCCCTACTACAGCGTGGAAAAAACATACTTTCTACATTATACCGGCAGGATTTGATGTCAGTGATACGTTACTGACGAAAGATCTAGGGGTGAATAATCAGTATAACTTTCAATTCAACTCCAGGACGGACTCCTTAACTGTCAGGTGGTTAAACTGGGGAAATAGTTCAAGGAGAACATTGTGGGCTGCCCTGCCGGTTCTCAAAGAAGTGGACATATCCGTTCTTGAATCAAACCGGGCAAAGAACATTCAAAATCAGTGGAGATATACAGGAACGGTGGAAATCGATGGAGGGAATCTTCGAGCAGATACTGTAACAGGTGTTCATATTAAAGCCAAAGAGGTGCTTGCAGAACATATAAAATCATTGAATGGTTTGAACATAAATAATCAGTTCGAGGTTGATAGTTCAGGGAATGTCTCTTTTGGTGGTCACCTAAATGGTGCCACTGGTAGCTTCTCTGGAAGTATAGAAGCTAGCGATCTACACCTTGACTCGGAATATGGAGCATCTATCTCATTTGATTCTGGCTATCACAGTTCTAGTGGTAGTGTATTTACCAAAACGGGGGAAATAATCGCAGAAACATATAAAGGTGATCGAACATTAACCATGCGAGGACTGACTAATTCAGGATCTGCAATGGATGTTATCCTGGATGTTGTAGGTAGAATACAAGCTTCTGCCGACATACTTGAGGGGGGTTCACCTCTAGCAAGTAAATATTTGGGTATAAACAGTAGGGCAAGTGATTCATTAAAATTAGCTGGGTACAACCCTTCTACGGAGGATACAGGTAACACAGTAGCTCTTAGAAATGGGTCGGGAGATATCGAAGCAAGGTTATTCAGGCCAACCTATACCAGCACAACAACTAACACTAGTTATTTTATGGTTCAACATGCTATTGGAGATGGAGCCGATAACTACTCAAGACCATCACCTTTATCTACGGTTAAAAAGAATATTTTCAACGAAGAATTAGTCGGGTCTAGTCTAACAAGATTCGGTAATGGGACATTAATGGATACGACTAATGGTGATATGAGATTAAAAGCAGGCAATGGCAACTACTGGAGGCAAGATGGAGCTGCATCTGGTGACAGAAGAGGAACCATTTGGCTGTATTTTGATGACATCATCGGTGTTGAAATTTATAAGAAATTTGAAGATTATGGCCACATGGCTTTTGTACTTGGCGAAACAACCATCCAAGGATTAAACGGTTCAACGCCTGCAGCACAGATACGAAATAGAGCAAACACCGCATACGCCCGTATTGACGCTTCTGATTTTAGGACTGTATCAGATGAGCGACTGAAAGAGAACATGATTGAGTTTGAGAAGAATGAAATTCTTCAAGAGTTTTTAAACATTACTCCAAAACAATATAGTCTCATCTCAGACGAAACCCATACAATGAGAATTGGCTTATCTGCCCAAGAAGCTCCAGAAGAGGTCAGGAGTGATTTTGGAGATGAGTTAGGGATTGACTTATATGCTATGAATACGTACCTCTGGAAAGTCTTGCAGGAAGCAGTGAAAGAAATCAATTTGTTGAAACAAGGGTGGCATAGCCACATGAATTAGAAAGGAAGTGAACTTATGGAACAAAAACCATTAAGTTTAGAGGAAAAAGTGATTCTTCAGCTGCAAGGGAAGATTGGTCAATTAGAAGGGAACTTGGCTTTTGCCAGAGCAGAGCTACAAGAATTTCATCAAAAGAACGATGCTTTATCCCAAGAGGTTGCTAAGTATCAAGAAAAAACATCTAATTCATAGGAATCTACAGAATAAGATTAAAGTCTAAGAGGTTTAAATTATTTTACTGACTGCTTTTAGAAGAATTCACAGATTTAATAATAATGGTGGTTTGTAAAGTTGAATAAACCAATCCTAATAAAGTCAATATTATCCCACTAATTATGAATCGTTTTCTGTTTTTTTCTTGACCAAGATGTGTGAAGTAATAATGAACTATTGAGCAGAACAACATTAGAATAAAGGAAGGTAAAGTTTTTTCATCGTTATCTCTCCTGTGATAATATTTGCTTTATTTTTCCCGTTGTCATTGAAAATATTCGAGAGATGAAAGGAGGTGATCCCTCTCATGATAAATAGAGAAGGGGGCAACGACAATGTCGAATACAGTGGAGGTACATCATGAAATGAATCATTACGAGAAGGATATAGTGGAAATGAAGAGTGACATTAAAATCCTCGAAAAAGAAGTTAGTGACCTGAAAAGCACGACTACCCGGCATGAGGAGCAGATCACCACACTCAATAAAACACTTAACAAAATTGATGAAAACACGACCTGGATTAAAAGGAAAATAACTGGCGCGATTATAACGGCAATTAGCTCTGGAGTTATTGGAGGAGCAATTGCTATTTTTTATGGATTCATTCAGAAATAGAGGAGGAAAATAAAATGAAAAAAGATATTTTTACATTGCTCGGAGGTTTTCTGACCTCCGTATTTTTATTTCTTGGAACAATAGGGGTTAGCTTTGATTGGTTCAACCAAACAAGTATTGATGCATTTGTATTCATGGCTGCTGCGGCAGCCTCACTTGTATTGAACGTTTATGCCATATGGAAGAACACTCATGTGCGCGATCGATTAAAAGAGAATGCACTCAAGAAACAAAAGGTGATGAAGAAATAAGAGCTGCTTTTTAAGGTAGTTCTTTTAATTTGAAAGGAGAGAATGTAAATGACGACACTTGGTAACGACACGGGGCATGGAAGTGATACGTTTGATCGAACTGGTGGAAAAGGGGTCATTGTGAACGGAAAGATCTATGAAGAGCACTCATTCAATTCAAGAGTGACTTTAGCTTTATCGGCACATTTAAAGAGGTGTGGTATTGGAGAAAAGAGAATCCAACAGCCAAATAAACCAGAAGTTTCACTGACCAGGCGTACTGACTTTTACAATGCGGAAAATGTGGATGCAGTTATATCAAACCACGCAAACGCAAATAGGAATAAATCAATAAAGGGTATCTGCGTCTTTGCTTGGCATAATCATCCTGAATCTCAGCGACTCCAAAAGCTTTTAATTGAAGAATATGAAAAAATGGGATTCGATACTCATGGAAACGGAGATCACGAAAGTGAACTCGGCAGCTGGACGGACTTACACATTGTCAGAGAAACAAAGATGACTGCATGTTTAATTGAAAATGGCTTTATGACAAACCCTGATGACTTTAAAAAAATATTCTTAGATCCAGGTTACGCCGAGCGATGTGCTGAAGCTCAAGCAAGAGCACTATGCAGATTTTTTAATAAGAAATATATTGAAGTGGTTGCAAATCCACAGCAAAAGGAGGAAGAAGAAATGATTAAAATGGCAGTAGTAGTCTATTCAGATGCAGACATAAGCGTGGGGTACGATTTAGCGAATGAGAAGAAATGTGGACTTTATAACCGAAAATCTCTTGCGAATGAAAAACTGAAGATCAATGAACTCATGGTAGTTGGTGGACCAACTGAAGGATTGGAGAAAAAGACAAATCGTGTCATTGATCTTTCTGGTGCCAATCGATGGGATACCCGTAAAAAAGTTATTTCTTATTTAGGAAAATAATGAATATGTTACTTTATCATTGGTGAAAATATGAAGGAGCGCCTGTACAAACCTTCATGGCTTTTTTGTGGTCCTCTTCTTGGTGGAGAGGGCCTTTTATTTTCTAAGGTTCAATACCTTTTCAGTAATGTCATTTTTGTTATCTATCGTTACACTTATAATTTCAACTTCAGGTAAACCCCTCTCATTTTTTATCTCTTTGATCCATTTATCAATCCAATAAGGAATGTGATTTTTGGCCCTGGAGTGAAACTCCTTCCTTTTATGAACTTGTTTCTCGTCAATCACCAATTTTATTTCTGCAACGTGCTTCACTTACTCCACCACCTCTATTGTACTATTTCTATATGAGTAGGGATTTCCCTTTTTTCTGGTAGGTTTAATATGAATAAAAAAGAGCAGAAAAGAGAATATTGATAATCAACATGAACTTCAATGGCTTATAAGCAAAGCCCTTCTCATTTGAGATGGGCTTCTTCATTTATTTTACATTTAAATATGTGAATCTAAACCTCGTACTTACTTTCGAATCTTATAAGTGAATCAATTTCATCTAATGTAAGAATGCACTCCAACACTTCAGACAGTGCATCCTCTTTTGAATAAGCTATGTCCTCTAAAGATAACCCCATATTAATAAGTTTTAATTTCAACCTGTTTAAATCTGATTTAATTGATAATAATTCACTTGTTTTCATATTCCACACCCATATATTTTTTAGTTATCCCCTTAGATTGCTCTTGAATAAAATTTCAATTCAATTTTTACGTTTTGAATCTCCGAAGTTTATTTCCCTAATTATACCAGTGTGATAGAATTATATAGTATTTTCCATTTTAAGGAGGAATTGTATGAAGAAGTTATCGATTGTTTTCCTTTCTCTATTATTAGTCATAGGTAGTATTATTGCTTCTCCGTTTACCACTGACGCAGCTGGTGATTACAAAAGGATTTCTGGAACTACAAGATTAGATACAGCTATCGGAGTTTCAAAAGAAGGATGGCCGAATGGGCTAACATCCTCTGAAAAAGCAGTTGTGTTAGCAAGAGCTGATAACCCTGCTGATGCGTTAGCTGCAGCAAGTTTAGCAGGGGTTAAGGATGCATCGATCTTGCTTACATATCCGACTAAATTAGATAAGTCCGTCGAAGATGAGCTTAAACGTTTGGGTACCAAGAAGGTTTATCTAATGGGTGGCGCTGCCGCTATTTCTACTAAAATAGAAAACTCGCTTAAATCAAAAGGATATAATGTTCAAAGAGTTGCAGGGAATAATAGATTTGAAACAGCATCTAAGATAAATCAAGTCGCAGGAACTTCTAAAGGAACTAAGGCGATTCTTGCTAATGGCTACACTGTTGCCGATGCTCTCTCTGCTTCTGCTGCATCATCTATTAATCAGACCCCAATTTATTTAACTGAAAAAGATCAGTTAAGCATAAAATTGCCTTCAACTATTAAACAAGTAGATATTTATGGAGGCGCAGGGGTTATTTCGGGAAATGTTGAAACACAGTTAAAAGCGAAGGGGATTAGAGTAAATCGTATCTCCGGAGTAAATAGGTATGCTACAAGTGTAGCTGCAGCAAAAAATCTGAACACTAATTCAAATAATATTATATTAGTTCGAGGTGTATCTGTTTCTTCGTCAAAACAAGATTACCCTGATGCAGTTGCAGCTTCGGGATTAGCTAAAAAGCTAAATGCTAAAATATTATTAGTTCACCCTGAGACAGCAGCAACTGAGACAAAAAATTACTTGAAAGACAAAACCTTGAATACATTTGTATTGGGTGGAGTAAATGCAGTATCAGATAATGCTTTAAGAGGGCTTGGCTACGATACGCCAGGAAAGCTATCAGTTCATTTCATTAATGTAGGACAAGGGGATAGCATTTTCATTAAAATGCCTAATGGAAAAACTGTCCTTGTAGATGGTGGAAAGCGAGCAGTTGGAGATGTGGTAGTTAATCATCTTAAATCTCAGGGAGTAAAGAAAATTGATGTTATGGTAGCTACTCATCCAGATGCAGATCATATTGGTGGATTGATTGATGTATTAAATGAGTTTCCAGTAGGTAAGGTTTTAGATAGTGGTAAATCCCATACTTCAGAGACTTATCTAGATTATTTATCATTGATTGATCAAAAGAATATTCCTTTTTCGATTGCTAAGGAAGGGAATAGCATCGAATTAGATTCGACTGTCAATGTAAAGGTGCTAAATAGTGGCTCTAATAGCTCTGATAATAATGACGCCAGTATTGTTCTTATGGTTTCTCATGATGAAATAGACTATCTATTAACAGGTGATGCTGGAGTAAACGTTGAAGACCGTCTAATTCAGAAATACGACTTAGATGCTGAAGTTTTAAAGGTTGGTCATCATGGATCATATACAAGTACATCACAAGCTTTTGTAGAAGCAGTAAATCCTACTTTTGGAATTCTATCCTATGGTAAAGGTAATCAATATGGACATCCACATAGTGAGGTGTATAATCGACTTGTGAACCATGGTGTCGATTTGATTTCCACAGTAAACGGTACAATTGAGATGTCGGATGATGGGGGATATATCTATATTGGTCAACAGCCAACAAACCCTAATCCAGAGCCAACTCCAGAACCGGTTGCAAACGTGTCCTTAACAGGTGTTAATTTAGAAACTGAGATAGTTACGGTGAAAAATAAAGGTACCGGTGACATTACTATGGCAGGTTGGCGTCTTGTAAGCGTGGAAGGAAATCAAACATATCATTTTCCTGACAATTTTATTCTAAAGGCTGGTAAAACTGTGAATATAACATCTGGAGCAAATGCGGTTAACAATCCGCCTACTTACTTAAAATGGACAGGAGCTTATATCTGGAATAATTCAGGGGATAAGGCTCGACTATATAATTCTCAAGGGGAGTTAGTAAGTGAATACTAAAACTTATACTTTGGATCAAATTGAAGGGGAGAAAGCAACTCTTCTTTTAAGGTCTGATGAATCTGAGGAATTAATTGTAGATAAAGAAAAGATACTCCCAGCTGTTGAAGGGGATATCCTAGAGCTTACTTTTTCAGAAAAAAATGAAATTCAGTCGAGTAGGGTTCTAGTAGAAGAAACTAAATCCGCAAGACTAAAAGCTAATGATTTACTTCAGAAACTTATTGATAAAAATAATTAATAAGCATAAGCCCCTCTCAATTGAGTTGGGCTTTTCTTTTTGGCAAGCGTACCTTATCTAAATGAAATATCAGTTGAGTAAGGTATCGCTAAAAAATGAATATCTTTTTACAATTTCTTCGAAAGTCCCTTCATCGATAATAGGAAGGTTTTCAGTATCCGGGCAATCAAAGTGTAAAATTGTGTTTGCGTAGTTAAGTGCTACTTTATCTTGTGGTTGGTAGAACTCCTTGCAGTGATGACATCTGATTTTATTCTTCATTATATCCCTCCTTTCCCTTTGTAAGTAATTCGCTGAACAACAAAAAAACCCTTCAAAAATTACAAATATATATGTAAAATATTTTGTGTATTTTTACTGAAATGCTGTCCAAATTTAACCCCCTGAAATGCAGGTTTGTTGTAGGAAGCAATTCGGAATTTAAATTTTTTTATTAATCGTCTTAAATAAAAAAGTTAAGATATTAAAGTGTTGCTCAAATTCTAATGTGAAAATAACCCATACCACTAAATAAGTTGTTATGGGTTATTTTTTATTTTGGGAAAATGTAGGAATAATTTATTGCGGTGCAGAATTAGTTAGTTATAAATGCTCAAGGAGGAAATGAATTTTGGTTAGGATTACAAATGCTTTACTAAGTTTTGGCTTTATGATTGTCTTTTCAAGTATCGTTTTATACTTAGATATGCCTGGTTTTATTTTTACGGTTTCACTGATTACGTCTTATTTCATTCCTTATTTTATTCTTCGGTATGTAAGAGAAACAGGATATGATGCTGAGAATGAAGAAATCATTAAAAATTTTAAGAAAGAAAACGAAGAATTAGCAAAAATTAATGGAGAATTAAATTTTGAAGTTGCTAAGTTGCAAAATAAACTAGAAGCTCAAAGAGAGATTGTGGAATTGAGCAAAGAGATGTCTCAAAGAGTAAAGTAAATATCTTTTTTTTAGTTAAAAAAGAGAAAACTATTTTCTTTTAAAAACTGAATATTGGGAGTATTAAATAATGATGAAAAAACTAATAATTATTTTGCTTATGAGCTTTCCTCTTTTTGCTTGCTCTAATACTGTTGAAGAGCCTAAATCTGAAGTAAAGAAATCTGAATCTGAAGTAAAGAAATCTGAAGTAATAAATTCAAAAACAACTGAAGACCCTAAGAAAATCGAATCAAGTTCAGCAGATACTTCAGAAATGGATAACAATGACACTTCTAAAACTGAGGCTGTTAACAATATGTCTGCAGTTGATAATGAATTTCTTGAAGGCGTATCTGAATGTCATGGATATATTCCTGATAGTTATAATAAATTCAAGGAAGCCCTTCGGATTGAGAATGATCAATATGTTGTAGAACGTGATTTAATTATTGAAAGCATTGAAATAGCTGAGAATGGTCTTGAATGTACTCAAGACAAAATGACAGATGTTGGTGGTGTAACAATCTTTGAGGATTCATTGGATGCCTACACTAAAACGCTTTCGAAAATGATATTCTTCAAAAACGAATTAGACTTGTATTTAGAAAATGAAGAAATGGCTACTTTAATCACTGCAGGGGATTACGGGACTGAAATGCTAGAACTCTATAATGACTTTGGGGATGTCTATATACAAGAAGCAAAAGATGTAAATTTAATTGATTGATTCTACCTTCTCTCCCTTGCATTAGGAGGATAAAGCTCATTTTCTTATAAAGGCAGCCCTCAGGGCTGTCTTTTTTGGAGGGATTATTTTGAAAAAAGAAATGAAATTTATGGAAGGATGCAACTCAATTCCCTCCTACTTATATTTATATGCAATTAAGGGCATGGTTCTATTATTATCACTGGTCATTTGGTGATTTCCACCCTGCATACAAGGGACGCAAAAGGGGCGATATATCGCTTGATGGAACTGGGAATCGAGTGGCATGATATCGAACAGACGCTGCTCGCTGTATCTGCTCAGAGATTGCTGAAGCTCCTCTGTCCGATCTGCAAAGCGGAATGTGGCGGTCAATGTCTTAGAGGGAAGAACCGAAACAGGGCATCTGTCTATGAGATCATTACGGGTAGTGCATTGAAGGAAGTATTGAAGGAAGCGAAGGGTGAGAGGGCAGAACATCAGTACCATACATTGCAGGCTTTAATTTGTAAGGGGGTGGCACTCGGATTTGTTTCAGAACATGAATATAGGAAATGGGTTCATGAAGAAAAGCGATGATCAAGGTAAATTTCTGAAGAGGCTTGGTGACCTCCTTCAAAAAGGCTATTCCTTTACAGAAGCCATCGACTTTCTCTTGCTCCCCAAAGAAAAGAAAACCATCAAATTAAAAAAGAGATTGATCGGCTCCCTTCAAAAAGGAGAGTCCATTTCCTCCGTGATGAATAAACAACTCAACATCCCCGCTCATGTCAGCGCACAGATTTTTTTCGCCGAGCATCATGGCCAAATGGGACATACCCTGTCTGAGGCAGGAAGCTATCTCATAAAAAGAAGAAAAAATCAGGAGCAATTGCAAAAGGTCTTTCAATACCCGCTCATGTTAATTTTCATATCCATCATCATGATGGTCTTACTTCGAAAGGTATTATTTCCAAGGTTTCAGTCCCTTTATTCCTCGATGGGCTATGAACCATCCGCCAAGCTTACGTATCTTTTACACTTCATTGAGAACTTCCCCATGATTTTCTGTGCAGGATTACTGTTTCTCCTGCTCCTTACAATCTTCTTTTTCCTTTTTAAAAAGAGAATTTCCTCTGTGAAGCTCTCGGTTGTCTTATGTCGAATACCATTGATCTCCACTTATATGAAGCTCGGTCATTCCCACTTTATTTCAAGGGAATTAAGCTTTCTGCTCTCAAGCGGTGTATCCATCACGGAATCCCTCCTCATTATCGAAAGACAATCATTCCGTCCCACCTTACAATACATTTCAAGCCGTTGCATCAAACAACTCAAAGCCGGGAGTCCGTTTCATGAATGTTTTTCCACGATGCCTTTTTTCCAGGAAGAGTTGTCTTTCGTTATCCAGCATGGGCAGACGAACGGGCGATTATCAGAGGAACTTCATATTTACAGTGAGATCTGCTTTCAGGAATTAGAAGAGAAAACGCATGCCTCTCTCAAGTATATCCAGCCTGCCATCTTTACTTTTGTCGGTCTATTCATCATGGCGATCTATTTCTCCATCATGATGCCACTCTTTCAGATGATGCAGGGAATCTAAAAGAAATCCATACCCAGGAGGAAAATTATGCTCAAAAATGAAAAAGGATTCACCCTAATCGAAATGATGATCGTTTTGCTCGTCATTTCCGTCTTGCTTTTTATCACCATCCCGAATGTCACAAATCAGAGTAACTCCATCAATTCTAAGGGATGTGAAGCGTTCGTTCATATGGTGGAAGGCCAGATTGAAGCGTATAAAATGGATGGGAATACAGATCCAGTGACCATTGATACACTGGTTACTGATGGTTATCTGAATGATGACTATAAAGCCTGTCCCGACGGAAGGGCCATCTCCATCGATGCTGAAGGGAAGGTGGTGACAGCTGCTGATTAATGAAGGGATAAAAGCTGAAGCGGGTTATACCCTCGTTGAAATGCTCATCGCCTTATTGATCTTTACCATTTTATTATCATGGGTTGGTTTCTCCATCATTCCTTTGAAAGATCATACTGAAAAGGAACTGTTCATTTCGCAGCTCGAATCAGACCTCTACCAGATCCAGAGTTACAGTATCAATCATCAAACACCTCTCTTCCTTACTTTTTATCCATTTACAAATAAATATGTTGCTAAAACGGACGCAAGACAAACGATTGTTTCGAGAGAGCTGCCTGCCGGCATAGTGATCAATTCAACGAACAGCCTGGAGGAAATCACCTTTTATCCCGATGGGAATACAAACCGATTTGGCAGGGTGAATTTTAAAATGGGCGATGTCACCTTGTTTCTAATGTTCCAAATTGGTCAAGGGAGATTTTATGTACAGGAATACTAAGGGTTTCTCATTACCGGAAACACTCGTAGCGTTTAGTTGTGTCCTCATGATATGCGGCTTGTTCATCCCTTTGCTCATTCATTATGCGTCCGGGCTTCAAAAGCTCCAACGTGAAGTGGAAGCATTGAAATTCCTTCGGGAAGGGGTGGAGGAGGCAATCGTTACACATGAGTTTGTCGATCATTCAAGAATCTATAAGGGGGTCGGGTATGAGCTCATTTGGGAAAACGGGGGGAGTGGTGAAGCATGTGTACGCTATGATGAAGACGCAGGGACTATCCGTGAAGTGTGTGTCGGGGCGGATGGATGAGAAGGGGTTCACATTGATTGAGGCTCTGTTAAGCTTTAGTTTGTTTTGTATGATTTCCCTCAGTATTCCCCTGATGATGAAAGGTTTTTCGACGATCAAGCGAGATTTGGTCCCTCCCCGTTATTATGAATGGAATTTATTCCATGAGAGTGTAAGAAATGAATTGAGGAAAGCAAAGGATGTAAATGTATTGCCCAATCAGATCTCCTTCGTCATGGATGGGGATACGATAATGTATGAAAAATATAATCAGTCCATTAGAAGGAGGGTGAATAATAGAGGTCATGAAATCGTCCTTCAGTCAGTGGATGGGTTTGAGTTTAATGTCATCGATCAGGGGGTGCACATGGATCTTGAATTTGAAGGCGGGGAAAAAGTGGAAGGGAACTTCTTCTCCTTTTCAGCGATTGAGGGGGGAGGAGCCATTCCTTAACAATAACGGGTTCATTCTCCCGTATACACTGTTCCTATTGATGATTGTCCTTGTTTTAGCACTTGCGTCAAAAGATTTGTTTATAAGTAAATATCAGTATCTCTCTAATATGAAGAGTATCCAGGAAAGAAATATAAGTGTCTCCCGCGCGATCTTATTGGAAATCGAGAATGGACCCCATCCTTCAGGGAATGTAAGTACCAATTTTGGTGATGTCATGACCATCAGTGAGATGCTAAACCCGCAAGAAGTCCAATTGGAAGTGACATTTTCACGTGATAATAAGGTTTTTCTTCCTGCGACGGTTGTGTATAATAGGGAAACAAAACAAATCATACGTTGGGAGTAGATTATGAAACCGATTTTCTTTATTGGCTTTATGGGGGTAGGAAAGACGACAATCGGAAAACGCCTTGGAGGCGTACTGGATCTTCCGGTCATCGATATGGATCAATACATTGAAAGGATAGAAAAAAAGGCAATCAAAGATATCTTTCTTCAACATGGTGAATCATATTTCAGGGATCTGGAAACGAAAGTGCTCTTTGAATTACAAAGTGAAGAAGCCATCATCACTACTGGTGGGGGAGTGGTGGAAAAAAAGGCGAATCGGGATTTTCTAAAGCAGAACGACTCTGTGTTCCATTTAACATGCACTTTTGATGCACTATGGGAAAGACTTGAAGGGGATGAGAATCGTCCTCTGGTATTAAATAATTCTAAGGACAAATTATTGGGGCTTTTCGAGCGTCGTTTTCCCCTGTATGAAGAAGGGAGCTCAGTAACCATTCATACAGATCATAAATCAGTAGATAATGTGGTTCAAGCGATAGTGCCTTATATCAAGAGTTAGGCTGTATAATTTCCGTTCTAATGGGAATACTGATAAAAGCGGAAGGTGGTGCTTTTATGTCAGTAAATGATTATGTTAAGTTCATAACACAAACATTTGTCCAGCATTATGAAAAATCACCCCATGAACGTAAGACATTAAAAAAGCAGAGAAAGAATGAGCGTGAACCATTTCTCTTCAGGTGGTTCGGCATCATTCCATATGCTTTCATGATCATGTTCAAAAAAAATAAATAGTGGATAAGGATTACCTTTAGGGTAGTCCTTTTTTTGATAGTTAAAGGGGGAGAAACAAAGTTTGCCTCCCCCTGAATCCTCACTTTGGCTGCTGCAGATAAAAAATCCCGCCGTTTATAACTTCAATGGTGATTTTCGGTTCATACTGCTCTTTTAACGCCTGCTGTTCAAGAAAGTAAGATTCAGGCTTTTCTTCCTGATCTCCATAGAAATGATTCAGAAGTTGAAGGTCCTCATCCCAGGTTTTCCTTGCTTGTTCCGCCCATTCAACGGGCTCCCTTTTAATTTCTTCATAAAGATAAGCCTGAATCCGGTTCACTCCGCTTTTCGGCTTGATGATCGGTGTCAAAGTGAATGAGAAATCAGGAATCTTCGGCGTCAGGTTTCTGGATAATAATGATGAATGAAAGTCCTCTTCTATGACGCCGTTGATCAGGTTTAATCCGATGCTTTTGATGCTGTCTTTCTTTCGATTGGATTGATAGGATATTTTAATATTCAGGCCCAGCCAAGGGTGGAGCGGGGTTTGCTGTCCGCTTGGTGTGTACCGGTTTTCATACAGTCGGATATACCCTGCCAGATTTCGCGTCGAATGAAAGATCTGATGCAGCCGGGGTGAACCAAAGTGAATCGGTTCTCCTTTCATATCTTCCGGTGCCTGGTCGGGATTCGTGACGAGAGATAATGTCATAGGATTTGGTGTGCCACCTGTCTTCTCAAGATAATGCCAGTAGAACGGACGGTTCATAAGCTCTTTATCCAAATCGATTGTCAGCTGTACGGTCATATATCCATTGACGTTCGCAACCATATCACAGCCGTTGGCGACGAAGTACCTCTCAAGAAATCGATGAATTTCGTGTTGCTGCATTTGATTTCTCCTCCTTTAATTGTTCGGCGAATTGAATCATACTCGTCAAATTTTCCATTTTGATCTTCATTTCCCCTTCTGTACGGGAGGAGGAAAGGATGTCTGTCACATGCTCTTCAAAATCCCTGAAATCAAGGCGCGTCAGGATTTCGTCCAATTGACCGATCACCCGCTCAAAGAGATTGATCTTTTCATACAGAAGCTTCAGGATATGTTCTTCAACGGTATTCTTTGTTGCAAAGTTATAGATATGGACATCTTCCGTCTGCCCGAGGCGGTGCACACGGCCTATTCGCTGCTCAAGCCTCATGGGATTCCAGGGAAGGTCGAAATTGATCACGTGATGGCAGAATTGAAGGTTGATTCCTTCCCCGCCGGCTTCGGTGGCGATCAGCACCTGGGCATGCTTCTGGAATAATTCACGCATCCAGTCTTTCTTACCACGTTTAAATCCACCCCTGAATGGGACCGAGCTGATTCCATGCTGCTTCAAAAACCATTGAAGATAAAGCTGTGTCGCCCGGTACTCGGTGAAAATGATCACCTTATCATTAATGGATTGTACGATTTCCAATGCTTTCTGAGCCTTTGAGTTCATCGTGACATTTTCTACTTTTTTCATCAGTGTCCCAATCATCTGTTCGAAGGCGGGTGTAGGTGATTCCTTCTTTTCAAGCATATTCTTCAGGGTGTAAAAAACAGCTTCACGTGAGCTGCATGCTTCTCTCTGTAAAGTCAAAAGGGAGAAGGAACTTGAATTGGCCCAGTCATCATATCTCCCCCTGAGCAGATCGATACTGTTATACAGATTCCTTTCGGCTTCATTGAAATCGATCAAAACCGTCTTCACATGTCGCTTTGTCCATTCGATACCAGTATCACCACGTCGGTTACGGATCATCACTTTGTTAATGAGGCTCTTTAAATGTTCATCCTCCTGAAGCGAACGATCTCCTTTTTTATATCTGTCCGTAAATCCCGATTCATTTCCAAGATGCCCCGGCTTTAATAAGGAAACAAGATGAAAGATTTCCTCAACACGATTTTGAATGGGCGTGGCAGTCAAAAGCAGGCAGAATTTCTTCTTTAGATTCTGCACAAATTCATAGTTTTTTGTTTTATGATTTTTCAGTTTGTGAGCTTCGTCAATGATCACCAGGTCATAATCCTGTTCATACACCTTTTCCCGGTGAGGACTTCTTTTAGCAGTGTCCATGGAAGAGACCACGATGTCACATTGATCCCATACATAGCTCTTTCTCTGGGGTACGGCGGGAATGAAGAACTTGCTGTTCAATTCATACGCCCACTGAGAAACGAGGGAAGCGGGAACAAGTATCAATACTTTTTTTACTAAACCCCGAATCATGTACTCTTTTAATATCAACCCTGCCTCGATCGTCTTCCCGAGTCCGACTTCATCTGCAAGGATGGCTTTTCCATTCATCGTTTCCACAACCTGTTTCGCTGCTTCCAGCTGATGAGGGAGAGGAGTGACGTTTGCCAAATGTTTCGGAGCCTGCAGGCCTTCAAAGTTCGGAATTGCAAGATGATGCTCGAATTCGATGGCGAGCTTATAAAGTTCCCAGTTCCCCCATGGCCCATCATTTTCGATTAAATTCTCGAGACCCTCTCCCCACTCTTCATCAAATATAACTTCAACATTCATCTGAAAAACATCTCCTTAATTCTTATAAAAATGATTGCTCAAAACTCGTATTTAATGGTAGGATGAAAATAGATTTTCAATTGTTAGAAAAACTCGAAAATCCGAACATTCACATTTACAACATTTCTTCTGTATATTTCTAGTATGACCAATTGTTTCAAGGAATATTGGCGAATGATGACAAGGGGAGAGACTGTGCATACAGCGCCGAAGGAGCAAGCACGTAAAAGTGTGAATCTCTCAGGCAAAAAGACTCTTGTTGGACGCAACTCTGGAGAGTGTTTCCGACTCAGGAAACCACCAAAGGGGAAAGCCGTTCTTCGGTAAACTTTCAGGTGCAAGGACAGAGAAACCTTCTTTATGAAAAGGGGTTTTTCTGTCCTTTTTTCATGGGATAAAACGTGGTTAAGGATTATGCATGTAAGGAAGATAAAGGGGGAAAAGTCATGTCAGAGTTAAAACAAACACCTTTATACGAAGTGTACAAAGAGTATGGAGGAAAGACCATCGACTTCGGTGGCTGGGCTTTACCAGTGCAATTCTCAAGTATTAAGGAAGAACATGAAGCGGTACGATCCCGGGCAGGACTATTCGACGTTTCTCATATGGGAGAAATTGAAGTGAAGGGTGAAGGGGCTCTTGACTACTTACAAAAAATGATGACAAATGATGTTTCCAAAGTGAAAGACGGAGGAGCTCAGTATACGGCTATGTGCTACGAAAACGGTGGGACGGTCGATGATTTACTTGTTTATAAAATTAAAGACAATGATTATTTGCTTGTTGTCAATGCAGCAAATATAGATAAAGATTTCAAATGGCTGAAAGAACATCAGACAAAAGAAGTTGAAATTAATAATATTTCTGAACATATGGCGCAATTGGCACTACAAGGTCCGATTGCCGAAGAGGTTTTACAAACAATCACAAATGAACATGCATTGAGTGACATCGGGTTTTTTAAATTTCAGACCGAAGTGAGTATAGATGGAAAGCACGCACTCATTTCCCGTACAGGTTACACAGGGGAAGACGGATTCGAGATTTACTGTGATGCAGGTGATGCGGCTGCGATCTGGAAGGCGATCCTGGATGCCGGCAAGGAGAGAGGCGTCCTTCCATGCGGACTGGGTGCACGTGACACATTGCGTTTTGAAGCGAATCTTGCCCTTTACGGACAGGAATTATCCCAATCGATCACACCAATCGAGGCGGGAATCGGATTCGCTGTCAAAGTGAATAAAGAGATTCCATTCATCGGGCAGGAAGTACTGAAACGACAAAAAGAAGAAGGTGCCCCTCGAAAGATCGTGGGTATCGAAATGATCGACCGCGGCATTCCCCGTCATGGTTACAAAGTATTTTCAGGTGAAGAAGAAATAGGGGAAGTCACAACAGGGACACAATCTCCTACCTTAAAGAAAAATATAGGATTGGCATTGCTTAATAAGGAATTCACTTCACTGGATACAGAAGTATTGGTTGAAATCCGGGGGAAAAAGCTTAAAGCGAAAGTGGCATCAACACCTTTTTATAAAAGACCAAAGAAATAGGGGAGGAATGACGGTCATGAAGCATCGTTATTTACCGATGACAGAGCAGGATCAAAGGGAAATGTTAGAACAAATAGGAGTAGACAGCGTTAACGATCTATTTGAAGATATTCCTGAACAGGTTCGTTTCAAAGGGGATTACAACATCAAAGAAGCGAAGTCCGAAACGGAATTGGTAAAGGAACTGACTAAAATGGCAGCAAAGAATGCTGACCTGAAAAGTCATACATCGTTTCTCGGGGCAGGGGTCTATGATCACTACATGCCCATCATCGTAGATCACGTATTATCGCGATCAGAGTTTTATACAGCGTATACGCCGTATCAGCCTGAAATTTCCCAAGGGGAGCTTCAAGCCATCTTTGAATTCCAGACAATGATATGTGAGCTGACAGGTATGGATGTAGCCAACTCCTCTATGTATGATGGGGGAACGGCTCTTGCAGAAGCAGCCATGCTGAGTGCAGGCCAGACCCGCCGGAAGAAGGTCCTTGTGTCAAGCACAGTCCATCCAGAGTCACGTGATGTTTTGCGCTCATATGCAAAAGGTCAGTATATCGAAGTGGTGGAAATTCCGCACACGGATGGTGTAACCGATGTGGAAGAACTTAAGAAATTGATGAGTGATGAGATTGCAGCGGTCATCGTTCAATATCCTAACTTCTTCGGGCGTGTAGAAGAGCTGAAAGCGATCGAGGAAGTGGCACATGGGGATAAAGCGATGTTCGTCGTTTCCTCAAATCCCCTTGCGCTCGGCGCACTTACCCCCCCAGGTAAATTAGGGGCGGACATTGTCATTGGGGATGCACAGCCATTCGGTATCCCGAGTGCCTTCGGTGGACCTCACTGCGGATACTTCGCCGTGAATAAGAAGCTTATGCGTAAGGTACCTGGACGCCTGGTCGGTCAAACCGTCGATGAAGATGGCATCCGCGGTTTCGTTTTGACTCTTCAAGCCCGTGAACAACATATCCGTCGGGACAAAGCGACATCGAATATCTGTTCCAATCAGGCATTGAATGCACTCGCTGCATCCGTCGCGATGACGGCACTCGGAAAACAGGGTGTCAAAGAAATGGCCGTTCAAAATATCCAAAAAGCTCATTACGCCAAAGAAGCCTTAAAAGCGAAAGGATTCCTCGTCGCGTTTGAAGGACCATCATTCAATGAGTTTGTCATAAAAGTAAATAGGCCTGTCAAAGAAATCAATCAAAAGCTACTTGAAAAAGACATGATCGGTGGATATGACCTTGGGCTTATGGATGACAGCTTAACGCAGCATATGCTGGTGGCTGTCACGGAACTTCGCAGCAAAGATGAAATTGATGCATTCGCAGCAGAATTGGGGGATTGTCATGAATAAGCAAGATCAACCTCTTATTTTTGAATTATCAAAAGAAGGCCGAATTGGTTACAGCTTACCTGAAATGGATGTACCTCAGGTAGATTTATCCGAGCTCATTCCATCAGATTACATCCGTACAGAAGCACCGGAGCTCCCGGAGGTTTCTGAACTCGATATCATGCGCCATTATACGGCCCTATCCAAACGTAATCACGGGGTGGACTCAGGTTTCTATCCACTTGGATCCTGTACGATGAAATACAATCCGAAAGTGAACGAAAACGTTGCACGCTTGAACGGATTCGCCCATATCAACCCGCTGCAGGAACCTGAAAGCGTTCAAGGTGCCCTTGAACTGATGTATGACCTGCAGGAGCATTTGAAAGAAATCACCGGTATGGATGAAGTCACCCTTCAGCCTGCTGCAGGGGCCCATGGCGAATGGACAGGCCTTATGATGATCCGTGCTTATCATGAAGCAAACGGTGATACACACCGTACGAAGGTCATCGTACCCGATTCCGCTCATGGAACGAACCCGGCCAGCGCAACGGTTGCCGGCTTTGAAACGGT
Source organism: Rossellomorea vietnamensis (assembly GCF_025398035.1). Taxonomy (NCBI): domain Bacteria; kingdom Bacillati; phylum Bacillota; class Bacilli; order Caryophanales; family Bacillaceae; genus Rossellomorea; species Rossellomorea vietnamensis. The sequence continues at coordinate 4,514,115 of NZ_CP104558.1, forward strand.
AACGGTGAAGTCGAACGATAATGGGCTCGTTGATTTAGACGATCTTAAGCGCGTCGTCGGGGATGACACGGCTGCCCTGATGTTGACAAATCCGAACACACTTGGATTATTCGAAGAGAATATCATGGAAATGGCTTCGATCATTCATGAAGCTGGCGGAAAGCTGTATTATGATGGCGCCAATCTAAATGCCGTCCTTTCCAAAGCAAGACCGGGGGATATGGGATTTGACGTCGTACATTTAAATCTCCATAAAACATTCACTGGCCCTCACGGAGGAGGCGGTCCAGGAAGTGGTCCTGTCGGCGTGAAGGAAGACTTGATTAAATACCTTCCTAAACCGGTACTGGTGAAAAATGGTGACACATTCGAATTCGATTACAACAGACCTGAATCCATCGGACGGGTAAAACCTTACTATGGAAACTTTGGAATCAATGTCCGTGCGTATACGTATATCAGGACGATGGGGCCGGATGGACTCAGAGCCGTAACGGAAAACGCGGTCCTGAATGCCAACTACATGATGCGCCGCCTGGCACCTCACTTTGACCTGCCATACGATCGTCATTGTAAGCATGAGTTTGTCATCAGTGGGAAACGTCAGAAGAAGCTCGGCGTCCGTACATTGGATATTGCGAAGCGATTACTGGACTTCGGATATCATCCGCCAACCATCTACTTCCCATTAAACGTGGAAGAGTGCATGATGATCGAACCGACGGAAACTGAATCAAAAGAAACCCTTGATTCCTTCATTGACGCCATGATCCAAATTGCCAAAGAAGCAGAAGAAACACCGGAAATCGTCCAGGAAGCCCCTCACACAACCATCGTGAAGCGTATGGATGAAACACTGGCTGCAAGAAAACCGGTACTTCGTTATACAAAAGAGAGCTAAACATCCTTTCTAAATCGAAAGCCCTGCAGGAAATCTCTGCAGGGCTTTTATTCGAGGGACGGACCTTTGATGTGTAGTGATTGTGAGGGGGAATCCGGCCGATCTGAGTGATTATCCAGCCGAAATGAACAGGAAACCAGCCGTTTTGATGGATAATTCGGCCGAAATATCAAAAAATCAAGCCGTTTTAAGAAGAAATCCAGCCGAAAACCATTTAGTTCCATTTGCGGATGTATCACGGCCACTCACGAACCGGATCATGCACGAACCACATCCAATAAAAAAGATCGCCCCTGGGCGATCTCTCTGCATTATTTTTTATGCTTTACTTTACCTGTCCACTTTTTGAATCCACCTTGTAACTGGTGAAGATTGCGGTAGCCTTTTTTGTGCAGCATTTGAGCTGCTCTTCCACTGCGGAGCCCGCTTTGGCAATAAAGGTATACAGGTTGATCTGAGCGGATTTCCTTTTGTCTCATTTTGATCTGTGACAAAGGAATATTCCGTGCACCGAGGACGTGACCGTTTTCAAATTCATTCGCTTCACGAACATCTATCAATTGAGCTTTACGATATCCTGCTCGAAATTCTTCCTCATTCAGTGTATTCACGATTCTCTTTTGATAGAAGAACGTAAAAAGTGAATAGATGATGATTCCACCAAGTACGACTAAAAGAATATATAATCCTTCCATCATTCATGCTCCTTTCTACAAATGCGCTACCTTCTATTATATTCATGAAGTGCGTAAGAATCAAAACAAATTTATTATTTTAAAGCAAAGACTTTCCAATCTGTTTTTCTTTGTTTTTTCGATTGGATTTGATAGACTAGTAACGGACTTGAATGAAGATGATTTTTTACATAACAATATAAATAGAAGACGCAAATGAGGTATGCTGCATGAAAAAGGAAACGTGGAGATTCATTGACTCCGGGAATTGTTCTCCCTCTTATAATATGGCCCTTGATGAGGCCTTGCTCGATTGGCACAGTGAAGGGAAGATCCCTCCTACGATCCGGTTTTACGGGTGGGATCCAGCGACACTTTCCGTCGGTTATTTTCAAAAAGTAGAAAAGGAAATCAATCTTGAAGCAGTTAAAGAACACGGACTCGGCTTTGTAAGACGCCCGACGGGAGGCAGAGGGGTTCTTCATGAACATGAATTGACGTACAGCGTCATCGTTTCAGAAGAACACCCGGAAATGCCGAGGACCGTCACAGAAGCGTACCGTGTCATCTCAGAAGGGATTCTGAAGGGATTTCAAGGGCTTGGTCTCGAAGCCTACTTTGCTGTACCAAGGACGGCAGAAGAGCGGGAAGGATTAAAGAACCCGCGATCAGCGGTATGTTTTGATGCTCCGAGCTGGTATGAGCTTGTCGTGGAAGGACGGAAAGTGGCAGGAAGTGCACAGACCAGACAAAAAGGTGTCATCCTTCAGCACGGCTCGATTCTATTGGATCTTGATGAGGATAAGTTGTTCAGCCTGTTTAACTATCCATCCGACAGGGTAAAAGAGCGTATGCAGCGGGCATTTAAAAGCAAGGCTGTTGCAATGAATGAAATCAGTTCTGTGCCGGTCACCATGGATATGGCGAAGGAAGCATTCAAAAAAGGTTTTGAGGAAGGATTGAACATCCATCTCGAGCCTTATGAGCTCTCTGAAGAGGAAACACAATATGTTGTGGATCTTGCCGAATCACGATACGAATCTGATGAGTGGAATTTTAAACGTTAAAAAATTTTTTTGTAGAAAAAAAGCGATGCTTGTCGCTTTTTTCCTATTTTACCAACGATTACGGTGCTTTATGTTATATCAAGTTCTAAATTAATAGAAATGGCCGGATTAATAGATGTTTTTCTATTCTTTTCTCGCGTTTTCTATTTTTATTGGCATATTAACCGTTTGACAAACAAATGACCTATTGACCTGAAACACAATATATGGTGTGTCGAATAATTTTTCGTACACAATATGTTGTGTTTATTTATTGCTTTTCCAGAATGGCTATGATATCTTAATACTTGATATAAGACATCAGCGAAGAAAACAGAAACTGAAACATTTGAGATAGAAGGAGTTGTCTTTATGACTGTTGCGTCGAAAAATGCGATGAAATTAAACACCGAGAGATTAAATAAGGATATTGGATTGTTCCCTCAAGTACATCCCATCACACCGGATATGAATACTACACACAAAGGTGTATCCCGTCTTGTCATGATCGATCGTTATTCGTTCAAGGACACGGAGAAGATCACTCTTAACGAAGGAGACTTCGTGGTCCTGACCATCAAGGAGGATCCCAAGTTCCCTGCAAGGGGATTGGGCTACATTTCAAGCATTGATTGGGAAACGAAAAAAGCATCTGTCTGGATCGAAGAAGAGTACAGAAGTGCCATCGATAAACCGGAGGAGATGGAGACGGGGATTGTCTCGAGGACACTCGATGTCATTGAGAAACCACTTGAAGTCTACTATGAACAAATTGCGAAGCGTAACGCAACAGGCTTGGCAGAGGTGGAAGAAACTCCTGAAAAGAGACAGGTTTGGTTTGAAAAATTCTATCATGAGCTAGTGAATCTCCATTTTGTTCCTGCCGGACGCGTCCTATACGGAGCGGGTGCAGGCACGGATGTAACGTATTTCAACTGTTATGTGATGCCATTCGTACAGGATTCCCGCGAAGGTATCTCAGAGCACCGCAAGCAGGTGATGGAGATCATGAGCCGCGGCGGCGGAGTCGGAACGAACGGATCGACCCTTCGTCCACGTAATACTCTCGCGAAAGGTGTCAACGGGAAATCATCAGGTTCCGTTTCCTGGCTGGATGACATCGCGAAACTGACTCACTTGGTTGAGCAGGGCGGATCAAGACGTGGTAAAACAGCATAAGTGCCTCGTCTATAAATAAACCTCGTGAATTGCTGGAAACTCTTTAAGGTAGTGTGTTGTTCAGCCTTCTGATCAGTATAATGAAAAAATACCTATCGTGAGGTGAATAGCATGATACCATATGATGCAAAAAAATCTCAGACGTGTAAGATTTGTGGATTCAAAATTTCTCATAACAAACAAGGACGATTTACATCGCATTTAAAAAATGAACATGAACTTTCATTGAAAGATTACTTGGTTAGCTACTATTACACTAGGGATGACCTGGAGTGCTATAACGAGACGTGCAAAAGTATTGTACAGCTGAGAAGAGGCAAACCCAATAAATACTGTAGTAAAGGATGTGGACGGCGCCAAAGCCGTTTAAGAAAGTGTAAGGTTTGCTCAAAAGATTTTGAAAAAGAAGATCTTAGGGTGAGCACCTGCAGTGAGTCTTGCCATAAGCAACTTAAAAAGAGCTTGGCAAAATCTTGGCATGAGTCATTGAAGGAAGAAGAAAAGCTTCAACACTTTCAAAAAATCATATCCAAGACTGCTAAAACTCGAAAAGCAAACAAAACCCCTTCTTGGAATAGTGGCAAGACTGGTATTTACAGTGAAGAAACCATAGAGAAGATTCGACAAGCAACAATAAAACAATTTGAAGAACAGGTATTTCGTAAAACCAAGATAGAATTCCTTATGGAGAAATACCTACAAGAATTGAAAATGAAGTATAAGTACTCATTCATTCTTCAAAAAAGGCAATATGACTTTTTGCTTGTTGAATATAAAATTATTATTGAATGCGATGGAGATTATTGGCATGCTAATCCCAAGTTCTATCCAGAACCAAAAGATTGGCAAAAAGAAAGAATGAAAATCGACTTGGAAAAAAATGAGATTGCTCAAGGCAATGGATATCACATCACACGTTTTTGGGAAGATGACATACTCAATAACTTTGATTATGTTAAAAACATCATACATGACTTACTGGCTACAACGCAGCCGGAAACGGCAAACGTGAATGCTCAAAAACAGTAAGTGGATAAAGACAATCAGCAGCCAAGCTCCTCTGAAATGGAGAAGGTTCAACGGCCATCGAAAGCACGCTGCATCTGGCGGAAGCGAGTAGAGTAGGAGTCGAGTGACTCCGAAGTGCGAGGACACTCAAATGAGTGTAAGATATGGTCTGAACTCTAAGGCGACTTAGAGAGTTGATGTAACGAATCAACGTAACATATTGGCACAA